>PLRW01000203.1 GCA_003164955.1 Actinomycetota bacterium
GTTGTGTTCAGGCGGCGCGTGCGATGACCGCTGTGACGAGCGGCATGCGGCCCACCGGTGGGCGTGGCGGGCGGCGGCGCAGTGGCAACAGTAGGTCCAGGTCGAACACGGGGGCCCATCCCTGTACGTCCAGGCCGGCAGCGGCCAGCATCTGGGTGAGCTCGGGTTTGGTGTGCATCCGGCCGCGCCGTCTGGCCAGCGTGTAGAACACGCGAAGGTACCCGGCCGTGTGCAGGTCCGGACCAGCATGTCGATGGCCTCGGCCGGCAGTCCCTGCATCTGGCTCAGGGCGCGATCTTCCAGCCACGGCCTCCAGCTCACGAGGCCGGGCGGTACATGCGGACGGCGTCCTTCAGCGGCATGCCACCGCTGACCGGGCCGCGCGCGGCGTCCAGCGCCTCCCGGTAGCCGGGGTCCGTGGCGGCGTCGGCGTGAGATCTCCATAGCCGCAGGACGCGCCGCAGTTGCTTCCAGCTGGCCGGGTCACGGGCATTGTCCACCGCTTCCCGGTACTGGTCCAGGAAGAACCCGCGCTCGCCCGCGGGCAGCCGGTCCAGGATCGCTGCGGGTCGAGCGGGTCCTCGCGCTCGGCAGGCTGGGCGCTCACGGTGGCATCGTAACGCGCCGGGGGACGGCACGGCCCGAAGCGCACGGGAGGAGCATCCGGGGCGCGCGGAAGGGATCGCTGCATTAGCAGACGCTCTCGCCTCAGGAGACCTGGCCAGCCGGTTCACAACTCAGGACTGCCAGGCGTTTACCTGCTTCGCGAGCCACCGTGTGGTGTTCGCCTGCGTCTTGCCGGCCTGGGCATAAGCCCTCTTCAAGATCGTCATGCGCTGGGCGTGAGTGAGCTGGCGAATTAACGCGACCCACTAGCTGAGGATCTGGATCGGGCTGCCCGGCGGGACGTCCCGGAGTTTCAGCAGTTCGGCCTCGTGCAGCCGGATGCAGCCGTGGGAGATCCTCGCGCCGGTCGTGCCGATCTCCGGGTCGTCGCCCAGCGGTCCGTGGATCCCGATCACCGCATCACCTGACCCGTCCCAGTCCGCGATCGCGGGCGAGTGCGCCGAGGTCACCATGATGAACGCGCCATAGCCGGGATTGGGCTCCGGCGGCGACTCGATGAACGCCACGAAGTAGTTCCCCCGCGGCGTGGGATCCGAGGCGGTCCCGATGCCGGCCGGGGCCGAAAGGATCTCTTTCGCATCCTTATAGAGCAGCAGGTGCATCGTCTTGGTGTTGATGACGATGCGGTAAGGCGTACTGCTCAGCGTGACAGCGGAGGCGTGCACCCAGGCCGTCGAGCCGTTGGGCCGCTGCGCGATCCGCACCTCGACCCAGCCCGGCCGGGACCCGATCACCGGGAGCTCGGACTTCGCGCCGTGCCACAAGGCCGGCACCATGCCGTCCGCGGTGCCCTGCGCCGACGCGTAGTGGACGGCCGTGCCGCGCAACGTGGCGATCAGCGACATACCCGTCGGGGCCGTCGGGGCCGCCGGGTATGTCGGGGCCGGCGCGGCCGGCGCAGCCGGGATCGACGTGGCCGGGATCGACGTGGCCATCCCGCCGGCCGCGTGATGCGCGGCCGGGGTGCCGCTGCACCCCGACGCGAGCAGGGTGCTGCCTGCCACGAGCGACGCGGCCAGCACCGCCTTCCCGCCCAGGCGCCGGCAGCGTATCCGGGTGCCTGACCAGCCTGATCTCATCGTGTCCCCGCCCGGCTCGTTACGCCTGCGCCAGCGCCTGGCGGATGACGCACGCCACGTTCTCGTGCCCGGCGGCGCCGACGGCCGACCACCGGGCAGAAGCCCCGGGCGCGAGCGGCTTCACCTTGACAATCTTGGTATCCAGTACCGTGTCGCCCTCACGGGTGACGAAGTCCACGACGATCGAGTAGCCGTGCCGGGACGAGGAGGTGTTCGTCGCCATGCCCGTCAGATGCCAGCCCTGGCTGCCGTCCCTGGCGCAGGCGGTCGCGGTGACCTGCTGGCGGACGTTATCGGCCGCCTCGTATTTCGGGACCGTGACCGTGGGGGTGGGGGCTGGCATGGCGGCCGCGGTAGCTGGCGGCGCCGCGGCCGCCGGATGCGCCGGGCTGGCGCTGCATCCGGCCACGGCGGCCAGCGCCGGTACGGCGACCGCCGCGGCCCCGGCCGTCGTCAGCGTCCGGCGGGAGATGCTGAACTTCATCATCGCCTTCCTTAGCTGGTTGGGTCTGCTGATGACTGCCTCCGGGGGAGGGACGGCGCGGCGGTGGCCGCCACCGCCTGGGAGGGCTAGCCGGTAACCGGGACGGTGCCCGGCACAACCGGCCCTGGCGGCGCCGTCGGCACCGGTGACGGCTGCGGTGTAGCCGTACTGGCCGGGGTAGGCGTACTGACCGGGGTAGGTGTGGCGGGCGTGGCGGGCGGCGTAGAGCTTCCCGGCGTGGATGAGGCTGTGGGCGTCGGGCCGGGGTGCCCGCCGTTGACCGGCACCGTCACGGAAGACGGCGTTCGAGCAGTTGAACGGCAGGCCGCGGCCGGGGATGCTGACCGGGACAACACCACCGGATTGCCTTCGGTGGACGGCACTACCGGGGTGCGGCCTGCTCGGGCTAGCCGGCACCATCGAAGCGGCGCTCGCCGTGCCGGCCGGGACCACGGCGGCGAGGGGGAGCCCAGCCGCGAAGAGGGTCATGACGAGCAGGCTCAGTACTGACCGCCGGCCCGGCCCTGGCCGCAAAGCTGACGAGATGCCGGCTCTTACCGGCTGCAGGAAGGCAGCGCCTCGCGGGCACGTTCCTTCCGGTACATTCATGAACCCCCCCGATAGAGCCTGCGTTACTTTCCGGCGCAGGCTGTGAAACATCTGGATGAGCGAGCGCTCTTATGGAGGTTTAAGCGGGATCTCCGGTCCGCCGCCTAATGCGACTATTGTCCGGGCGGCTATTGTCCGGGCGCCGCGCCAAGGCGAAGTGCCGGGATAAAGTCTGATATCGGGTCCGGTTCTCACAGCGGCAGCGCACGCCGATCAATATGCACATTTCCTGGCCCATGACGCCCGGCTTACCCCGCCAGACAGGTTGCGGGCTCCCAAATCGGAACCATATTCCCAGCTAGGAGCTACGGCATATCAGGCCAGCTGAGCCCTTCATGGACAGGTCCCATCGCAAACCCGGGCCTTGGCGGTCCAGCCGACCAGGCTGCTGATCACCGTGGCACCTCCCCGCAGCAAAGATTACGATGAACCATTCGACTACGTAGAGTAAATACTAGATAATCGCTCCGTGATTGACAACTGACCGCCGGGACTAAGCAGGAAATTCGGCTGCGTCCCGCATATGTCCTGTAACGGTGTGAACGCTGCTGGTTTGTTACCAGTCGGCCGGATCTTGTGGGCTCGGAAATACGATTCGGGTTGGTGGCGTCCAAGGCTTCAAGTAGGCGGCGACCATCGGGCCGTTCGCCGCGATGGACTGGTCAATAGCGACTGCTTCCGCACCCTGGTTTGCGCGGGAAGGGCGGCAACTGCCACAGTTCGGCGGCAGCCAGGTAGCTCAGGCAGACCACCGGTGGTGGGCGCGCCGGCCGGCCTGCTACAGATGGTCGGCGCGGTCTGGTGGCTGGCGGCTTTGTGCTGCCGGGCCTGGCGACCCGGCCCAGTGGCGTGTGATCCAGCTGGTGATGAGCCCGAGAACTTCCGCGTCGACTGGCTGCCGGACCGCGCGCCGGTAGGCCCGCGGGCCGGCCGACGCGGGGTCGGGCCGGAGCAGGTGGCTGAGATCACCGGTCACGTGGCCCTCGAAAGGACCCCGGACGAGGCGGCCGATCGCCGCCACGTCCTCCGGGGGGACCTGGACATCCTGCCCGCCGGTGATCGCGAGGACGGGAACTTTGATGCGGGCCAGGGCCGGGCGCGGGTCGTAGGCGAGGAAGTCGCGCCACCAGCGGGCGTTGAACCGGATGCCCTGGATCCGGATGACGTCGGCCTGGGATGCCTTGATGCGGGCGACCCGCTTGCGCTGGGAGCGGATGACATCGGTGCGGGTGATCCGCAGGATCATCTTGGCCGCGGCCGGGAGCCGGGCTGTGATCATCTCGGTCTGCCAGGAGAGGATCTCCTCGGCGGGCCGGGCGCCGGCGCCGAGCAGGACGGCGCCGGCGACTGCGCCGTCGGCGGCCAGTTCGGCCGCGTGCCATGCCCCTTCGCTGTGCCCGGCGGCGAGCAACGGGAGGCCGCCGGCCCTGGCGGCCAGCCAGCCGAGCGCGGCGCGGGCGTCGGCGCGCCGGTCGTCCATCCCGGCCCGCAGGTAGTCGCCGCCGCTGGCGCCGACCCCGCGCTTGTCGTACCGCAGTGCCGAGACCCGGGCTCCGGCGAGGGCACCGGCGATCGCCTTGTCCACCCCGATCCGGAGCGTCCGCCCTCCCGGGAGCCGCGCGTCGGAGTTCCGGTCCGTCCGGCCGCTGCCGGTGATCAGGAGCGCGGCCGCCACGGGATCGGCCGCCTCGGTGAAGGTCCCGGCGATGGTGCACCCGCCGCTGTAGAAGCTCACTTCCTCACTTCGCACTCTGGTCGCTCCTTCCTGCTCGCGAGGTCGTGGCGGCGATCGGGGACCGCCCGGCGGCTGACGGCGGCCTACAAAGCCCTGCCGAAGGCGTTCCTGCCGACGATCACGTAGAGCAGGCCGCCCCAGGGGCACGAGATCAGGCAGACGACCGCCCATGCCCACCTGGGCAGGTAACGTACCTTCGCTGGATCAGCCCGGAAGAGGTCATGCAGGCAGAAGCCGTCCCAGGCGACGGCCAGCACGATGCCGAGGGCGATGATGGTGATGAGTGCCGGATTCATCGGGCCTGCCCAGGTAGCGCTGGCCTGCCGCTGGCCCGGCAGCGTGCCGGTGACCAGGGCAGCGGTGCTGGCCGGGTTCTCATGTGTGCCTCTTTTCAGGTGGTGCGCTTGCGCAGGAGCCAGATGGCCGTGCCCAGCGCGGCGGCGGCGATGACCAGGAACAGCCCGCCCTGGATGAGCTGCAGCGTCCAGAACCGGCTGGCGGGCAGGTAGGTGACCACGAGGTCGCCGCCGCGGCGCGTGATGGTGAGCACGAAGTCGCCGAGATGGCCGGTGACCGGCGGCACGGAGGACAGCCTCGCGCCGGGGCACCCGGCCCGGCAGGCGATCCGCATGGTGGCGGGCGGCGGCAGGTGAATCGGCCCGGTCATGAGCACGACGACGGCGGTGGGGATTTCCCAGGCGATGTACGCGGCGACCATGGCCCCGATGACGTTGCGCAGCAGCAGCCCGGCGAGCACGGCGAGCCCGAACGCGCACAGCAGGGAGGCGGTGAACGTCAGCCCCTCGGGGGTGGAGAGGCCGGGCTGGAGCCTGGAGGTGACCCGGTCCAGTGGCGCGTGGAACCAGGTCATCAGCGCGGTGACCGCCGCGCCGAAGACGATCAGCCCGCCGGTGACCAGCCCGAGCTTGGCGGCCAGCCAGCGGGTCCGCGGCACGGTCTGGGTCCAGGCCAGCCGCCAGGTCCCCCGCTCCAGTTCCCCGCCGAGCAGCGGGGCGCCCACGACGATCCCGAGCAGCCCCGGGATCGCGATGAGCGGCACATTGATGATCATGCTGACACCGCGGCTGAACTGGTTCACGAACGACGTGATGACCGCCGGGCAGCCGGCTCCGCCGCTGCGCGCCAGGCAGGCCGGGAGGCCGTCGCTGGCGAACGTGGACCGCATCCAGGTGCCGACCGTGATCGCGAAGACGGCCAGCGCGCAGAACACGATCAGGCAGGCGATCGCCTGGGCGCGGTGCTGCCGCCAGGTGACCCAGATCATGACGTGACCGCCGGCCTGGCCGCCCCGGGCCGCCGGCCGGGAGGGGCGTGACCGCCGGCGGGCTCCGCGGCCGGCGGGCGCTGCAGGTAGGCCAGCACCATCTGCTCGAAGCTGGCCGCCTCGGCCTGCCATCCCGGCCGCTGGGCCTGCGCCAGCTGCCCGAGGTCGGCAGCCACCAGCGCGGTCGAGTGCCGGTCGCTGTCGGCGCGGCTGATGACCGTCCCGGGCAGGTCGCCGTCCGGGACCGGTCGCGGCACCGTCAGCAGGTGATGTCCGGCGAGCAGGTCATCGACCGGCCCGGCCAGCCGCAGCCGGCCGCCGGTGAGCACGAGCAGCCAGTCGCACAGCCGCTCCAGCTCGGAGATCACGTGCGAGGCGATGACCACGGTAAGGCCCGAGCCGGCCGCCTCGGCCATCACGTCCCGCATGAACTCCAGCCGGGCGATCGGATCCAGGTTCGCGACCGGCTCATCAAGGACCAGCAGCGGCGCGCGCTTGGCCAGCGCCATGGTCAGCGCGACCTGCGCCTGCTGCCCGCCGGACAGGGCCTTGATCTTCCGCTCCGGCGGGATGCCGAGCGCGTCCATCCGCGCTTCAGCGAGCGCCTGATCCCACCGCGGGTTCATCGAGCGCCCCAGGCGGAACATGTCCGCGACGGTGAAGCCCCGGTAAAGCGGGTGATCCTGGGCGAGGTAGCTGACCCGGGACAGGGTCGCCACGGTATGGGCCCGGGATGGCTCGCCGAAGACCGCGATCTCCCCTTCGGTGGGCGCCAGCAGGCCCACGGTCAGCGACAGCAGCGTGGTCTTGCCCGCGCCGTTTGGTCCGACCAGGCCGACAACCGAGCCCGCGGGCACCGCGAACGTGCAGTCCCGCAGCCCCCAGACCCGGCCGTACCGCCTGCCGAGCCGGTCCGCCCGCAGTGCCGCGACGCCGTCGTCGCGCGTCATCCGATCCTCTCCCTCCGCATGTCGTGGCGGACCACCGCGATCAGCGCCGTTACCGCCTCGTCACTCAGCCCGGCCTCCTGCGCCGAACGGAACCACTCCTCCAGCGAGGCCCGCAACATCTCGCTGGCGGCAGGCGGCGGCGGAGCCAGGGTGGCGGTGATGAACGTGCCCTGCCCGGGCCGGCCGCCGGCCAGGCCCTCGTGTTCCAGCTGGCGGTAGGCCTTGACCACCGTGTTGGGGTTGATCGCCAGGTCCCCGGCGAGCTCCTTGACCGTCGGCAGCCGGTCACCCGCGCGCAGGTAGCCCAGCAGCAGCGACTGCCGGACCTGGTGAACGAGCTGCAGGTAGGGCGGGACACCCGAGGACGCATCCAGCCGGAACCGGAACATAAACCCTCTTCCATCAGCACATTATTCTATGATGATGGCATAACGATAAAGATCCGGGGCTCCATGGTCAAGGTGGCGTGGCGAAGTGGCCCTGCTGGTAGACCGCGGCCAAGGTGACGAGCGCCGACGTCAGGAGAGCGGCGGGGGCCGCGCCCGGTGGGCGCCCACAACGGGGTAACGCTGTGGCCGGCGAGTGAGAGTTCGAGGCTGAGCCGGGCGGCCGTGTAGTAGGCGAGGCCCGGTAGCAGGCTGGGGCTGACTAATGGGGCGTCGTGACGATTTATCATCATTTGGCAGTAACGGCGGCGCCGAGCTGCGGAGCGGCGACGTAACTAAAAAAGTACCTGCAATTTACAAAGCAGTACGTACTCGCTGCGCTTAAGCAATTTGAGCGGCCCGTGGGGCTGCAGCCGAATTGCAGAATGTGCCGATCCAGGCTACGGTGAAAATGTGGGGCCCTCAGACCAGAAAATCCTGGCTGAGCCGGTCAGAGATCTTGCAGATCCGGCTGCGTGACCTGGAGATGGGTGCCTATTACCAGGCCCGTCACGAAGGAAGGAAGATCGATAATGGCCGAGATATTGGCTGAGGCCGGTCGGATAACCGGGCTCGGCCCGGAGATTGACGGCAAGATAATTTTCGGCTTGCAGTCTGCTTACGCAAAGCGGGTTGGCCAGAAGCCGATGAGATTTGTCGCGCCGGCCAATCAGCTGACGGACCTGGACGATGATGATCTGGTTGTCGTGCGGTTCAGCCGCACTGATCACAGCACTACGGCGGGGCCGCTGCCGGTGGCCTCACTTTCGCTGGCATAAGGGCCGGTAAATGGGCGCGGCAACGCCCCTTGGCGTTGTCGCGTTCATGGCCCGAGCAAGACGATTCCGCGGATGATCCCGGCCGCGAAGTTCAGGGTCTGACGCGACAACGGCAGCGGCGCACGGCAGAAAAGCATGCAAGCCCCTGGTAGTGGTTATGAACCGAGTTTGGCCGGCTAGCTCACCTGCCGGGGCTTTCTCATTCCCGGCGGCGGCACGCCGCGACGTCACCAGACCGTGACGAACCCGTCACGACCAGGATGAGAAAGGGCTCACTGATCACTGCCCGCAGCGGGGACCGGGGCCCTGGGTACGGCGAAGCGCCCTGACCGCCATCATACGTCCCGGCGGTCCAGCAGCGTCCAGGCGATGGCGTACACGATGGCGACGAACAGGCACATCACGCCGAAGCCGGACCAGGGCTGGAGGGTGTGGGCGGAGTGGTGGACGCTAGTGAGCTGGCCCCCGGCCTGGGTCGGCCAGAACTCGGTGACCGGGTTCCGCCACGAGTCCGGCAGCGCCTGGGCGATCCCGGGCAGGACGAACAGGACGGCCACCATGGCGGCGATGGCGGCGGCCGGGTGCCGGAGCAAAGTCCCCGCGGCGACGCCGAGCACCGCCAGGGCGGTCAGGTACAGCCCCGCTCCCGCCACCGCCCGGGCTACCCCGGGATCGCCGAGCGCCGCGTGGGGGGCATGGCCGGCGATGAGGGCCTGGCCCACGAAGAACGCCGCGAAGCTGACGACCTCGCCCACGACGAAGGTCACCACGGCGAAGACCAGCGACTTGGCGGCCAGTACCCGGCCTCGCTTCGGGACGGCGATCAGGCTGGTGCGGATCATCCCGGACGAGGTGGGCCGGCGTCAGTCGGTGGTGAAGTAGTGGCCGTCGTCGAGGTCGGCGATGAGCCCGGGGTGGTCCGGCTCCCAGCCGAGGAGCTGCCTGGTGTCCGTGTTGGGCATCGTGATGAAGTTCCCGGCGAACATGGTCTCGTGGTCGAACGCGAGGTGAACGACCGCGCCGGCGCCGGCCGAAGCCATGGCAGAAGCCCTCCAGAAGCGCGGCGTACCGGACCTGACCGCGAGCCTGGCCGCCGAACTCGGCATCCGCGCCTTCGACCGCGCCTTCGGCCAGTGGGCCGATCCGGCCAGCCACCAGACGCTCACCGAACTCACACGCCAGGCACTCGCCGAACTCCGGGCCGCGACAGCCGCCCTCGGCTGGAGTCTGCCGCTTGCATCTATCCCGAGGCGACACCATCACACCGTCCGCACTACGAGTATCTCTGCGGGCAGGGTAACTGTGCTCTATATCACGCCGGGAACGGACCTATGGCCCCTAATCCAGAACTTCCGAAGGTGTATCCCGAAAGGGCACGAAGGGAGGTCGTGATGGCCCTTCATCCGCACAGGCCACATATGCCGCACAGGCCACACGGGTCACACGTTGTCCGCCATCTCCTAGATCGGTGGCACCGCTGGTCGCCATACGCATAGCCGCAGTCGTTGCGGGAAGGAAGGCGAGAGCCTATGGAGCGAAGGCCGGAATCTTGATCGCAGGATGAGTGCCCCGGTAACCTCAATGACCGGGGCACTCACATGTTTCCTGGGGTCGCCAGGGCCCGGCCGACGGTTAAGGGAGTCGAATCCTGCCTGCCAGATGCCCGCTGACGCGGCATCCGGCGGTTATCGGTGACGATGTACTCATCGGGCCGCACGCTCATATCAACGGCGCCCGGATCGGGGACGGCTGCTTCCTGGCCACCGGTATCGCGCTGTTCCCCGGATGCGTCGCGGGGGCAGGCAGTGAGGTGCGCATCCACGGCGTCGTACGCCCGCCGCTCGCATTGTTCTGGCATCGGTCGCGGAGTATGTTGAACGTGTTGCCATAACACGTATAACGGCAGAGC
>PLRW01000243.1 GCA_003164955.1 Actinomycetota bacterium
CCTGGGGCACCTGAGCACGTATGAGTGGGTCCTGGGCCACCTGAGCACGTAGGGCAGATTTGCGCCGGATGAAGATCGAATGGCGCACTTCGAGGGCGCCCCGCGGAACGGATCAGACCGCCGTCATTTCAACCACGTGCGCCGGGCGCCTCGACCATGTGCGGCCGGCGCTTCGACCATGTGCGGCCGGCGGCATCCCCACAAGACGCCCGCCGTCAACGAGTAGATCGCCCGCCACCCCCGGTTCCACGTCCACTTCACTCCCACCGGCTCATCCTGGATTAACCAGGTCGAGCGGTGGTTCGCCTACCACACCACCCAGATGCTCCAGCGCGGCGTCCACAAGCCCGTCCAGGCACTCGAAGGCGAGGTCCGCGACTGGGGCCAGCAGTGGAACGCTGACCCCAGGCCGTTCGTAGGGAAGAAGACCGCCGAGGAGATCCTCGACTCCCTCGCACGATATCTGCAACGAATTTCAGGCGCACCGCACTAGGCCCGTACCGAGCGGCGGCAGACACCCCGGACCGGGCACTGGGCGACAAGGTCTACAGCTCCCGCGCCAACCTGCGCCGCCGCGGCATCAAGTGCACCTGAGCCGGCCGACCGGATCGGCCACCGCAAGAACAAGAGCAGCAAAGGCGGCCGGGCCCCGGCCCTGGACACGGAGATCTACAAACAGCGGCACGCGTCGAGTGCGGCGTTAACCGGCTCAAGCGCAACCGGGCCGTGGCCACCCGCTTCGACAAGCTCGCCATCCGCTACGAAGCCGCCGTCCACATCGCCGCCATCAACGAGTGGCTGCCCCGCAGCTTATGAAACACGCCTTAGCCGAGATCTCGGCTACGACCGGTTTGCGAACTCGCCACTGGTACGCCACGTCTCGCTGGCCCTGACAGTTCCTTGTCGCGGCGGAATCGCCGACGCTGAAACTGCTGTGCAGCTATATGACGTGAGGGACAGATGTGAAGAAACATTCCTGAAGTTTCTGGCGCTGCCGGAGCCCGGGTCGGGGCCCGGCAGTCGACTCGGCACTAGCGCAAGCAAAATTTACGTATCTGAAGTGAGCACACGACCGGCTTGCCGCAGATTTGGCGAATCGACCTGCCGGGATTTGGCGAATCGTCGACAGCCCGTTAGTCCCGTGCCGGGCCAGTTCACCCGTGATAGTAAACGGCGGGAGCCATCGCCACCACCTGGGTGCTGGACGCCTGGGCAGTCGCTAGGACGGCCGCTGAGCCGGCCGCAGTCGATCCGGCCGCGCCGAGCATTAGGAGAGCGGGAATGATGATGGATCGTTTTATACGCATGGTTCCTCCGTGACGTCTGCCGAGTTCAGCGGCCTGTGGCGTGGCCTCGTCGTCTCGCCCGGCGCGTCTGGGTTATATTGGAATTATTGCCAGTCTTCGGCTATTCCATGTGTCAAGCAAGCCATTATCTAAACTTTTTAGAATGACTTTTTGCACTGGTCTTTCTTTATTTTTTTAGACGCAATATTCACGCCTTTGGTCGGGGAAATATCAGTCACCCATGCAGCGCAAGACTCTATGCAATTTGCACTGCACGGGCGAAAAATGAAGATGGCTAATGGCGGACAATGCTGTTCGAGTGCCGAATTAATGTCCGAAAAACGCCTGCTTGTTCGGTAGATGTTCTGGTAGTAAAGTTCTCGCCATGCCCCCGGTGACCCCGGCCGGTGTGCTCGTCGGCCGCGACAGCGAGATGATGCTGCTGACCGGGTTGGTACGAGAGGTGTCTCTGGGGCGAGGCAAGTCGGTGCTCATCGAGGGCGAGCCGGGCATCGGCAAGTCCGCCTTGGTACGGGCGGCGGTCGCGGGAGCGCCGGATGCGGGCTGCGAGGTGTTCTGGGGCGCCGGTGACGAACTGGGCCAGGCACTGCCGCTGCTGCCGTTCCTCGACGGGTTGCGGGTACGCGAGCCCTCCACGAATCCCCGGCGGAGCACGATCGTCCGGCTCCTGCGCGGTGAGGTTGCCGCCGACCGCGGCACGGATGTGCCAGCGGTGCTGGCGGAGCAGTTGCTGGCGCTCGTCGCCGAGCAGTGCGCCGTACGGCCAACCGTCTTGGTCGTCGACGACCTGCAATGGGCCGACCAGACCAGCATCACCCTGTGGGGACGGCTGGCGCGAACGGCGCGTCAGGTGCCACTGCTACTGGTCGGAATGATGCGCCCGGTGCCGCAGCGGGATGACTTGTCGGCCCTGCGGCGAGTGGTCGACGACGCCGCCCGGCTGCAGCTCACCGGGCTCACCGGGGCAGCCGTGACCGATCTGGTGGCAGCCCTCGCCGGCGGCAAACCCGACGGCAACCTGCTGCGGCTCGCCGACGGGGCGGCAGGCAACCCGCTCTACGTCACCGAGCTTGTCGCCGCGCTGGCCCGCGGCTCCGGTCTGATCATCACCGATGAGGGCACCGCCGAGCTGGCGAGCGGTTCCGCGCCCGGCTCCCTGTCGGCGGCCATAGCGGACCGTCTTGGCTTTGTCGCCGGGCCGGTGCGTGAGGTGCTGCGGGCGGCGGCCCTGCTCGGTATGGAGTTCGCGGTCCCCGATCTGGCGATCGTGCTGGGCCGCAGCGTGGTGGACCTCGTCCCGGCGGTTGACGAGGCCTGTGCCACCGGGGTGCTGGCCGAGTCCGGCCACGGCCTCGGATTCCGGCATCCGCTGATCCGGGCGGCACTGTACGACGAGATGCCGGCGCCGGTGCGCGCGGCCTGGCACCGGGACGCGGGGCGCGCCCTCGCGGAGGCGGGCGCGCCGGCCGACCGGGTCGCCCGGCAGATGCTGCGGGCCGTCGGCGGACTGGACGGCACCCCCGGGCTGATGGATGACGCGCCGATGGACGAGTGGATGCTGAACTGGCTGGCCCGCACGGCGGACCCCCTGATCGGCCAGGCGCCCGGGGTCGCGGCCGAACTCCTCACGCAGGCGGTCACCAACTCGCCGGCCGACTCGGCCCAGCACAGCTGGCTGGCCAGCCGGCTCGCCGACGCCCTCTACCGTATCGGTGACAGGGTAGCGGCCGAACAGGTGGCGAACCGCGCGCTGGAGCAGACGTGCGAGCCCGATCTGCTCGTGGACCTGCACTGGACACTGGCGCAATGCCGCATGCTGGCTGGCTTGTCCGCGGAGTCCCTCGCGACGCTGGACCGGGCGCTGGCTTCTCCCGGGATCTCGGCCCGGCACCGCGCGAGGCTGCTCGTCCTCGCCGCGCGGACGCACAACAACCTGGGCGAGGTCGAAAAGGCGGGCCGGGTCGCCGCCACTGCGCTCGCGGCGGCGTCGCAGGCGGGCGACAACTGGGCCATGGGCTGGGCGTTGCACGTGCTAACGCTCGTGACCGCGGTGCAGGGGCATATGACCGACGCGCTGCCGCTGTACGACCGAGCGCTGACCGTGACCCAGTCCGAGCCGGCGCTGACCGATCTGCGGCTGCTGCTGCAGATCAACAAGGCCGTCACGCTGGGCAATCTCGACCAGTATGACGAGGCACTGGCCGCAGCCGGGCAGGCACGGCACCTCGCGGACCAGGTCGGCACCGCGATCCGGCTGACTCAGGCGCACGGCGCGCTGGGCCAGTTGCTGTTCGAGACGGGGCGCTGGGACGACGCGCTGGCCGAGGTAGCGATCCTGCCCGAGAACCTGAAGGAACCCGCGGCCGCCTGCTGCGATCTCGGCATCGCCGCCGTGATCAGCTTTCATTGCGGCGAGACCGCCGCGGCGCGCCGTCACCTCGCTGCTGCCGTTCCGCACGCCCAGCGGATCGGGCATCGGCTTATCGGCCCGCTGGCGCTTGCCCGCAGCCTGGACTGCGAGCACGAGGGCGCGCTACCGGAGGCGCTGGCCGCGCTGGCCGAGGCGTTCGACGGCAAGACAGAAGAATTGGAGGAGATCGAGGACCTGCTCGCCGACGCCGTCCGGCTCGCCACCGAAATCGGCGACCTGAGCACCGCGCGGGCTCTGTCGGGTCACGCTGCCGCGCTCGATGCGGGATCGGAGATCCCGCATCGGCGGGCGAACGCGCTCTACTGCGGCGGCCTGCTGGACCATGATGCCTCCCGGCTGCTCGCGGCCGCGGAGTGTTATGACGACGCCAGTAGGCCCCTCCTGCGGGCGAAGGCGCTGGAGACGGCCGCGGGAGAGTTCGTCGACGCCGACGACCGTGTCCAGGCGCGGGGCGCGTTCACCCGGGCCGTGGAGGTCTACACTTCCCTGGGCGCGGCCGCGGACGTCGCCCGGCTGCAGGCCACGTTCCGCGCCCACGGCATCCGGCGCGGGCCGCACGCCAGGCACCGGCGGGCGCAGAGTGGCTGGGAGAGCCTGACGGCGACCGAGATCAAGATCGCCGCATTCGTGGAGGAGGGATTGTCCAACCCGGAGATCGCCGGCCGGCTGCTGCTGTCACGGCGGACCGTGGGGACTCATGTCTCCCACATCCTGAGGAAGCTCGGCGTCCATTCGCGGACGGACATCGCCCGTGAATCAGCCTTGCGCACCGTTGCGTCGAGATGATCGGGCGGCGCGGCTGCCGGCCTGGGCACGAGCGGGCTGGAGCGCGAGCGTGAAGTACACGGCCTTGCCCGCCGGGGTGCGGTAAAAACCCCACTCAGCCGACAGGGTGGCGACCAGCATCAGGCCCCGCCCCGTCTCCGCGTCGGCTGGGGAGTCCACCAGCACCGGCATGAAGCACGACGTGTCGTGGACTTCGATGCGCAGCTGATCGCGGGAGCAGTTGATGGCCAGCATGACGGTCCTGCTCACCTCGTGCCTAACGGCATTGGTCACCAACTCGCTGACGAGCAGGACCGCGACGTCCGGGTCGACGGGGATGTCCCAGGCGCAGATGGCCGCCCGGACCTGACCGCGGGCTTCGGCCGCTGCGGCCGGTCCCGTGGCCAGCCGGACGCGGCGTTGGCGTAGCTCAGTCGGACGGGTCGGCGCCATCGCGTTCATCGGGTTCCTTAGTGGGCCGGTGCGGTTTCATCACAAATCGTGCTGCAATTTGCAATGCAAAACATCGGTCAGCTGACCGATTTTGGACCATGGCCCGACGAACCCCGAGCATGACGGCGCATTCGGGGACTAGCGAAGACGCAAGCCAGACCTTATTTCAGGCACTCCCGGGGCGGATCAGGTCGCCAGGCGGTCAGTGCAGCCGACGGAGGTGGGCGTCCGCGGGGTCGGCAGCCTGGAGGCGGATCCGGGCATCGACGGCCTGAATGCCGTCTGGGCGGGCGAAAACCGGGCTCAGCTCGAGTTCGGCGATCTGCGGCAGGTCATCGGCCATCTGGGAGACGCGCAACAGCATGTCCCGCAGCGCGGTGAGATCGGCGCCAGGTGCGCCGGGGCGCCCGAGCAGGAGCGGGGCGGCGTGTATCGAGCGGATCAGCTCGTCGGCATCGGAGTCGGTAAGCGGAGCGAGCCGCCCCGCGCGATCAGCCAGCGCATCGGCGGCCGCACCGCCGACCCCGAACAGCACCAGCGGGCCGACGGCCTCCTCCTGCAGCACGCTGATCATCACCTCGACGCCGCCGGTGACCATCGGCTTGACGATGACACCGGCCAGCCGCCGGCCGAAAGTCTCCCTCAGTGAACGGAACCCGCGCCGGACCTCATCCGCGCCGTGCAGATCGATCAGCAGGGCGCCGGCGCCACGCGCGCGCACCAGGCCGGGCACGTCCGCCCGGAGCGCGACCGGGCCCCCGAACCGTGCGGCCGCGGCGGCGTCGTCCTCCGTTACGACCCCGATGCTTTCGGCCAGTGGCACCCCGTAGCAGCCGAGGAGTTCCACGGTCGGATCCAGCGGCAGCCAGCCGCCCGCCGGCCTGCCGGCCAGAAATTCCGCGACCAGCTCCCTCGCCCGGTCTTGGCGCAGGCCGCCGAGCTCGGGCACGGTTCCCGGCGAGATCGCCCGCCACTTGCCGTAGCGCGCGGCGCGGCCGAGGGCGCGGGCGGCCGATTCGGCGTAGGCGTAGGCCGGAACAGCGGGGGCCCCCTCGTCCGGGCTCCGGAGCAGCCGGACCACCTCGACCTGATCCAGCACCGCCGCCACGATCGGCACCGGCAGCTCCGCGGCGGCCACCCCGGGAACCGGGTCGCCGCCCGCACTCATGGTCGTCAGCGCCAGCACCGCGTCGACGCCCGGATCGGCGCCCGCCACCTCCAGGCATTGACGGAAGCGGCCGGGGCCGACCAGCAGGGTGGTATCGACCGGGCCGGCCACCGTGGCCTCGCGGGGAAGCAGGTCCCGGAGCGCCAACTGGGTATCCCCAGCCAGGCGGGCGACCTGCAGGCCCGCATCGCCGCACGCGTCGGCGGCGAGCACCGCGGCGCCGCGGGTGTTGGACACCACGGCGACCCTGGGCCCGGCGGGCACCGGCTGCGCCGCCAGCAGCACCGCGGTGTCGAGCAGTTCGCCGAAGTTCGCGGTGGCGACCACCCCGGCCTGCTCGAACAGGGCCTGGCGGGTGAGCAGGGGGGTCGCCGCGGTGGCGCGGGCCCCGGCCAGGCGGCGGCCTGTCGTGGACCGGCCGACGATCACGGTCAGGACGGGCATGGTGCGGCTGACGCGGCGGGCGGTGCGGACGAACTTGGGCGGGTTCCCGATCGACTCCAGATACAGCAGCGCCAGCTTGGTGGCCGGGTCGGACTCCCACCACAGCAGCATGTCCTCGCCGGATACGTCGTCCTCGTCGCCGAGGGAGATCAGCGAGGAGATCCCGACGCCGATCCGGGACAGGTGCTCGACCAGACCGAAACCGACGCCACCGGTCGACTGCAGCGCCAGGCCGGCCCCGCCCGGGCCGGGCGGACGGGCCGCATACGTCGCGTTCAGGCCGATACTCGTGTCGGCCACCCCGAGGCTGACCGGTCCGACCATGCGCATGCCGTGGCGGCGGCAGATGGCATGCAGCTCCGCGCGGGCCGCTCCGTCCAGCCCCGCCGCGAGCACCACCATGGCCTTGACCCCCTGTCGCCCGCATTCCTCGGCGATACCGGTCACCGCCACCGCTGGCGTGGCAATGACCGCCAGGTCGACTTCCCCGGGCAAAGCGGCCGCCGACGGTACGCAGGGCACGCCGTCCAGTTCGGTTAAGCCCGGATTGACCGCGTAAACCAGGCCGGAGAAGCCGCCGGTCACGATGTTGCGCAGGATGATCCGCCCGGCCGACCTGGGCCGCCTGCTGGCGCCGATGACCGCGACCGAGGCGGGGGTCAGTACATGCCGCAGGCTCGCCACCCCGGCCGACCGTTCCCGCTCGGCCACCGCGTCACGGTAGGTACCGAGGGCGATGTCGGCCTCACCCGTAGGCAGCGGGAAGGTGAGGTCGTACACGCCGTCGGCCAGGGCGCGGTGCGTCTGCAGGCCGGCGTCGGCGAACACTCTCAGCATGCGCGCGTTCTCGCTCAATGTCTCCGCGGTGAAGGCGTGCAGGCCGCGCCCGCGGGCCAGTGAGATCAGGTGCTCCAGCAGCAGCATCCCGATCCCGCGGTTGTGCCAGTCATCGGCGACCGTAAAGGCGATCTCGGCGGACCGGGATGGGGGATCGTCGCACTCGTAACTGCCGCAGCCGATCAGCTCGCCGTCCAGCAGGGCGAGCAGCGCGGCGTGGTCCGGCGCGGGCGGACGGCAGAGCCGGTGTGCCTCCCGTTCGGCCGCGATCGGGCTCATGCTGAAGAAGCGCAGGTAGAGACTGTCCGGGGAGAGCTTTTCGTGCATCTCCCGCACCGCGTCGAAGTCGTCAGCCCGCGCGGGCCGGATCTCGATCGTGGTGCCGTCGATCAGCAGAGCGTAAATACTGGGCTCGGCGTCTGCGCTCACATCGCCCCCCTGGGTTCTGCACCGGCTGACGGTGCCGCGCTTAACTAGGATGCCGCGCTTAACTAGGATTATGAGCTATCGGGACGCGGCCTGCCGGGGACTCTGCCCGCGTATTCCCCTCCCGGACGGCCAGCAACTCGCTCACGGTCAGAAAGAGGTGTACCCGGCGTCGGTCATCGGGCCCGGCCGTGTCCTGGCCGCCGGGATGATGGTTGCGAAGAGACATATGACGCCAGGGACAAGACACCGGCGTAGGCTCACTGTCATAGGTGTACGCACCATCCTGCATCAGGCCAACGCAAGGGTGCAGGTACCCGCGTCGCTCCGGACCCCTGGCGGCACGGCCAGTCACGGCCGGATAGGACCCAAGGTGCCTCGGCGATGCGCGAATCATCCATCTCACCCACGACAACGGCGGCGATACCGTCACCGCCCAGGCCGGATGCCGGGCTGACTCGCGGTCCTCCCGCCGCTGCAGGAGCCGGCCCGCCGGAGGTGGGGCCGCTTCTGGCCGGAGGTCACGACGGGATCGCCGCGGGCCCGGCTGACATCGTGGTGCGCCGGCTGTTCTCGGCGGGACTGGCCCTCGAAGCCGTGGTGGGGTTGATGGGCGATCATCGTGCGACGAGGACAGTCCGGGAGGCCATCAGCGAGCTGGACCGTGCGGTCAGGGACCTCAGGGACATAGCGTTCGATCACCATCGGCCTGACCTGCCCGCAGCCGGCGGGCGGGGCTAGGGCGCCGGGCACGCAGCCGGGTCACGAACCGGGCCCATGGCCGAATGGCGAGCATCACCAGCGCACGACACGGGCCCACGTCAGCGGATCGAGATCGAGGGTGCCGGCTACGGTGGCCTGGGCGACATCGGTGAGCCGGAGGTTGCCATCGCGGGCGTAGGCTCGCAGCCGGGAGAAAGCCTCGGCCAGGTCGATGGCGGCGCGCTCCGCGAGCACGCCCTTGGCCTGCTCGATTATCAGGCGGCTGGTCAGGGCAGCAGAGAGCTGCTCGTTCACGCGCTGGCCCTCGGCGCTGGCACGATGCTGCACGATGCTGAGGGTGGCGAGGTCCGCGAAGGCGCGGGCGACCATGACGTCCGCCTCGGCCATCGGGGCCTGCGTGACGCTGAACAGGTTCAGGGCGCCGAGGGTGACGTCACGAAACCGCAGCGGCAGGGCGGACACCGACTGGAAACCCTCGCTCAGGGCGGCGGCGGAAAATAACGGCCAGCGGCCGGACTCGGCCTGCAGATCCTCGTGTTCGACGCGCTCCCCGGTGCGGAAGGCATCCAGGCAGGGGCCTTCCTGGGCCTGCAGCTCGAACAACTCCAGCAGGCGCATCGTCTCGCTAGAGGAGGCCACCAGCCCCAGGCTGCCTCCGGGAGAGGTCAGCATCACTCCGGCCGCGGAGACGCCGAGCACGTTTACGCACCGATCCGCGACCCCGGTGAGCAGTTCAACGACGTCGTAGTCGTCAACGAGGGTGTCGGCCATCTCGGCGACTGATCGCATCGCGTCGGCTGCTTGGAACATCTCAACTCACCCTCTTGCCCGCCGGGCGGCCGGTCAGGGCCCGCCCGGCGTGCAGACCTAGGACCGGGCCGTGGCATCCATCCTCGTGATGCCCTGTCCCCGCCCGACTTCGCCGGTGAGCGGGGCTCATCCCAGCCTCAGCCTGCGGGCGACAACGTCATCGGCCACATCGGCGAGCAGGCGGCCGTGGCCGAGCGCGAACGTCCGCAGCCGGATCAGCGCCTCGGCGACACTGATCCCTTCCTGGACCGAGACCATGCCCGCCGCGTTGTGCACCGCGAAATGGAAGTCGGCACCGGCCTCCAGCTCTTTCGCCACCGCGCCGGAGGGCGCCCCGGCCTGGGCGTCCAGTACCCAGCGGGCGGCCACGTCGGCTACGACCAGTGCGTCAGCAT
The DNA here is from genome assembly GCA_003164955.1 of Actinomycetota bacterium. Classification (GTDB taxonomy): domain Bacteria; phylum Actinomycetota; class Actinomycetes; order Streptosporangiales; family Streptosporangiaceae; genus Bog-532. The sequence continues at coordinate 9,760 of PLRW01000243.1, forward strand.
GCTGCTCGTCGGTCAGCAGTCCCGGCCGGTCGCGGTAGAGGTTGAGCGCCCCCAGGCGCACCGTGCCGACCCGCAGCGGGAACCCGAACACCGCCCGCACGCCCGCCTGCAGCACCGCCGGGGTGAACGCGGGCCACCGGCGGGCCACCGGGTCTGCCAGGTCAGGCTCGGCCACCACTATGTCCTTGCTGTAGGCATCCACGCACGGGCCCTCGTCCAGCGTGTACTGCAGCTCCTCGATCAGCTGGCTAACATCATCGGTGCTGCTCAACGACCCGCGCGGGATGTCACCCGACATGAGCATGACCCCGGCACCGTTCACTCCCACGATCCCCGGGCACACTGCGCACAGCCGGGCCGAGGACCACGCATCTCCCCCGGCAGACAGCGCAGCCAGTATCCGGCCAAGCCTGGCGCCAGCCATCTCAGCGACGCAACCGCAGGCGCAAATGCGTCCCTCTGCCCGTACGGTCAAGACGATCATTCACCTGGCGGCTCCTCCGCCGAGAAAGGAGAGCGTCAGCAGGGACTGGACTCAACGCCCCTACGGGCCCGGCCCGCGGGCCCCTCGTCACTAACGATACGCGAAAGACTCGTTACTAACGCTACGCGAAAGAGGGGTCAAAGGCAGCGCCCATGACGGCGGAGGCCGCGCCCGTGCCCCCGACAGGCGCGGCCTCTGGCCTGACAGCACTTGACCTGGAGGCCAAGGAGATCGAGTACACCTACCACGGCGGGCTGGCGGACATGGCGCAAGCCGCCAGGGTGGGTCACGGCCAGCGTGAGATGGACGAGCAGACCGCGATCACCGACCTGGCGGCGCAGCTTCGGGCGGCCCGGCGGCGGGAGCACGCCGATCGCTGATCCGGCTGCCGGCGGCGACCCTGGAGGGCGCTGTTCGCCGAGTTCCGGTTGCCGCTCCGGTTAGGTTGAGCAACTCGTGGAGCACATCCGATTCGATGTCGGGGAGGGAACGCCTCTCGCCTTCGCGGATCCACTGTGCGAACGCGATCCCAAACACGGTGGCGCCGGACTCCGCCGCAAGGGTGGCGGCCGGCTCGCCGATGCCCCGCGCGTGCAGGGCCCCGGCGACCGTTGTGGCGAGGCCTGCGAGTTTGTGCAGTTCACGCTCCTGGAGCGCGGGGTTCTGGTCGATCACGGACTGCCGCATGCGGGAGTATGCGCGGCGCTCGTCGGGGAAAAACGATGCCGCCGCCTGAAGCGCGCAGGCGATGACCTCGAGCGGGGATGCGTCAGGCGGCGCAGCGTCCACCCCGTCGACGAACGCCTGGAGGAATTGTTGCTGCCCGTAGAACAGCACCTCGCGCTTGTCGCTGAAGTGCCGGAAGAAGGTGCGCTCGGTCAACCCGACGGATTGCGCGATCTCCGCGGCGGTCGTCTGCTCGAACCCGCGAGTGGCGAACAGCTCGAGTGCCGCTGCCTGCAGGCGCTCTTTCGCACCCGGCTCCCAACGCACCATGGTGCCAATTCTAGTGATGACAGCGACTGTCGTATACGTGTACAGTGATGTCTGTCGCTGACATCAGTCAACTGACATCAGTGCACCAGCCGCTCCGCCCGTGACGGAGCCGAAGGGAGACAGTGCCATGCGCGTTTTCGTCACCGGAGCCTCCGGATGGATCGGCTCCGCCACCGTCGATGAACTTCTCGCCGCCGGACATGAGGTCACCGGGCTCGCCAGGTCCGACGCCTCCGCCGCTGCCCTCCAGGCCAAGGGGGCTCGCGTCCGCCGCGGCGACCTCGACGATCTCGCGAGCATCCGTGCCGGCGCTGAGGCCGCCGAAGCCGTCATCCATCTCGCGAACAAGCACGACTGGTCCAACCCGGCCGCCTCGAGCGCAGCCGAGCGAGCCGCAGTCCAGACCATAGGCGATGCGCTCGTCGGCACCGACCGCCCCTTCCTGCTCGCCTCGGGCGTCGCCGGCCTCACCCAGGGCAGGCCGGCCACGGAGGACGATCCGTCCCCGTTCCACGGCCCGGAGTCGCCGCGCGGAGGCAGCGAAAATCTCGCGCTCGAGTTCGTCGACCGCGGTGTGCACACCGTGAGCCTGCGTTTCGCGCCGACCGTGCACGGAGCCGGCGACCACGGGTTCATCGCGATAATCGCCGCGGTGGCCCGCGAAAAGGGCGTCTCCGGCTACCCGGGAGACGGGACCAACCGGTGGGCCGCCGTGCACCGGTCCGATGCCGCGCGCCTCGTCGCTCTTGGACTCGCGAAGGCCCCGGCCGGCGCTAGGCTGCACGCCGTCGCGGAAGACGGCGTACCCACCCGCGAGATCGCGGAGGCCATCGGCCGCGCCTTCGGCCTCCCGGTCACATCGATCGCTCCCGATGACGTCCAAGGTCACTTCGGGTGGATCGGCACCTTCTTCGGCATGGATCTCGCGGCGACGAGCACCGTGACACGGCACCTTCTCGGCTGGGAACCCGCAGGCCCGACTCTCATCGAGGACCTCGACGCGGGTGCGTACTCGGCGCGCACGCCCCGGTCCGAGTAAGGGCTTCGAGCATAGGTGCACCGATCGTCTTCGGCTACGGTCCGGGAATATCGCATGCAGATTCGGGCAGCATTGTCAGTCGTATGGGCCACAACCGGGCCGCAAGCCTAGCCCGACCACCCTAAATCACGTTTGCTTATGTTTCGCCGTGGGGGTCTGGGCCCTCGTAGATCTGGGTGATCGTGGACCAGTCGGCAGTTTCCGCAGGTCGATCGCATGCAGGATGGCTGGGTTGTCAGCACGGATTCAGCACCGTTTTCCGGGTCTTTCTGCTGGAACACCTGGCCGTTCGGTTGCCTGAATGCCGGTGCCCTGGGCCGGGGCGCCGGCCGAGGGGATGGTGACCGTGACGGATAGGCCGCCGTCATCGCGGGGGCGGGCGGTGGCGGTGCCGCCGTGGATCGCGGCGATGGACGCGACGATGGCCAGGCCGAGCCCGGAGCCGTCATGGGACGTGCGGTCGGTGAGCCGCTGGAACGGCTGGAAGATGCGGCCGGCATCGGCCGGGCTGATGACCGGGCCGGTATTGGCCACGGTCAGCTGGCTGCCTACGTCCGCGCCCATGGCTGGGCCGTGGTCATCCCGCCCGACGCCTGGGCCGGCGGCCCCGCCGCCCTGCTCACCGGCGCCCTCGCCGGGCTGCTGCCCGCCATCCGCGCCGCCCCGGAGACGCCAGCACAGTTGGGCAGCAGCCCAGATGCAGGGCCTCCACCTGACCGCAGCTGGGGCTGTCAGGCAGCGGTGAGCGACGCTCGCACCACGGGCTGGACTGCACGGGCGGCGAGCAGGCCGGCCTGCTCGCCGCTGGCCAGGGACGCGTCCGACAGCCAGCCCGTCGGACCGGCCCAATCGCCCGCGACGAACAGGCCCGGTGCCTCTTCCACCGCGACCGAGGGACGGCCGGCCAGGCCCATCCCCACGGCGGGCAGCGCGGTTGCGACCGTCATCTTCGGTAGGAACCGGGAGGTCGCGACGTCACCGGCGGCAATGCCCGCCGCCGCCGCGAACGTCTCAAGCCGGGCCCGGTCGACGCCCGCCGACGTCGCTCCGTACCGCATCACGTGCACCATTCCCATGCCCGCCGGAGCCAGCTTCCCGCCCGGCGCGTGCGGGGACAGGTACAGCGGCTCATCGATCCCGAACGTCAGCCGCGTCCGGATGTGCCGGACGCCCAAGTCGAGGCACGCGGCCGTGACTTCCGGGCCGAGTCCGTCCCAGCCCGGGTCGGCTGGCAGCAGCCGGCGCGTCCCCGTCGGGGTGCCCGTCGCGACCACTACTGCCGTAGCGGGGATCTCCTCCCCGGCCAGGGTCCGCACCCTCCATGCGCCCGGCTCGCCGGAGATCCCGGCGACCGGTGTGTGCGCGCGGAGCTGCGCGCCCGCTTCGGTGGCGCGCGCCTGGAGGCCGTCCACGAGGGCCTGCCAGCCCTGGTCCAGGTAGCCGACTCCACGCCACGCCATCCGCAGCTGGCCGATCGCGAGGTCCGCGGGCATCGCGTCCATGTCAGCCACGTAACTGGTAACCCGCACGATGAACTCCAGCATCGCCGCGGCCCTGGGCGTCAGGTCCAGAGACGCGAGCCAGCCGCGGGTGCTGATGCGCGGGGAGTCAGCACGACCCGTTCGGGAAATCCTGGTGAAGGCAGCGGTCAGCTGGGCCGCGGCGCGCGCCCCGAGGACCCGGCGGGACAGCGGCGGGTACAGCCCGCCGCCGACGAGGACGCGGGCACCGCGCAGCGGCGGGAGGTGCGTCGCGGGCCGGACGCCGAGGCGGTTCAGGACCCGTCGGCCGGCGCCACCCACGTACACAGCGTGCGGACCGCGGTTGAACCGGAACCCGTCCATCTCGTCGGTGCGGGCGCGGCCGCCTGGGGACTTCTCGTCCAGAATAAGGACGCGAGCGCCGGCCCGGGCCGCGGTGGCCGCGGCAGCGAGCCCTGCCAGCCCCGCCCCCGCGATGACTACTTGATCTGCGTTCGTTTCTCGTGTCATACCCTACTGACTGGGCAGCACCGCGTTTCGTGACGCCCGCGCTTGCCGCCCGGCGACGGCCAGCTTGTCCGGCGCGGCGATCGTATACAGTGCCGTGATCTTCCCGCCGTCGATGACCGGGACGAACACCGCGAACAGTTCGCCGTCGGCCCAAATCAGCATGCTCGGGCTGCCGTTCACTTCGGCCTCCGACATCCGCAGCCCGCCGCGGCGGGTCTCGCCGAGCGCGTGCACCAGCGCGGGGGTGAGTTCCGCGCCCGCAGCCAGCGCCGGGCCGAGCGCGGCGAAAAGGCGCGCTACCTTCGCGCGGCCGCATACCGGGCGCAGGCCCGCGGGCACCTTCCCGCCGCCGTCGCTCCACGACACCACGTCGTCTGCGAGGAACCGTTCGAGGCCGGCGACGTCGCCGACCGCCGCGGCAGCGAGGAACTGGCTGGTGAGCTGGCGCCACCGGGCGGCTTCATCAGGATCGGCGGGAGTGAACCGTGCGTGACGTGATTCGGCGCGCACCCGCGCGGCAGCCCGGTGACCGAGTTGCCGGCATGCGGCCTCACTGCGGCCGATGATGCCGGCGATCTCGCCATACCGGTAGCCGAACGCCTCGCGCAGGATGAACACTGCGCGCTCCGGCGCGGTCAACTGCTCGCACAGCAGGAGCAGTGCCATCGACACGGACTCGCGCTGCGCCGCCGTTTCGAGAGGGCCGGGGTCTCCGCCAGCCCCGGTCACGACCGCGGTCCCAATCCTGGCACTGTTGCCGGTGCCGGTCAGGACGGGCTCGGGCAGCCAGGTGCCGGTGTAGCGCTCGCGGCGCACCCGCGCGCTCGTGAGCTCAGTAAGGCACAGGTTCGTGACGGCTCGCGTCAGCCAGGCAGCAGGTTTGGCGATCGCGTCCCGATCAGCGGCGTCCCAGCGAAGGAACGCTTCCTGCAGCACGTCCTCGGCGTCCGACGCGGACCCGAGCAGCCGGTACGCCAAGCCGAAGAGCCGCCCCCGCTGCGCGTCCAAAACAGCGGCGGCGTCGCCTGTCACGGCCTCTGAGGCTACCACCGGCAGCGGGTCGCCTACGGCATCGACGAGCGCGAACGGCCCGGGGTTATCCGGGCCTTGATCGCGCTCAGCGCGTCCATGAGGTGCACCATCCGGTCGAGTCCGGCGAGCCGGGGTGCAGTCGGGCTTGTTGGCCCGGCGGCCCGTTTCACGGGAAACCGCAGGTCAGTGGGGCTGAATCAGCCCATGACGAGCTGCCGGGCGATCACCACGCGCTGGATCTGGTCGGTGCCCTCGTAGATCTGGGTGATCCTGGCCATCTTGACCAGGGTACTGGCAGCCGAAGCCCTGGCCAGAGGCGCCAGACGAGTGTATGCCGGCACCCGCCAGCCGCTGCCCCACCCAGACAACCGGGTGACGCCCCTGAACCTGGACATCACCAGCACGGCACAGATTCAGGCGGCCGCTGGACAGGTCAAGTCACTCGACATGCTGATTAACAACGCCGGCATCGCGCTGCCCGACGACCTGACCGACCCCGCCGCGCTCGAACGCCACCTGGCCGTCAACCTCTACGGCACCTACGCCGTGACCCAGGCCTTCCTGCCGGCGGTCACCCGCTCCCGCGGGGCCATTGTCAACAATCCTGTCGGTGAACGCTCTCGCCCCCTTGCCATTTGTAATCCCGGCCTATTCCGTCTCGAAGGCGGCCGCGTTCTCCTCGACCCAGTCGCTGCGCGCTCGTGTGGCCCGGCTGGGGGTGAGCGTTCACGCGGTCCTGCCCGGCCCGGTGGACACCGATATGATCCGGGGATTCGACATACCTAAGGCATCCCCGGAATCGGTCGCGATGGCCATCTTCGTCGCCGTCGACAACGGGGAGGAGGAAATCTTCCCTGATCCCGCCTCAGCGCCCATGGCGGCTCTCTGGTGCGATAGCGCAGCCAAGGTTCTCGAGCGCCAGCTCGCACAAGTAGCACCCGTCAGCTAGTAAGCGAACGGAGGGGCTGTACCGAGTTCGCCGCTGACCCAGGCACGCCATCCTCGCCAGCCAGGTCCGCCACACAGGCCCGAAGCCCTTTACTACACGGCCTTGGCCTTTAGGCGAGTGGCTCCGTGGCGTCCGGCCACGGAGCCTCCGCAAAAACCTGTTGGCGGACCACGGCGACCACTGCTAGTTTGCTGGAGGCCATGCCAGAGAACGAGGAGGTGGTACCCGTGAACGTATCGACAGGGGTGCTCCCCTCCGGGGTCACGGTCGGGCGATAGGTCGTCCGGGAGCGCCGTTCAAGAGCACTCCCGAAAGGCACGACCATGCGATTCACTTCTGAACAGCGCCTCGACGACGGCGTCCTCGAACGCGAATTCACCCTCGGCGAGATCCCCGGCGTCCTGTGGACGCCTGGATCCGCACCGGCCCCGCTGATCCTGAGCGGCCACAACGGCGGCTTGCACAAGCGGCTCCCCAGGCTGGTGGCCAGGGCCCGGCACTACGCGGCGGAGTACGGCTTCGCGGTGGCCGCCATCGACGCCCCCGGGCACGGTGACCGGCCCCGTTCCGCCGTCGACGAGCAGGCCCGCGCCGACCTCCGCCGGGCGTTGGAGGCCGGCGAGCCGGTCGACGAGATCGTCGACGCCTTCATCCTCCCGCTGGCCGAAAAGGCGGTCCCGGAATGGCGGACCACCCTGGACGCCCTCCTTTCGCTGCCCGAGATCGGCGGCCCGGTCGGGTACGAGGGGATGACCGCCATCGGCATTCGGCTGGCGGTGGTCGAGCCGCGCATCTCGGCCGCCGTTTTCTTCGCCGGGGGTTTCGTGCCCGGCACCCTGGTCGAGGAGGCCCGGCAGGTCACCATTCCGCTGCAGTTCCTGCTGCAGTGGGACGACGAAGGGATGGAACGGCAGCCGGTCCTGGACCTGTTCGACGCCTTCGGCACCAAGGAGAAGACGCTGCACGCCAATCTGGGCGGGCACGCCGGTGTCCCGTGGTTCGAGGTGGACGACTCGGCCCGGTTCTTCACCCGGCACCTGAAGTGAGGCCGGGCCGTCAGGCCAGCAGCAGACGGCAGGCGGTGCCGGCCAGGATGCCGCTCATCGAGGACAGGTCCCGGCCCTCCTCGATGGCGGTGGCCAGGAGCGTACGGCGGGCGCCCAGCCGGTCGGCCAGGCGGCCTCCGACCAGCAGGAGCCCAGCGAACGCCAGCGTGTAGGCGGTGATGATCCACTGCCCGGCGGCCGCCGGCAGCCCGACCGCGTGCTGGGCCGACTTCCAGGCCCAGATGGTGCAGACCGGAGACCAGGTCATGGCGGCCATCCTCAAACGAGCCGCCGAACGCGGCGAAACACGCGACGACATCCCCCCGCGAGTTGCCGCTCTCCCCTTCGACCTCCTCCGCAACACGCTCTCGCTCAGCCCCGGCGACGAGCACGCCATCACCGAGATCGTCGACCAGGTGTTCCTCCCCCTCGTCAGCCGGTGAACCCGGCCGGGCCTGCCCAGTACTTGCGCCACCCGCGCGGCCCCGGAAGGCAAGCATGGCAATCGCGGAACATCACACTGATGCCAACCAGGATTGTTCACGTACCGGCAACCAACCCCCGTCAACGGCAGTTCAACTACCCCGATCACTCCAGCTCGCCTTGTTCAGGTTCGCGCGATCCCTGAACAGCCCGTTGGTTCAGGGAAGCGCTCGCCCGCTGGGCTACGCTAGTGACATGGCTGGTCGGACCTACGCGGAGAACCGCCCGTATGTGCTGCCCGATACGCTGGGCGAGCTGGCCGGGCCGGTTAGCGGTGCCGTCCAGTTGCCGCTTCGGCTCGACTGGTCGGAGCGGGCAGTGTTCCACCTTGACGACCCCGCCGAGCGGAACGTGATGTACGAGCGGGTGATCAGGGAGGCCACTCAGGCTGACGACCTACGCTCGTACCTCAACGAAGCAGTTTTGCGTCGGGTATGGCGGCTGCTCTTCTTGCCGCAGAATGTCCGGCGGAGCTGGGAACAGCGCTTCCCTGACCTGCGGCTAGCTGCGTAATCGGCGGCTGACGCCGAATGGACCCGTTCCACGAGCGACTCGCCCGGGTAGCGCTGGACGTGGCGGCCCCATACGGGTTCGCGCTGGCCGGCGGGTATGCCGTTCAGGGCTCACGGCTTCCTTGACCGGCCATCGGCCGACGTGGACCTCTTCGCGGAGGCCAGCGCCCAGTTCGACTTCTCCCAGGCTGTCGATGCCGTCATCGCCGCCTACCGGCGAGACGGCCTTGAGGCGGACGCCGAGGTACGACGCTCGACCTTCGCGCGGCTCAGCGTAAGCAGCGGCGAGGAACGCGCGAAGGTGGAACTGGGAGTGGACTGGCGCAAGAACGAGCCGATCCTGGTCGCAGTCGGCCCCGTGCTCCACGCCGACGACGCCGTCGCGAACAAGGTCTGCGCCCTGTTCGGCCGGGCGGAGGTACGAGATTACGTGGACGTGGCCGCCATCTTGGCAAGCGGTCGCTACTCCGAACAGGATCTAGTCCGCCTCGCGGAAGAACACGATCCGGGCTTCGACCCGTCATGGTTCGCCCAAGCCCTCAAAGCAGTCGACCGCCTGCCGGACACGCTTTTCGCTCCCTACGGCCGCGACCCGCAGGACGTGTCAGCTCTCAAGGCCCAGATGCACGCATGGGCAAGGAAGATCAGCCGCGACTAGTGGTCGCGTCAGGCAACGTTCGCCCTGTTCTCCAACGCGGTTCGGAGCCGCGCGTTCTGGGGCACTCCACTCCCTTCCTCTACTATTCAGGTTGTTTAGGATCCCTTGGGGAGGACGCCTTGGGCGCGGCAACGACGATCGTGAACGCGANNGCTCGGTCGCCTCGGCCGCCCAAGAAGGCGACGAAGTGATCGACGCGGGCGGCGGGACGGTGCTTCCCGGTCTGATCGACGCGCACGTGCACCTCGTTCCCGGCGCTCTCGCACAATCGCTGACCTTCGGGGTTACCACCGTTCTCGACATGTTCAGCAAACCCGGCCTGGTGGCCAGCGCTAAGGAGCAGGCCGGCTCCCGTCCGGACGTGGCCGACGTGCGTTCCTCGGGTGTCGGTGCCACCGCGCCCGGCGGGCACCCGTCGATGATGTACGCCCCGTTCCCGACGTTGACCGCCGCTAACCAGGCCGGGCAATTCGTGGCGGAACGGATCGCGGCGGGCTCGGACTATCTAAAGATCATCTCCGGCACCGGGGGTCTATGGCCCTCGCTGGACCCCGGAACCATCCAGGCACTGGTCATTGCCGCGCACACCCGCGGCTTGGTCGTCGTCGCTCACGTGAGCTCGACGGCCGGTGCCGAGGAGGTCGTGTCCGCCGGTGTCGATGTGGTGGCCCACGTCCCTGCGAACGCCGAGCTGGACAAGGCCCTGGCCGGACGCATGGCCGAAGCCGGAATCGTGGTCGGTCCGACGCTGGCCACCATCGAGAACACCCTCGGCGAACCGGGTGGCGCGGCAGTTGCAGGGGACCCACGGCTCGCTGAAGCGCTCGGTGGCGCCTGGGCACGCCGGTTGACTTCGGATGCCCCGGGATGGCATGGCCGGCAAATGCCGCCCTACTCCCGGGCCGAGGACAACGTGCGGCGACTGGCCGATGCGGGGGTCACTCTGCTGGCGGGCACGGATGCTCCGAACCCGGGGACCGTGTTCGGAGCAAGCCTGCACCGAGAGCTCGAACTCCTTGTACGGTGCGGCATCAGCCCGGCGCAGGCCCTGGCCGCTGCCACGGCTGAACCGGCACGAGTGTTCGGCCTCGCCGACCGNNCGTGGCAGCCGTGCGCGAACGCTGGCCCAGCTGATCCGGGGAAGGCCCCCTTGAACGCGGGTCCCGTAGTTGTGCGCCGCGATCGTCGACCGGCTCACCGTCGGCGGCGACATCATCGAGACGTGTCCACCGCAACCAAGTGACGCCAGGGTTCACCGGCACGACCGACCGCAACGGGCGCGACGCCAGAATTCAGGCTCTGGCTCAAGTGCCGGTAGCCACATTGGCGGGTCTCCCACGCGCTCCCCGAGAGGGCGAACGTTGGATGACACGGCACTAGGCACTCGCAATACGTCGGACCACGACCCGCCCGCGCATGAACGAGGCAGAGATCAAGGCGATCGTTGACAAGCTCGCCGACGTAGCGCGCGTCTTGCACGAGGCCGATCCGGCAGACAAGGCCGAAGTCTTCCGGCAGCTGACCTCCCACCAGGCCGACGGCTCGTCCAAGCGACCCTCGAGCCTGTGCGGTATGGATTTTTCGACAGTGTCCGAGGCCCGACTCGCAACTTACGTACATGATCCCGATTGTTCTGACCATGGAGTTTGCGCTTGACGGTGGTGCCTGGTGATGGCGGTGGATTGGATCATCCGATGGTCGATTGCCGGAGCGGTGATTGTCGTTGCTGCTGGTGGCCTCGCGTTGGTCATCAATGTTCAGTGCTGCATTCATGGGGCTCCGGGCAATCCGCCCGGGCCGGCTCCGGTTGCCCGTCCGGGACGATGAGGATCTCGGGCGGGGGCGATGCCGTGCTCCAGTCGCTCGGCGATCCAGGCATCCTCGCAGGCGCCGAATCCTTGTGAGTGATCGCCGGGTCTAGGGTCGGCGGAGCCGATCGCCGCGACGGCCCGTAAGGCCGCCCTAGACGCGGCAGTCAGACATTGCCGGCTTTCTCCGGTGGGTGATCGCGAGTTCACCTTCTGAGAACTCGGGATGTGTATGTAACTCCCGGCAAATGAGGGACGTAGTGATCGGCCGCCGCTGGAGAGATGAAGAGTGTGCGCCTGGAATGCCCATTCGATGTCATGGGGATCGGCGCCGTAGACGTCGTCGCACCGTGCGGTTGCTTTAGGTCGCAGATCTGCAACACTATAGGTGTTAAAGTTGCATGAAACGTCGTTCGGCATGCAGGGATCCTGCTGGCGAGTGGGGCTGTCGCTCCTTCCTGTCTCAAGGCCCCTGCTAAGGGTGGCCCGAGCGCTGGGCGTGCTGGACACGCTGTCGCCGTCGGCAAGCGGGACCTGTTTGTCGGCCGCCTCTATCCCCACCACCGTCGGGGCACGGAGTCGGCGAGCTTCATTTACAACGACGGCTATCTGGCCGATATGGATGCTTATGCCCTGGACCCTTCGCTGCCTCTGGTTACTGGCTCGCTGCAGACTCCGGTAGGCCGTGCCCTGTTCGGGGCGTTTAGTGA
>PLRW01000228.1:0-26155 GCA_003164955.1 Actinomycetota bacterium
GCCGCGCCCTCGAAGCCAGAGACCAGGGATACCGCTTCACCGGCTGCGGCATGCCCGCCGCCTGGACCACCGCCCACCACCTCAAACCCTGGAGCGAAGGCGGCACGACCAGCCTGAAAGACACCGCCCTGCTGTGCTTCGTGCACCACCACTACTACGTCCACCTGCTCGGCTGGACCATCAGCGGGAATCCTAACGGCACCCTGCGGTTCACCCACCCCAACGGCTGGCTCACCCTGGACAGCCCCCTGCCCACCCAGAACCAACCCCGCGCCCCCTGACCTTGTTATTTTCCCTCTCCTCCGGTGCGGGGGGCCTGTAAAACGTTTGACAGGTCCCCGGCGCTCTGGGATGGATCAACCGGCAAAGACCGCACGCCAGGCGGGCCGCTGTAGCAGGTTAGGACGGAAGCCTGGCCATCCCGCGACCGGCCTACCCGGGACGCCGCCTAGGCTGCCAAAGCCAGCATGCCGCCTCCAGGGGACGGCGGCGATCCGCGCCGCTCCCAGATCCGGCCCGGGCCGCAGGGGAAGGCGCGACGAAAGCTGGCTCCATCTGACCTATTGCATATCTGATGGCTGGGGTTAGCATCCGCTTATATCTGTTTGATTGTTAGCGTTAACAACCAGGCATCGTTGTCCACCCGTATCTGCCCGGCGTACTCCATCGCCGCGCTGAAGCTCAACGTGCTAGCCCGGGGAGGCAAGGACAAAACGCGATGAACGCCTCATCTTGACCCTCGTGTTCGGCGCGGCCTATCGTTTGAGCGAACGTTCGCCCAGGAGGGGCGGAAACAGGTTGACCGCGGCCCAAGGGCAGGTTGATGGCACGACGACGGTACGTCTCGATCAAGGAAGTCGCGGCGCGCGCGGGCGTCAGCTTCCAGACCGCCAGCAAGGTGCTGAACGGCGGGGACGTACGGGTGTCGGCGGAAACGGCGGCCCGGATCGTCGCGGCCGCGGAACGGCTCGGCTACCGGCCGAACACGATCGCCCGGAGCCTGGTCCAGCGGACGACGGCCACGATCGGGCTGATCGCCAGCGACGCCACCGACGTGGCGATCACACTGGCCTCGGTGGCCGCCGAGCAGGCCGCCCGGCGGCACGGGCACGCCGTCCTGGTCGGGCACCTCGCGCCCGGCGGTGCGGACGGCGCGAGCATCGTCCGGACCCTGATCGACCGGCGGGTGGACGGCGTGATCGCCGCGGCGCCCGACGTGGAGGAGGACAACGAGGTCGCCGATCTGCTCCGGGCGTACGGGCCAGCCGTGAGCCTGCAGGCCATCCCGGGCGGCGGCGTACCACTGGTGGGGTCGAACCACCGGGAGACCGGCCGCCTGGCCACCGAGCATCTGATCTCGCTAGGCCATTCGGCGATCGGCACGGTGACCGGCCTGTTCCGCCGGCGGGTCACGCGGAGCCGGCTGCACGGGTATGAGGACGCGCTGCGCCAGGCCGGCCTGGCGCCCGACGACGGGCTGGTGGCCGAGGCCGACTGGACGCCCGCGGGCGCGGCCGCCGCGACGCGGGACCTGCTGGAACGCCAGCCACAGCTCACGGCGATCTTCGTGCACAGCGACATGATGGCGATGGGCGTGCTGTCCGCCCTGCACGAGGCTCGCCGCCGCGTCCCGGCCGAGGTCGCGCTCGTGAGCTGCGACGATATCCCGTTCGCGCGGTATCTCGTGCCGCCCCTGAGCACTGTCCGGGTGCCGCTGGCCGAGACGGGCGAGCGCGCCGTGGAGGTGCTGCTGCGCGTCATCGCGGGCCAGCCGGTGCCGGAGAAGCCCTCGCTGCTGCCCGTCGAGCTGATCGTCCGGGAATCGTGCGGCGGCACGCCGGCGAGCACATCTCCAGCCCGGGCCGGCCCGGCTCATCAGGCCGGCCAGGCCCGTCAGGCCACCGAAACGACCGAAGCGACCGAAGCGACCGAACAGGAGAAACGGTGACCCGTATCGCGGTAGACCCGGCCCGCGCCGTGGGCGATCTGGACCGCAATGTCTTCGGCGGATTCGTCGAGCACCTCGGCCGGTGCATCTACGGCGGCCTGTACGAGGACGGCTCGCCACTGTCCGACCAGCGCGGTTTCCGCCAGGACGTGCTCGGCTTGCTGCGCGAACTGCGGATGGGGGTGCTGCGATGGCCGGGCGGCAACTTCGTCAGCAACTACCACTGGAAGGACGGCATCGGGCCGGCCAGCGCCCGGCCGCGGCGGCCGGAACTGGCCTGGGGTGGCGAGGAATCCAACCGCTTCGGGACCGATGAGTTCATCAGCTACTGCGCCGAGCTGGGCACCGAGCCCTACATCTGCCTGAACATGGGAACCGGCACGCTGGCCGAGGCGCTGGACTGGGTCGAGTACTGCAACGGCAGCGGCGGCACGCAGTGGGCGCAGCAGCGCCGCGACAACGGCCACCCCGAGCCCTACCAGGTAAAATACTGGGGCCTCGGTAACGAGATGTACGGGGACTGGCAGGTCGGCGCGGTGTCGGCCGAGGAGTACGTGCGGGAGGCGACCCGCTGGGCCCGCGCCATCCGGATGCTCGACCCGCAGGCGAAGCTGGTCAGCTGCGGGATGAACGGCTGGAACGACTGGGACCGGGTGGTCATCGACAAGATGGCCCCGCTCGTCGACTACCACTCGCTGCACATCTACACCGGCTCCAGCAACTACTGGACCAATGTCCTGCAGCCGCACCAGGCCGAACGGGCCATCCGCTGCGCCCGGGCCCTCATCGAGCGGACCGCGTACGTCCGGAAGATCGCTTCCCCGCCGAAGATCGCCTATGACGAGTGGAACGTGTGGTTCCGCACCGACGACGGGACGCTGGAGGAGCGGTACACGTTCCCCGACGCGCTGGCCGTCGGCACCTACCTGAACATCTTCACCAGGAACTGCGACTGGGTGCGGATGGCCAACCTGGCTCAGATGGTCAACGCGATCGCGCCGATCGTCACCACCCCCGAGACCGCCGTGACCCAGCCGATCTACTACCCCGTGCTGCTGCACGCCCAGGCGGCGCTGGACCTCGCCGTCGACCTCTACACCGAGGGACCGACGGTCCGCCTGCCGGATGGCGCGGACACCGGGCGCTGGCCGCACCGGATCGCCGATCTCGGCCCGTTCGCGGTCGTGGACGCCGCGGCGACCGTCAGCGCGGACCGGAGCCGGATCGCGCTGACGCTGGTCAACCGCAATCCCGGCCACCCCGAAACGGTCGAGCTGACCGTCCGTGACCTGGCCTTCGACGGCCCGGCGGAGATCCGCACGGTGACCGCCGGGGCCGGCTCGGGTACGCCACCGGCCATCCCCGGCATCGAGACGGCCCGGGTGGAGGAAGGGTCCGAGGCCACCAAGGGACCCACGGTCCAGCTCACCCTGCCGCCCCTGTCGTTCACCACCGTGGAGGCGGCGCTCGCCCGCGAATAGCCGTACCCAATAAATGCGCCGCCTGGGCGTGCAGGCCCAGGCGGCGGACACACAACAACCCTCCGGCACCACTCGTGACAAGGGAGTTTGGCCATCATGTTGCCAAGATCAAGACTACGGCCCCGTCTGTTGGCGCCGATGACCGCGCGCGGCACCCGTCTGGCGGCCGGGCTGGCCGGCGTGGCCGCCGTCGCGCTGCTGTCCGCCTGCGGCAGTAGCGGGACGACAGGCGGCGCCGCCCCCGCCAAAAGCAGCGCCAGCCCGAGCGCTTCGGTGCTCGCGGGCGGCGGGTCCTGCAGTTCCAGCGCCACGAAGCTCACGTTCTGGGCGTGGGTGCCCGGGATGAGCCGCGCGGTCACCGCGTTCAACAAGTCCCACCCGTCCATCTGCGTGACGCTGGAGAACCCCGGCGCCGGCCTGAACGAGTACACGCCGCTCAGCAACGCCCTCAAGGCGGGTAGCGGTGCCCCCGACGTGGCCGAGGTCGAGTTCGACGAACTGCCGTCGTTCATCGTCCAGAAGGACGTGGTGAACCTCGTCCCGTACGGCGCGAACAACTACAAGAGCGACTTCGTGCCGTGGGCGTGGCAGGAGGTCAGCCAGGGCTCGGCCGTGTATGCGATGCCCAGCGACGCGAGCCCGGCGGGCTTCTACTACAACGCGCCGCTGCTGTCCCAGTATCACCTGACGCCCCCGGCGACCTGGGCCCAGTTCGCCACCGAGGCGGCCGCCCTGCACAAGGACAACGCCAAGGTCTACCTGGCCAACTTCTCGGCCACGGACCTGCAGTGGCTGCTCACCGCGATGGCGCAGGCGGGCGCGTTCCCCTACAAGTACTCCGGCGGGAGCAACGTCACGGTCGACTGGACCGGCCCGGCGCAGACACAGTTCGCGAGTTACTGACAGAAGCTGATCAGCTCGGGTGTGGTCAGCACGGTCAACGACGCGAACAACTCCCCGCTGCCGAACGAGGATCTCGACAACGGCGTCACCGCGTCGTCGCCGCTGAACTCGGCGTGGGCACCGTCGTACTTCCAGCCGGATGCGAAGAAGACGATGGGCAACTGGCGGGCGGCCGCGCTGCCGCAGTGGACCGCCGGGGCCAGCGTCTCCGCCGACTGGGGCGGGTCCACCTACCCGGTCTTCAAGCAGAGCGCGCACCCGGCGCAGGCCGCGGAGTTCTCCGAGTGGCTGACCGCCAACCAGGCGTCCTGGACCATCCTGAAGACGCCGCCGTCCGAGCTGTTCCCCACCTATGAGCCGCTGCTGTCCGACCCGTCGTTCAAGAGCCTGACCTACCCGGTGTCCGGCAGTTCGCAGCCGAACCAGGTGTTCACCGCGGCGGCGAGCGAGATTCAGCCGGTCCAGTGGCCCCCGTTCATGACGCAGGCGCTGAACCAGGCCCTCACCACCTTCCAGCCCGTGCTGTCGGGCAAGGAGACGCTGCAGCAGGCGTTCCAGGCCTTCCAGGGCCAGGAAGTCAGTTACGCCAAGGCGCAGGGCTTCACGGTCTCCACCGGCTGACCGGCCCGGGACCGGCGCCGGCCCGCCTCCGGGCGCGCCGGCGCCGGTCCCCCCGGCTGGCGGCCGGCCCCGGTGAGCGCCCCCCGAGGGCAGGCCCGGTCCCGGCCAGCGGCTCCGACCCCGTCGATGGGAGCATTAACGTGAGCGATACAGCGCTCAAAGCGCCGCGGAACGCGCCGCCGCGGACGGCGGCGGCACGAAGGACCCGCCGTTCGGCATGGTCACGCCGCCGGGACCGGCGCGGATTGGCGTTCGTCGCACCGTTCGGCATCGCCTTCACCCTGTTCACGATCGTGCCGCTGCTGTACGCCATCTACGAGAGCCTGTTCACCAGCCGGATCATCGGCGGCACCGTCTTCTCCGGCTTCGGCAACTACCACCAGGTCCTGACCTCGGGCGCGTTCTGGGGCGGCTTCGTCCGGGTGATCGTCTTCGGGGCCATCCAGATCCCGATCATGCTCGCGATCGCGTTCTTCTTCGCGTGCGTCTTCGACCTGGGGGTGGCCAAGGCCAGCCGGCTGTTCCGGACGATCTTCTTCATCCCGTTCGCCGTGCCGATCGTGGTGGCCGCGCTGATGTGGGGGTTCCTGCTGGAGCCGAGCTACGGGCCGATCACTCACCTGGCCAACGCCTTCGGCTTCGGCGGCACCAACTTCCTGTCTTCCGGTCTCATCCTGCCGTCGATCATCCTCATCGCGATCTGGGAGTGGACCGGTTACAACAGCATCATCCTGTACACCGCGCTGAAGTCGGTGCCGCGGGACGTGGTCGAGGCGGCCATCCTGGACGACACGCCGCTGTGGAAGATCATCCTGAAGATCAAGCTGCCGATGGTCCGGCCCGCCATCGTGATGCTGATCTTCCTGAACTCGATCGGGGCCCTGCAGCTTTTCGTCGAGCCGGAAATCCTGAGCTACCAGGGCGGCTCGATCACCAACACCTGGACCCCGATCGTCGACGTCTACAACACCTCCATCGCCAACGCGCAGTACAACCTGGGGGCCGCCATGGCGGTGGTGCTGGGCCTGGTCATCATCGTCGTCTCGGTGGCCTCGATGATCTTCCGCCGGCAGAGAGGGGAACTGTCATGACCGCCTCGACCCTGGCGAGCCCGGGCGATACGGCGGCCGGGCCGCCCGAATCACGCCGGCAGCGCCGCAAGCGCGAGCGGCTCCAGGAACAGGCCGCGGCGATCCCGGTGCACCTCTACGGGCTCCGCCGCGGCACGGTCACGCTCATCACCGTGGCCTGCGTGCTCTTCGCCATCTTCACGCTCGTCCCGGTGGCGTGGATCATCATCAACTCGACGAAGTCGCAGACCGGCATCTTCTCCTCGTTCGCGTTCTGGTTCTCGCGGCCATTCGACTTCTTCCACAACTTCGCGCTGCTGTTCCAGAACGTCGACGGCAACGGCACCTACTTCCAGTGGTTCGGCAACACGGTGCTGTACGCGGCGCTGGGCGGAGGCGGCGCGACGGCGCTGGCCGGGTTCGCCGGCTATGGCTTCGCGCGTTTCCGCTTCCGCGGCTCGAAGGCGTACTTCTACGTCATCGTCGGCGCGCTGCTGGTCCCGGTCGCGGCGATCACGCTCCCGCTCTATCTCGTGTACGCCAAGGCGCACCTGATCAACTCGATCTGGGGCATGATCCTGCCCAGCCTGGTCAGCCCGGTCGGCGTCTACCTGATGCGGACCTACGTCGACCTGTCGGTCCCGCGCGAGCTCATCGACGCGGCCCGGATCGACGGCGCGGGCGAGGCCCGGATCTTCTTCCGGGTCGCGCTGCCGCTGATGGTTCCCGGCCTGATGACCGTGCTGCTGCTGAGCGTGGTCGCGGTGTGGAACAACTACTTCCTGCCGCTGATCATCTTCACCAAGAACAGCCTGTACCCGCTCACCGTGGGTATCGGCGTCTGGTCGCAGGTCGCGGAGCGCAGCGGCGGGAACAGCGACCTCTACCCGCTGGTCGTCATGGGCGGCCTGGTGACGATCGTGCCGATGATCGCGCTGTTCCTCGTCCTGCAGCGGTACTGGCGGGGCGGCATGCTGCTGGGCAGCATCGCCAACTAGGCCGGTGCCCGGCAGGCAGAGGGCCCCACAGGCAGAGGGCCCCACAGGCAGAGGGCCCGGCAGACAGCGGGCCCGGCAGACAGCGGGCCGATGGGCCGATTGGGCCCGACGACCCGGGAGGGAGAAACCGTGTCCGCCGTCTCGATGGAAGCGCTGACCAAGGTCTACGCCACCGGGGCCAAGGCCCTGGACGCCCTGGACCTGCAGGTGGCCCACGGTGAGTTCGCCGTGCTGGTCGGCCCTTCGGGGTGCGGGAAGACCACCGCCCTGCGGATGGTGGCCGGCCTGGAGGACATCACGTCCGGGGTGCTGCGCCTGGAAGACCGGGTGGTCAACGGCGTGTCGCCGCGGCAGCGGGACGTGGCCATGATCTTCCAGAACTACGCGCTCTACCCGCACCTGACCGTGGCGCGGAACATCGGCTTCTCGCTGGAGAACAAGAAGATCCCGCGGGCGGAACGGGACGAGCGGGTCCGGGCCGCGGCCAGCGTGCTCGGCCTGGCGGATCTGCTGGGCCGCAAGCCCGGGCAGCTGTCCGGCGGACAGCGGCAGCGGGTGGCCATGGGGCGGGCCATCGTGCGAGAGCCCGCGGTGTTCCTGATGGACGAGCCGCTGTCCAACCTGGACGCCAAGCTCCGCGTCCAGATGCGCGGGGAGATCCTGCGGGTACACCGCAGGGTCGGGGCGACGACGCTGTACGTGACGCACGACCAGACCGAGGCCATGACGATGGGCGACCGGGTCGCCGTGCTGCGATCGGGCCGGCTCGAGCAGTACGGCACGCCGCGCGAGCTGTACGACCGGCCCGCCAGCCTGTTCGTCGCCTCGTTCATCGGATCCCCCGCGATGAACCTGTACGAGGCGGCACTGGAGGCGGCCGCGGACCAGTGCGTGGTCGTCCTCGGCTCGCAGCGGCTGACACTGGCCCCGGCCGGCGCGGAGCGCGGCGGCCTGGGCGCCTACCGGGGCCGTAAGGTCATCGTCGGCATCCGCCCCGAGCACCTCGCCGCGCCCGGGATCGAAGGGGCCAAGCCCGGGATCGAAGGGGCCGCGCCCGGGATCGAGGCGGCGGCGGGTGCGAGCCTGACCGTGGACGTGCGGCTGGTCGAGCCGCTGGGCAGTGCGCAGCTGGTGCACTTCACGATCGACGCGCCAGAGGTGCGGGAAGACCCGGCCGAGGACACCGAGCAGCTGGCCGAGGGCGAGATCATGGACACTCCGGTCGCGAACGGCATCGCCGTGACCGGGCCCCGGACGCCGGCGCGGGCCGGATCCCGGATCACGTTCGGTGTGGATCCGGGGCAGCTGCATTTCTTCGACCCCGACACGCGAGAAGCGATCGACACGGGCCGCTAGCGAGCGCCGCGCCCGTGGCCCAGGCGCCGCCCGGGCGCAGCTCGATCCGGGCAGCATTCTCGGTCGTATCGCTGAGATCGCTGCCGGGATTCAGGCCGTGTGACGAGGGTGGGGGCACGAAAACCAGTTGTGCCGGGACGCCTGGGTATGGCACGGTCTCGGCAACAGGAGGAACCGGCGGTGTCGGCATGAGCCGCCGGTCTGAGCGAAGGGAGGCGCCTGATGTCTATGCCCGTCGCGGGCCCTATCACGCCTGCCCTGAACGCCACCTTCCTGAGGAGCACCCACCGTGCGCGACGATTCCGCACATCATCACGGCTCCGGCCAGAACAGCCCCGGCCGAGGCCGCCGCGGCGATAAGCGGCGCCTTGACGACGACGAACCATACTTCGCCAAGCGCAGCCGGCATCGCGTCGCCATGCCGTCGGTGGAGACGTTCGACATCACCGACGGCCTGCCCGAGGGGGACCGCTGGTCCACCTGGGATCAGCCGGCCGCGGGCGAGCGCGGGCCGCGGCCCTACCCGTCCTGGCTGGTCACCGAACTGGCTGCGGTCGACACCGAGCTGGGCATCCTGAAGACCGGTAAGGAGGCCGACGTCTTCCTGCTCCGGCGCGGGGTGCCGCAGACCGGCCCGTCCTGCCTGCTCGCGGCCAAACGGTACCGCGGGGCCGGGCACCGGATGTTCCACCGGGACAGCGGCTACCTGGAGGGCCGCCGGGTCCGCGAGTCACGCGCCAGCCGGGCCATGGCCGGCCGGACCACGTTCGGCCGGGAGGCGATCGCCGGCCAGTGGGCCATCGCCGAGTTCGCGGCCCTGGTCCGGCTGCACGAGTCCGGTATCGGAGTCCCCTACCCGGTTCAGGTCACCGGAACGGAACTGCTGCTGGAGTTCATCGGCGGCCCGGACGGCACAGCCGCGCCCCGGCTGGCCGAGACCCGGCCGCCGGATGCGCAGCTGCGCGCGCTGTGGGACCAGCTCGTGGACGCCCTCGTCACGCTGGCCAGAAACGGCCTGGCCCACGGCGACCTGTCCGCCTACAACCTGCTGGTCCACGGGGACCGCCTGGTCATGATCGATCTCCCCCAGGTGGTCGACGTGATCGCCAATCCGCAGGGGGCGATGTACCTGGAACGGGACGCGGCCAACGTCGCCACCTGGTTCACCGCCCGCGGCCTGACGGGCGCCAGCCCCGCGCCCGGGGACCTGCCCGCCCTGCTCCGTTACGAAGCCCGGCTGGACTGACCGCGCTCGCGAGCCACCCAAGTCAGGCAGCTAACGGAAAAGTGTGCGATTACTGCCGTGAGCACGGCAGTAATCGCACACTTCCGGGGTGAGCCCCAGGCTTGGGCCCCACGGGGACGGACCCCAGGTTAGGGCCTACCGGGGCCTTTGCCGGTTTATGAAGGTGGGGCGGGGACGGCGGAGCCGGGGCCCTTGGCGCGGTTCGCGGACTGCTTGAACGTGAGGCGCCCGTTGCGCATGACGCCGATCCGCTGGGCGCGGCGGGCGACGGCGCTGTCGTGGGTGACTACGACCAGGGTGAGGTTGTACTCCCCCCAGAACTTCTCCAGCAGCGTCAGGATCTCGTCGCGGGTGTCCTCGTCCAGGTTCCCGGTCGGCTCATCGGCCAGCAGCACCTTCGGCTCCTTGACCAGCGCGCGGGCCAGGGCGACGCGCTGCTGCTGGCCACCGGACAGTTCCGAGGGCAGGTGCCGGGCCCGGTCGCCGAGGCCCATGTCCTCCAGCGCCTTCACCGCGCGCGCCTTCCGGTCGGCGCCGTGGATGCCCAGCGGGACCAGCGCCGTCTCCACGTTCTCCTGGGCCGACAGCGTGGGGATCAGGTTGAAGGTCTGGAACACGAACCCGATCGAGGCGGCCCGGACGCCGGTGAGCTGGGTCTCCCGCATCTGGGCCAGGTCCTGGCCATCGAAGTCGACGATCCCGGACGTGGGCCGGTCCAGGCCGCCGAGGATCTGCAGCAGGGTCGACTTGCCGTGCCCCGTCGGGCCCTGGATCGCCAGCCAGTCCCGGTCCTCGATGACCACGTCGACACCGCGCAGCGCGGCGACGCTCTGCCGGCCCTTCTGGTAGTCCTTGGTAACGCCGCTGAGCTTGTACATGATCAGGCCACCTTCGAGAGAGCCGCGGCGGGGCGGAGCCGGGCCGCCCGCCAGCCACCGAACGATCCGGCGATCACCCCGCCCGCGATGGCCAGCACCACCGCGAGAATGATCACGCCGATGGTCACCGGCGCGGTCAGGTGCACCGCGACGGTATGACCGGCATCGGCCGCGGCCCGGCGGAAGCCGCCGCCGCCCGTGCCGCCGCCGAAGCCGCCGCCGGTGCCGGTGCCGCCCGCGCCGAACTGGCGGGCCCCGCCCGGCGTGGCGGTGCCGGTGGTCGTGCCGACCGAGGCCTTCAGGGGGGGCGCGAGCTTGTCCACGAGTTCGGCGCCGGCGAACCCGAGGGCCACGCCGATCACCCCGCCGATGATGCCGATCGCGATCGACTCGCCCATGACCTGGAGGATGATCCGCCGACTGCGCCAGCCCAGGGCCTTCAGCGTGCCGAACTCACGGACCCGCCGCGCCACCGCGGCCATGGTCAGCAGGCTGGCGACCAGGAACGCCGCGATCAGCACCACGATCGCCAGCCACTTGCCCAGGTTGTTGGCCAGGCTGGACGTGCTGGCCAGCGAGCCGGTCACCTCGCTGGCCAGGTCGCTGGAGTTCGTAACGGTGGACGAGGGAACCGCCGCCGAGATCTCCTTCGAGACCGAGCTGACGGTGGACGCGCTGGTGGACGACACGTAGATCGTGTTCACGTCGTTCTTCATGCTCGCCAGCGCCTGCGCCCGGGCCAGCGGGATGTAGGCGTCGGAGTTGTTCTCACCCGACGGCTCGCTGACGATCCCGATGACCTTGAAGCTGGTCTTGGCGATCGTGATCGTCGAGCCGACCGCCAGCTTGTTCTGGGTGGCGTAGTCGGAGTCCAGCACCGCGACGTTGGCGCTGGCGTCCGAGGACGTGAACGTGCGGCCGGAGCTGAGCTTGCCCGCGCTGAGCGGGCCGAGCTCTCCGTTGCCGATGTCCACGCCGTCGACGCCGAACGACGTGGGCGTGAGCGAGCCGCTGAAACCGCCTCCGCCTCCCGTGCCACCGGTGCCGCCGCCGCCGAAGCCCGTGCCGCCGCCGCTGCTATTGATGGCCGGGATCTTGCCGGTGATCTTCGTGTCGGTCAGCGTGAGACCGCCGGCGTCCGCCGCGACCCCCTTCAGCTTGGACACCGTGGTCACCGAGGTGGAGCCGATCGTGCCGAGACCGGCGCCGCGCAGGTTGTCGACGTCGATCGTCGTGCCGGCCGCGGGCCGGGTCCGGGTGCCGGTCGCGCCGCGGAATCCGAAGGCCCCGCCACCGCCGCTGCCGGCGGTCGGGGTCTTGGTCACGGTGATATCCGTGCCCGTGCCGTACAGCGCGTGCAGGACGCTGGCTTGCGCGTTCTTGACGCCGGACGAGACGGCGGTCACGACGATCACCAGGCCGATCCCGAGGGCGAGGCCCACGGCGACGATGATCGCCTGGCGCATCCGCCGGCGCAGCTCCCGCCGGAGGTATGTCAGGAACATCTGGGGCTCCTACCGATGCCGGGGCCCGCGCGGGTGGCGGGGGCCTGTCTGGAATGACGGCGCGGACGCGCCGGGCGCAGGCAGGAAGATGCCGCGCCGCCTCAGATAGTGACAGCGGTTCCTGAATGGATACTGCGGGTCATCTCCGGAGAATCCCCGATCTTGGACACGAATCGGTAATGAACGCGAGCACCGGAGTCCGCGCACGTCAGAGGGACGACCCCGCGCTGTCGGCCGGTCCGGGTAGGTCCGTTACGGACAAAAAATCGCACCCAAGGCCCGGGCCAGGGGATGCCCCGCGGATGGAAAAGCCCGGGCGTACCGGGCCCGGGCTCCTCCGCCAATCGTGCTCAGATGCCGCGCGCGGCCCGGATCGTCTCCCTGAGCGAGCCCATGGTGGCCAGCACGGCCGACGGCTCGTAACCGCAGTGCGCCATGCAGTTGGCGCAGCGCGGGTCCTTACCCCGGCCGTAGGAGTCCCAGTCGGTGGTCTCGATCAGCTCCTTGTACGTCTGCACGTACCCGTCGCTCATCAGGTAGCAGGGCTTTTGCCAGCCGAGCAGCGAGTAGGACGGGATGCCCCATGCGGTGCAGGAAAAGTCCTGCTTGCCCTCGAGGAAGTCCAGGAACAGCGGCGTGTGGTTCAGCCGCCACTTCTTCCGGCGGCCGTCGGCGAAGGCCTTGCGGAACAGTTCCCGCGTCTCGGTCACGCCGAGGAAGTGGTCCTGGTCCGGCGCCTTCTCGTAGGCGTAGGCGGGCGAGATCTGCATCTCGTCGATGCCCAGGTCGTCGTTGAGGTAGTTCAGGACTTCGATGATGGTCTGCGGGGTGTCGGTGTTGAAGAACGTGGTGTTGGTGTTGACCTTGAACCCCTTCGACTTGGCCAGCTTGATCGCGGCGACGGCCTCGTCGAACACGCCTTCCTTGCAGACCGACTCGTCGTGCCGCTCCTTGAGCCCGTCGATGTGCACGACGAACGCGAAGTACGGCGACGGCTTGAACTTGTGCAGGTGCTTGGGCAGCAGCAGGGCGTTCGTGCAGAGGAAGACGAACTTCTTGCGGGCCAGCAGCTGGCGGACGATCTCGTCGATGTCCTTGTGCATCAGCGGCTCGCCCCCGGCGAGGGACACCATCGGCGCCCCGCACTCCTCGACCGCGCCGATGGCCTGCTCGACCGGCATGCGCTGCTTGAGCACGTCGTGCGGCTGCTGGATCTTGCCGCAACCCGCGCACTTGAGGTTGCACGCGAACAGCGGCTCAAGCTCGACGATCAGCGGGAACTTCTTATTCCTGGTGAGCTTCTGCTTCATCAGGTATGACCCGATGCGCATGCTCTGGCGCATGGACACGCTCATTTAATGCCGTACCTCCTTGGGCAGGCTGAATCGGATTGACTCCGTCGTGGTGACGCGCTCGCCCACCTCGACGGGACCGAGCCCGCCGAGCACGTCGATGATCTCGCTGACCACGGCCGGCGGCGCCGACGCGCCTGCGGTCAGCCCGATGGTGGACACCCCAGCCAGCCAGCCGAGCTGGATGTCCTCCGGACCGTCAATCAGGTGGGCGGGGGTCCCCGCCCGCTCGGCGGTTTCCACCAGCCGCCGGGAATTCGATGAGTTCGCCGACCCGGCCACGAGCACCAGATCGGCCTCCACCGCGACCGCGCGGACCGCCTGCTGGCGGTTCGTCGTGGCGTAGCAGATGTCGTCGGTGCCCGGCCCGCGGGCGGCGGGGAACCGGTCAAGCAGGGCGCCGGCCACCCCCTCGGCCTCGTCCGCGGCCAGCGTCGTCTGCATGAGGTAGGCGACCTTGTCCTGGTCCTGCGGCCGGAGCGACTCGACATCCTCCGGGGTCTCGACGAGCACGGTCGACCCCGGCGCCTCACCGAGCGTGCCCTCCACCTCTTCGTGGCCGTGGTGGCCGATCAGCGCGACCAGGTAGCCGTCCGCGGCGAACCGCAGCGCCTCCTTGTGCACCTTGGCCACCAGCGGGCAGGTCGCGTCCACGACGGACAGCTCCCGGCGGGCCGCCTCCCGCCGCACGGCGGGCGAGACGCCGTGCGCGGAGAACACCACCGGCGCACCGTCGGGCACCTCGTCCAGCTCATCCACGAAGATGACCCCGCGCTGCTCCAGGTCGCGCACGACGTGGGTGTTGTGCACGATCTGCTTGCGCACGTAGACCGGCGACCCGCGCTGGGCCAGCACGCGCTCGACGATCTCGATGGCACGCTCCACCCCCGCGCAGAACGACCGTGGCCCGGCCAGCAGGACCCGCCGCGGGCCGCACGCGGCGGCCCAGCGGTCCAGCACGGGGCCGGCGGCGCGCAGGGATCGCAGCGCCGACAGACCCCCGGCCAGCATGCCCGGGTGCAGCAGGGGCCGGTCGGCGGTGTCGGAGATGGCCCGGATGACGGCCAGCGGACGGCCACCGGCGGCGGCGGCGAGCTGCGCCGATTCCATGTCGGCCGCCATCATCCCGCCTCGTGCGAGCCGGTCCCGTTCGGCCTGGCGAACCAGGTGATCGACGGTGGCGATACGGCCCGCGCGGGCCCGCAGGCCCGCCCGGCGCAGCTCACCGACCAGCAGCGGCGCGGATGGCGAGCGCAGCGCGGGACCGTCGCCGGCACCCGCGTCCCCGACGCTGGTGACCTCGGTGGCCACGACGAGGTCGCCGGGGCCGAGCTCCGGCGCCAGGCCCGCGCCGGTGCCGGTGATGGCCAGCATGCCGAACGAACCTTGGCGGATCTTTTCGGCGTGGCGGGCGGCCCGAGCGGGGCCGTAGCCCGTGCGCATGACGGTGGGCGAATCCGCGCCGGTTGGGCTGGCTCCTTCGCCGGCCCGTGCGCTGTCGCGCAGCCCCCGCCGGACGGCGCGCGCCTCGAACCGCAGCGGCGCGCAGACGAGCAACGGCGCCCGTGTCGTTCCGGGCGGCGTGGCCGGCGACGGCACCGGCCGCAGCGCGCGGCCGTTCTTGCCGTCCTGGCCCGGGACGCCGGACACGTCGGGCAAGCCGGGCGGGCCGGGCATCAGCAGCGGTGAGTGGATCGGCTCGGTCATCGAGTGCCTCCCGGTGTGTGCCCGGAGGACGGGACCGGCCCGGATGAGGGTGGTCCGCCCGGGGCTTCCCGCACGTAGCGGCCCAGCGCGCTGACCGGGAACGCCAGCCGGTAGAGGTGGTAGTTGATGTAGAAGTCGCCGGGGAACCCGGTTCCGGTGAACTGCGGCTCGTCCCAGGAACCGTCGGCACGCTGGGTGGCGGCCAGCCAGGCGACCCCGCGTTCCACCGCGCGGTCCGCGCCGCCCGCCGCCAGCAGCGCCAGCAGCGCCCACGCCGTCTGGGAGGCGGTGGAGGTACCGCGGCCGGCCAGCGCCGGGTCGTCGTAGGACCGAAGGTCCTCGCCCCATCCGCCGTCCGGATTCTGGTGGGCCTCGAGCCAGGCGACCGCACGGCGGATGGCCGGCTTGGACGGCAGCACCCCGGCGGCGATGAGCGCCGGAACGGCCGCGCCGGTGCCGTAGATATAGTTCGCGCCCCACCGCCCGAACCAGGAGCCGTCCGGTTCCTGGTGGCGCAGCAGCCAGACCACGCCGCGCCGGGCGGCCTTGCTCGCGGCCAGGCCTTCGGCGGCGAGGGCCTCGACGATGTGCGCGGTGACGTCCGCCGACGGGGGGTCGATCACCGCGCCGAAGTCGCAGAACGGCAGCTTGGTGACGATCTCGCGGGTGTTGTCGGCGTCGAACGCCCCCCACCCGCCGTCCTTGGACTGCATACCGGTCAGCCAGCGCACCGCGCGGTCGATGGCCGGCCGCGCGCTCGCCGGGGCCGGCCGCGTGACGCGGCGCAGCGCGAGGATGACCTCGGCGGTGTCGTCGGTGTCGGGGTAATAATCGTTGTCAAATTCGAACGACCACCCGCCGGGCGCCAGGTCCGGCCGGCGGACCTGCCAGTCGCCGGGGCCGGGCATCTCCTCGCCGATCACCCACCCGGCCGCCCGGACCAGAGCCGGATGGTCGGCGGGCAGGCCCGCGTCGGCCAGCCCGACCATCACCAGCACCGTGTCCCAGACCGGCGACTGGCACGCCTCGAGACGGTGCACGGGTCCCTCGGGTGAGTCCTCCTTGACCGTGAACCGGTCCAGCCCGGCCAGGCCGCGCGCGATGATCGGGTGGTCCAGGCGGTAGCCGAGCAGGTTGAGGCCGATCAGTGAGTAGACCCAGGGCGGCTGGATACCGCCCCAGCAGCCGTCGCGTTCCTGCCGGGCGATCACCCAGTCCGCGCAGCGGCGCAGCGCGGCCCGCCGCACCGCGCGGCCCGGGCGGGCCGCCCGGCCGATCAGGGCCCGGCGCTGGTAGGCGTGCATGGCCCGGTCGAGGCGGTCGAAGACCTTCGCCCAGGGGTCGCTGGGGCGGCTGCGCGGAGTGACGCCGGTGCGCAGTTCCGGGACGCCGAACGGCAGCTTGCGGACCGGTCGCTGGGAGGAGACGATGGCCAGCGCGACGATCGTCTGCCGGGCCCAGCAGCCCCAGTCGTAGATGTTGAGCGGGAACCAGGCCGGGAGGTAGATCAGCTCCGGCGGGATGACCGGCAGGTCGTCCCACGGCCACTCGCCGAACATGGCCATCCAGATCCGGGTGAAGACGCGGCTCGCCTCCAGGCCGCCCTGGGCGCGGATCCATGCCGCGGCCCGCGCCATGTGCGGCGCGGACGGCTCGTCGCCGGCCAGTCGCAGCGCGACGTAGGCCTCGATCGTGGTCGACAGGTCTCCGGGGCCGCCGTAGAAGTTGGCCCAGGTACCGTCGGCACGCTGCTGAGAGCGGATCCAGCGCGCCTCGGCGGCAGTGTGCCCGGCGTCCCCGGCCCCGAGAAACTCCCGCATCAGCAGGTCCTCGGCGTCCATGGTGACGTTGGTCTCGAGCTCGCCCTGCCACCAGCCCTGCTCGTCCTGCAGGCTGAGCAGGTGATCACGAGCGCGCGCGAGTGCCTCGCGGGCCACTTCGGGCGCCGGGCGCGCCGGGCCTGCCGTGGCTGCGGTCCGGGCCGGATCCACCGGGCCGTCCGCCATCTCGCCGCGCGCGTGCGTGACCGTCATACCGCTCTCTCCTTCCTGCCCTCTGAATCCCGTGGCCCCGTCACCGGGCCTCCGCGCCGCCCGGCTGAGTCCGGCCCGTTTCCCGGGAATGAGCCCCGGTCGGTGTTCCCGCCTTCTGGCCGCCGGTTTGCCTGCCTGGCGGCGTTACCACTGCCGGGCCGTGATGAACTCCGCGATCGCCATGAACTCGGCCCGTACGTCCTCGGGGATGTCGGCCTCGGCGAGGCATTTGCTCGCCGAGCTGAGCTGCGAGTCCGCCTCGGCTTCGGCCCAGCGCCGGCCGCCCGCGGCCTCGATGAGCCCGGCCGCGTGGGCCAGGTCCTCCTCGCCCAGGTCGTCCGGGCGGGCGAGCAGTACGGCCAGCTCCCGGCTTTCCGTGGTACCGCTGTTGAGCGCGGCGACGACCGGCAGCGACTTCTTGCGCGCCCGCAGATCGGACTGGACCGGCTTGCCGGTGACCTCGGGTGCGCCCCAGATCCCGAGCAGGTCGTCGGTGAGCTGGAACGCCTGGCCGATATGGGCCCCGAAACCGGCCAGCCCCATGGCCAGCGAGGGCGCCGCCCCGGCGTGAATGGCGCCGATGCTGCACGCGCAGGCCATCAGCGCGGCCGTCTTGTCCCCGGCCATCTCCAGGCATTCGGTCAGGCCGACGTCGTCCCGTTTCTCGAACGCGAGGTCGGCGCCCTGCCCGGCGATGATCCGCTGCACCGCGACGGACAGGCACCGGGCCGCCCACAGTCCCTGCGGCGCGCTGTCCTCCAGCAGCAGGTCCTGCGCCAAGGCGAGCAGCGCGTCGCCGGCCAGGATCGCCGCGCCCACGCCGAACACCGTCCACGCGGTGGGCCGGTGCCGGCGTTCGGTGTCGCCGTCCATGATGTCGTCGTGCAGCAGGGAGAAGTTGTGCACCAGTTCCACGGCCACGGCCGACGTCACGCCGCGCTCGGACGGCGCCCCGGCCGCACGCGCCGACAGCAGGGCCAGGGCCGGCCGCAGGGCCTTGCCCGCGCCCGCGCCGGACGGGTTGCCCTCGGCGTCGGTCATCCCGAGGTGATAGGCGGCGACCGCCCGGACCTCGGGCGACAGCCGGGACACGGCCGCCTCCATGGCCGGGCCGACGACGTCGCGGGCCAGTCCCACGCCCGCCGGCATCACGGCGGTCACGCGGACGCTCCCACGCGCAGCCCCGCACCTGGTACCGGGCTTCCCCCGCCCAGGCCGCCCAGGCCCCGTCTCAGCTCAATCGCCGCGTTCAGTCCGCTGCGCACCGCGCCCTCCATCGTGTCCGGCCATCCGGTATCGGTCCATGCCCCCGCGAGCGTCAGGCCGGGCAGCGCGGTGGCCGCTTGCGGCCGCAGCCGCCCGCATCCCGGACCCTGGCGGAACGTCGCCCGCCGCTCCCTGGTGACAAAGAATTCGCTGACCCGCGCGTCCCGCGCGCCGGGCAGCAGCCCGGCCAGCGCCGGCACAAACATCTCCCGCAGCCGGGCCGCGGGCACGTCCACGTACGGTTCCGCCGCCGACAGCGACACCGCGAGGTACTGCCCGCGGCCGCTCGCGCCGAACCCGGAAATCTCGGTCCGGTCGAACAGCCACTGCACGGGCGAGTCCACGGCCGCCGCGAACGGCAGCCGGGTGACCCGCCGGTCGTAGATCACGTGCACGTTGATGATCGGCGACGTGCCCAGATCCGGCCAGGTCCCGGACGGCACACCCGCGGCGGCCGGCACCAGCTTGGCCGCCGTGTACGCCGGCGTCGCGAGCACCACGCCGTCCGCGGCGATGGTGCCACGGGTGTCCGGCCCCTCATCACCGTCGCTCTCGCCCTCGCCCCGGGCCAGGCGGACGAGATACTCACCACCGGTCTGCTCCACCGCGGCGGCCTTGACGCCCAGCCGGACATCGGCACCGAGACGGCGCAGCAGCGCCAGGCCCGCCGTGCCGTGCAGTTCGCCGAGCGGCGCGAGCGGCACGCCGATGTCCGCGGCGTCCTTCTTGCCGAGCAGCGCGGTTTTCACCACGGTCGCGGCGAGCGCGAGCGACGCGTCGTCGCCGTCGATGTTCAGGGAGGAGACGGTGAACAGGTCCCAGAGGACCCGCCGGGTCCGCTCGTCCTGCCCGTGCGCCGCCAGCCAGTCACCGAGCCGCTGGCTGTCCAGCGCGGGGTCGGCCGGATTCAGCATCCGCATGGCGAGGGCCGCGCGGGTCACCCGGGCCCGTTCGGCCAGGGACAGCATCGGGTAGCGGGCCAGCGTCGCGCCCATGTGCAGCGGGCCGGGAAGCCCGTTCCGCCGGAGCCGCGCCCTCCCGCCGGGGGAGAGCACGGTGACGTCGAACCGGTCCTGGATACGCACCGAGCCGGTCATCCCCATCCGCGCCAGCAGCCCGCGGTAGGCCGTGCAGCAGCGCAGGAACACGTGCTGGCCGGTGTCGACCACGAGCGCCCCGCGGTTGAACGAGGTGGTGGCACCGCCCAGCCGTGGCCGTGCCTCCAGCAGCGTGACGGCGGCCCCGGCCTCGGACAGCGCGATCGCCGCGGTGATCCCGGCCAGGCCGCCGCCGATCACCACCACGCGCCGCGGCCCGGGCGCGGGCCGTACCGCGGCGTTCACCGCTGCCGTCCCTTGGCGCCGGGCAGCATCGGGCGGGCGAGCGAGCTCATGGCCACCATCGCCTTCTGCCGCGGGGACAGCGAAAGCCGGCCGTGCAGCACGGCGGCCGGCTCGGCCGCGATGCGGTCCAGCAGTTTGCGGTAGATGCCGGCCATCGCGCCGGTGCACGCGGCGCTGCGCCCGTCGAGCATGGGCAGCAGCCGCAGGCCGGTCGCGTACCAGTCCCGCGCACGGTTCGCCTCGAACTCGATGACCTGGACGAGCCGGGCCTCCTCGGCGGGGTCCGCGGCCGGCTCGGCGGCCGGGTCCGGGACGCCGGCGGGCGGCTTCAGCGTGCACCCGAAGCGATCGAGGTCCTCGGCCGGAAGGTAGACCCGGCCGTTGCGGTAGTCCTCGCGGATGTCCCGGAGGATGTTCGTGAGCTGCAGGGCCACCCCGAGGGAGTCGGCCAGCGGCGCGGCCACGGCCATGTCGGGCGCGCCGAAGACCCCGAGGGACAGCCGGCCAATGGACCCGGCCACGCAGCGGCAGTAGTGCAGCAGGTCGCCGAACGTGCCGTAGAAGGTGCCGTTGACGTCGGCGGCGCAACCATCGATGAGCTCCCCGAACGCCTGCATGGGCACGGCGAACTGCTTGCCGGTGTCGGCCAGGGCGACCAGGACGGGGTCGTCTTCGGCGGCGGCCGGGTCGCTGGGCACGTCGGGCACACCGCCGGGGCGCGTCATGCCCAGCACCTCAGCCCGGGCTTCCTCCAGCGCCGCAAGCTTGGCGGCAGGCGGCATCGTCCCGTCGCCGATATCGTCGATCCGGCGGGCGAAGGCGTAGAGGGCGGCCAGGGCCTGCCGCTTGCCCACGGGCAGCAGCCGGATGCCGTAGGCGAAGTTGCGCGCCTGCGACCAGGTGATCTCCTCACAGGCCCGGTAGGCCTCGGCGGTATCCATCGTCCTCACCTCCCTCGCAGGTACGCGCGGATCGCTTGGCCGGCCGTTTCCCGTTTATCTGGCCGCGGGGTCGTGCTCAGCACGTCGTTTCCGGAAGCCGCGATCGCGGACAGCGCGGCCCGGCCGCCCGCCAGGTAGCCCGCCACCGCCAGCCGGCCCCAGCCGCGCAGCATGCCGACGAGCGGCGCTCCCTCGTCGAGCAGCGCGGACGCCCGGGCGGCCTCGTAGCCGATCAGCGCGCGGACGCGGGGGCCCGTCACGGGGGCCGCGAGATCCTCCTCCGTCACGCCGAACTGCTCCATGTCCTGCTGCGGCAGGTAGATCCGGCCGTTGGCGAGATCCTCCGCCACATCCTGCCAGTGCTCCACCAGCTGAAGAGCAGTGCAGATGTTGTCCGAGAGCCGCTCGCGCTCCGCGGACGCGGCACCGAAGATGTGCAGCACCACGAGGCCGACCGGGTTGGCCGACAGCCGGCAGTAGCCGGCCAGGTCCGCGTATGTCTCGTACCGGGTGACGACCTGGTCCTGCCGGTTGGCCTGGATCAGGTCGAGCAGTGGCTGGGCGGGGATCCCGCACTCGGCCACCGTGACGGCCAGTTCCCGCAGCGCGGCCAGGCGCGGGGGAGTGCCGCCGTCGTAGATGCGCGCCACGTCGGCCTCGAGGTCATCGAGGAGCCGGGCCCGGGCCGCGGGCGCTGTCTCGTCCCCGATGTCGTCGGTCAGCCGCGCGAAACCGTAGAGCGCCATGAGATGGCGCCGGTACCGGGCCGGCAAGATGCGCATGGCCACCGGGAAGTTCTCGGCGGACGCCTTGGCCGCCGCCTCCAGCGTGATCTCTTCGGCGGTCTCGGGCTGCGCAGGGCCGCCCGATGCGGGACCGGCCTGGGACGATACGGGCTGGGCGGGCGCGAGCTCGGCGGGCGCAGGCTCGTCGGGCCGGGCGGGCGGGCGCGGGGCGGGCGCGGGCATGGCCTGAGACGCCGCCTGAGTTGGCGCATGCTCAGTACCGCTCGCGTTAGCAGCCATGGTCCATAGTTTCGGGGGTCCCGGCGAATGAATGCAAACAATGACACCCACGTCACCTGACGCACGTGTCGGGGATTGGGCTATCGGGACAGGCCAGCGGGCGTTTCCACCGCATCGCGCGAGACCGCGTTTACCCTCACTGCCAGGCACTTTTCACAGCCGGCCCGCGCGCTTTTCCTGTCCCAGCTCAGCAGAGTTTCATCGTGGTCACAAGAGCATACCGGCTGCGCCCAGGATAATAATTTGCATATGCAAAGCTCTTGATGATATAAGTCGGAACATCTCCGCTTCCGCTGCGTGCTCGCCCGGGAGCCGTCGCTGAGCAGCAGCGTTCCGCGCGCGCGACATCTTCGCGATATCTAATGGATACAAATTCGATACATATCCGACGCAGCATCGATGCAGGTTTACCGTCGCACGGCAATAATGCGCCGGTAAACGTCAACTCTGCGTACGCGATAGCCGGCGACCTGCACAATGTACGCACGCCACGACGGGTTACCCGGGTCCACCTGGCGTTAGTAGGCCGCGCGGGTATGCGCCGCCGCCCCGGGGACGGCGCACTTCCGCGTGCCGGATGATAGCAACGGAAAACTGCCGTATATTCCGCCCGCAGGCGTTACTGAGCGCTATGAAGTGATGGCAATTCTCGTTTCTATCCAGATCCGGCGCCCGGCGCCGCGGCCCGGCCGGTGACAGCAGGCCCGGCGACGGTGTGCGCGGCGAGGCCGGGAGACCCGGATGAGGGCGCCGCGCTGGGCCGGTGGAGCTCAGGAACGCCGGTGGCCGGTAGAGCTCAGGAGCGCCAGAGGAGGACGAGGGCGCAGTCGTCGGAACTGCCCACGTCCCGCTGCAGGGTCGTGACCAGGTCGGCCGCGCCGGCCTGGAACCCCTTCGTGACCAGCCGCTGCGCTTCACCGAGGAGCTTGTCGATGCCGGCGTCGATGTCCCGCCCGGGGGCCTCGACCAGACCGTCGGTATAGAGCATCAGGGCGTCCCCGCGGCGCAGGACCCCCTCCTCGGAATTGGTCGGGACCGCCTGCAGGTCCGGGACGACGCCGAGGACGATGCCGCGCGCCTGGGTGATGCGCCACCGGCCGCTGGCCGCGTCGTAGTGCACGGCCGGCGGATGACCGGCCGAGGAGACCACGTACTCCCCCGACGTCAGGTCGAGCGACAGGTGCACCGCGGTGACGAAGCCCTCATTCCACCGGCCGCGGCGCAGGTAAGCGTTGGCCGCGGCCAGAAAGTCGGTCCTCGGCACGGACCCCAGCAGGCCGCCCAGCGCCCCGGACAGCAGCAGGGCCCGCGTGCCCGCGTCGATGCCCTTGCCTGATACGTCGACGAGCGCGACCTCGACGGTCTTGCCGTCGGAGTAGGAGACGACGAAGTCGCCGCCGAACGACGCCCCGCCGGCCGGGCGGAGGATCACATCCGAGCCCCACCCCTCGCTGAGTGGCGGCAGCTTGCCCTGTTCGCGGATCCGGTCACGAAGCTCGATGAGCATCTGGTCGCCGCGCAGTCCCTGCAGCCCCAGCTTCGCCCGCGTCCGCGCCAGCACGTCCGCGAAGAGCGCGGTCACCACGATCGTCGCGACGATGCCCGGGCCGGCCCGGTGTGACGTGATGTCGTAGGCGATGGTGGCGGCGGCGATCACGAACAGGACGCGCAGGGCCCGGACCCACAGCAGCATGCCACCCGCGAGGATCGGCAGGATAATCACCCCGGGCGAGAACCACTCCCTCGACAGGTGCACCGCCGCCACCCCGATGGCCACGATGGCCAGCGCGAGGGCGAAGGCCAGCCGCCGGTTCCGCGTGATGAACTGCCTGCTCAGCACCGCACGCACCTGCTGCCCGCGGGCCCGGAGGCCGCGGCGGGCTCGCTGCGGGAAGCGTGCGGGGCGGGAAACCATAATGGCGGCACTGTATCCGCAATCGGGTCGTGATCAACGGCCGGCACGCCCCGCCCGGCGGTGCCGGCCCCCCGCCGCTCAGGGGCTCCGGGGCGCTTAAACGGCTGGCTATCCGCCGCCGCCCGGTGTAGCAAGGCAACATGACGGAGCGCTACCCAATCCGGCCGATCACCCCCGACGAGTTCGACGCCTTCCACCTTGTGGACCAGCACGCGTTCCACGGTTCACCGATCACGGCGGAGCAGCGGCCCAAGATCCTGTCCCGGTTCGAGTTCGACCGGAGCCTCGCCGCGTTCGACGGCAGCACCCCGGTCGGCATCGCCGGGGCGTTCAGCTTCCGCCTGCGCGTGCCCGGGGCCAACGCGGCGGCGGCCGGGGTGAGCTGGGTGGGCGTGCTGCCGTCCCATCGCCGGCGGGGCATCGTGCGGCAGATCATGCACCGCCAGCTGGCGGACGTCCGTGACCGTGGCGAGGCGCTGGCCGTGCTGTGGGCCTCGGAGTCCGGGATCTACGGCCGCTACGGCTACGGCCGCGCGTCCTGGACCGACACGTTCACCATCCGGCGTGGCGAGGGAGCCCTGGCCCGGGACGTACCCACCGACCCGAAGCTCCGGCTCCGGATCACCGAGCCCGAGCAGGCGCGTGCGGAGCTGGCCAAGGTCTACGACACGGTGCTGGAGACGCGCCCGGGTTTCTTCGCGCGGAACGATTCTTGGTGGAACCGGGTCCTCGACGATCCCGAGACGAACCGGAAGGACAGGTCCCCGATGCGGTGCGTGCTGGCCGAGGACAACGACGGCCCGCGCGGCTACGCCCTCTACTCCGGCGTCGGCCGGTGGGACGACGACCTGTTCCTGCCGGACGGCCAGCTCGACATCCAGGAACTCATCACCGCCGACCCGGCCGCCAGCGCCGCGCTGTGGGGCGACCTGCTGAACCGTGACCTGGTCACTAGCATCCGCGCCGCGATCCGTCCCGTCGATGACCCGCTGCTGTTCCAGCTGGCCGACCCGCGGCGGCTGCGCCCGGCGGTCATCGACGGCCTGTGGGCCCGCCTTACCGACCTGCCCGCGGCGCTCTCGCTCCGCCGCTACGCCTGCCCGGTGGACGTGGTCCTCGACGTGCACGACGACATCTTCCCGCAGAACGAGGGCCCGTGGCGGCTCACGGTAGACGAGTCCGGCGAAGCCGTCTGCGACCCCGTGGACAAGGCCGCCGACCTATCGCTGGGCATCGCGGAACTCGGCGCCGCCTACCTGGGCGGGACGCGCCTCGGCGCGCTGGCCGCCGCGGGCCGGGTCACCCAGCACCGGGCCGGCGCGCTCGCGCGGCTGTCCGCCGCCATGTCCTGGGATCCCGCGCCGTGGTGCCCGGTCATCTTCTGACCCGTTCCTGATCAGCGCACGCTGACACCATCCGGAATGGCCGGCGGCCCGTGACACACTGGGCGCAGGAGGAGACGAGGACACCATGGCAGGCATGAAGGTCACGCTCAGCGCGGCCATGCGCGCCCGGGACGTTTCGCGACCGCACGATGAGCACGAAGAGGCCGCCGGGGAGGCCGACGCCCGCGCCGCAGCACCGGGGCAGGCTGGGCCGGCTCGGTTGCCCGGGCCGGCACCGCGCTCCCGGACGGCGGGTCGTTCCGGCGGGGAGCAGCCGACGGCGGGGGCCCGGCCGCGCGAGGACACCGGAGGCCGTCCCATCGCCATCCCGAAGAGCGCGGGGGGCCGCCCCCGGCGCAAGCGCCGCTAGGGCGCCGGCGGCAGGGGCGGGAGCTGGCCGGTCTTCTCGTATTCGGCGACCTCGGCCAGCCGCCGGGCGTGCCGCTCGGCCCCGGAGAACGGGGTCTCCACGAAGACCTTGGCGAAGGCGAGCGCGTCGTCGATGGAGTACATCCGGGCGCCCAGGCTCAGCACGTTGGCGTCATTGTGCTGCCGCGCCAGCTGGGCGGTCTCCACCGTCCAGGCCAGCGCCGCACGGACGCCGGGGATCTTGTTCGAGGCGATCTGCTCGCCGTTCCCCGACCCGCCGATCACAATGCCGAGGCTGCCCGGGTCCTTGACGGCGCCATCCGCCGCGCGCATCACGTACAGCGGATAGTCGTCGTCCTCCTGGTACACCGGCGGCCCGCAGTCCACCGGCTCGTGCCCGGCTTCGGACAGCCAGGCCACCAGGCGGTTCTTGAGCTCAAATCCCGCGTGATCAGATCCCAGATATACGCGCACGGAGTAACCGTACTGTGTTATCCCGGGGGGGCGACCCCCCGGACCCCCGCATGCTGTGCTGGCCCGGGGGGCGACCCCCCGGACCCCCGCATGCTGTGCTGGCCCGGGGGCCCGGGGGGCGACCCCCCGGACCCCCGCAGTGGTACATCGCCGACACACCGGCCAACTCGCCGGGCCGTTGCCCGGACTCGCCAGCCGGGACGAGTGCCTGTCCGTATCCCGTGCGTGGTGCTCACCATTAGGACCGGCCTTTTCTGTCACGGCACGGTTTCTGTCATTTCTGTCAACGTCGAGGGATGAACGTCCCGCCGAGGCCCTCCCACTGGGCCTGCCACCCAT
>PLRW01000228.1:26179-33463 GCA_003164955.1 Actinomycetota bacterium
GGTTCGGCCCCCACGCCACCACCGCAAACTCGGCAGATTCCATGGCCATCTCTGGCGCGCTCTTCAACCACCATCGCCTCGGGGTACCTGCCGCGTCTGGATTGCTGCGGACCAGAGACGGCGTGCGCCGCGCGGCGGGAAGCAGGGGGGCTGTCGCAGCCAGGCCGCCGGAAATCAGTGCCTGCCGTCTGGAAATGCCGGGTCGCTCGCTCATCCTGTTCTCCCTCGTTCTCTCGCTGCGGGGAAGTTGTATGCATAGCCGCACGGCAGGTGGACGATCCCCATCCCTGTGGTGAAGCCAGGAACCGCCGACTCTGCCCCGCTTCAGGCACGGCTGCCTGTACTATGGTTACGTATCGTAGTACGATGACTACTTATTGTGTCAACGGGCCGCGAACTTGTCTCTGAGCCGTACGTGCCGAGGGGCTCCGAACGGCGGGAACGTTAGAACGCAGGGTGCCGGCCAGGTTCCGCCTTTGACGGCGGGCCGCACGATTCCGTACGCGGCTCCAGCCGCCCAGGCCGCGTCAGCGCGGCCGTGACCAGGAGATCATCCGGGATACGGGAGATCATCCGGGATACGGGCCGGCGATCTTCCGGCCTCTGCAATGAGAATTGGGCTCTGCCAGTCAAGCCGGACGGGCATATCCGGCTCACCCTGTGCGGCCCTGGCCGGTTCGACACCGGTGCCGCGCGGCAGATTCTCGGGTGGACACCGCGCCGCGGCTGGTCATAGAGAACAGACGAATCGCTGGCCAAGCTCACGTCGTCTGGCGACGCATCGGAACTCACGCCATCTTCACACCGCCACCAGGTCCGTAGCGGAGATTGAGCGGCTCGTCACTTCTGGCTGCGTGTGCGTCTGGGGGTACGGCATACCGAAAGTGGCGGCTGGCCCCGGAGATGATCGATGAGATGACCGCACCTGACGGGTGGGACCTGCCGGAGCAGATCACCGAACCGGCGGCACCCGGGCGCGGGGCCCGGGATTCGCCGCTGGCCGTGCTCTCAGTACGTCCGTTACAGGGGGAAGAACTGGGTCAGTCGAAGATGGGGTCGCGGGTGCGGGAGCGCTTCAGCTCGAAGAAGCCGTCGGTGCCGGCGATGAGCTGCACGCCGTCCCACAGCCGGCCCGCGGCCTCTCCGCGCGGGATCGGCGAGACGACCGGGCCGAAGATGGCCATGCCGTTCACCGAGATCACCGGCGTGCCGACCTCGTAGCCCACCCGGTCCATCCCGTCGTGGTGGCTGGCCCGCAGGGCCTCGTCGTACTCGGTGGATTCCGCGGCGTCGGCCAGGCTGGCGGGCAGGCCCGCCTCTTCGAGCGCGGCCTCGTAGGTCGCGCGCTCGCGCGGCGCCTTCTCCAGGTGGAAGCGCGTGCCCAGCGCGGTGTACAGCCGGCCCAGCACCTCCGGGCCGAACTGCTGCTCGGCCGCAATGCAGATCCGGACCGGGCCCCAGCCGGTGGCCAGCAGTTCCTTGTACTGCTCGGGCAGCCCTTCCTTGTCCGCGTTCAGCACGGACAGGCTCATCACGTGCCAGCGGGCCTCGACCGGGCGGACCTTCTCCACCTCGAGCATCCACCGCGAGGCGATCCAGGCCCAGGGGCAGATAGGGTCAAACCAGAAGTCGGCAACGGTGGTCTCCTGCTCGGCCATGCGCGCTCCTCATCATGCGGGTCAACGAAGCCCGGGCCGGGCCCGCGACACAGGACCGGCCGGCTTGCGCCTGCGACAACCCGGTGCCCGCACGGCTCATTCCGCGCTCCCGTGGGAAGATGCCAGGACGACGCGCTCCGGGGAGCAGGGGAACCGTAGCCGCAGCAAGACGAAGGGGATTCGTCGGTGTCAGACAACCTCACCCGTGATGAGGCCCGCGTACGGGCTGACCTCATCACCGTCTCGTCATACCGGGTCGAGCTCGACCTGACCGGCGGCGAGACGACGTTCCCGTCGGTCACCGTGGTGACGTTCCGCTGCGCTGCGCCCGGGGCGGGGACGTTCATCAACCTGACCGCGCCGGAAGTACGCGAGATCACCCTCAACGGAGCACCGGTCAGCCTGGGCGCCTTCGACGGGGACCGGATCACGCTCACCGGCCTGGCCGCCGAGAACGAGCTCCGGGTGGTCGCGGACTGCGCATACTCGCGCAGCGGCGAGGGCCTGCACCGGTTCACCGACCCGGCCGACGGCGGCGTATACATGTACTCCGACCTGGAGACCTTCGACGCACACCGGATCTACGCCTGTTTCGACCAGCCCGATCTGAAGGCGACGTACGAACTCACCGTCACCGCGCCGGAGGACTGGCAGGTCGTCTCGAACATGGCGCCCGAAGAGCGCGGGCCCGCCGGCGATACCGCCACGCGCTGGCACTTCCCGCCGACCCCGGTCATGTCGACGTACATCACGGCGGTCGCGGCCGGCCCGTATCACGTCGTGCGGGACTCCTGTGACGGCATCCCGCTCGGGATCTACTGCCGCCAGTCGCTGGCCGAGTACCTGGATCCGGAGGAGCTCTTCGAGGTCACCAAGCAGGGCTTCGGCTTCTACCACGCCGCGTTCGGGGTGCGGTACCCGTTCGGCAAGTACGATCAGCTCTTCGTGCCCGAGTTCAAGGAAGGCGCGATGGAGAACGCGGGCTGCGTGACCTTCCTGGAGAGCTACATCTTCCGCTCCCGGGTCACCGATTTCGCCCGCGAGGCCCGCGCCGAAACGATCCTGCACGAGATGGCGCACATGTGGTTCGGCGACCTGGTGACGATGCGCTGGTGGGATGACCTGTGGCTGAACGAGTCCTTCGCCACCTGGGCGGGCACGCTGGCCGAGGCCGAGGCGACCCGCTGGACGTCGGCCTGGACCACGTTCGCCCAGCTGCACAAGGCGTGGGCGTACCGGCAGGACCAGATGCCGTCCACCCACCCCATCGCCGCGGACATCCCCGACATCCACGCGGTCGAGGTGAACTTCGACGGCATCACCTACGCCAAGGGCGCTGCCGTGCTGAAGCAGCTCGTCGCGTACGTGGGCCGGGACAACTTCCTGGCCGCCGTGCGGCGGTACTTCGCCGCGCACGCGTGGGGCAACGCCACCCTGGCGGACCTGCTCGCCGCGCTGGAGGAGACCTCCGGCCGCAACCTGAGCGAGTGGTCCCGGCAGTGGCTGGAGACCGCGGGGGTCAGCACGCTGCGCCCTGAGTACGAGACCGACGCCGACGGCCGGTTCACCTCCTTCGCCGTGCGGCAGGAGGCCCCCGCGGACTATCCGGTGCTGCGCTCGCACCGGATAGCGATCGGGCTCTACGACCGGGGGCCCGAGGGGCTGGTCCGGCGGCGGCGGCTGGAAACCGACGTGACGGCCGCGCGGACCGAGATCCCGGAACTGGCCGGGGACCAGCGGCCCGATCTGGTGCTCGTCAACGACGACGACCTGACCTACGCCAAGATCCGGCTCGACGAC
This sequence comes from Actinomycetota bacterium, assembly GCA_003164955.1. Taxonomy (GTDB): domain Bacteria; phylum Actinomycetota; class Actinomycetes; order Streptosporangiales; family Streptosporangiaceae; genus Bog-532. The sequence goes on from PLRW01000228.1 coordinate 29,638, forward strand.
CACTCCCTCGGGACGCTGATCCAGTCCATCGGCGAGTTCCGCGAGCCGCTGCCCGCGGCGCTGGCCTGGTCGGCCGCGTGGGACATGTGCCGCGACGCGGAGATGGCGGCCCGGGACTACGTGCGCCTGGTCCTGCTCGGCGTCGATTCGGTGGCCGACATCAGCGTGACGCAGACCCTGCTCCGCCAGACGGCCCAGGCCGTCCGGCGGTTCGCGAACCCGTCGTGGGAGCTCACCGGGCTGGAGCTGATGGCAGATTCGCTGCACGAGGTGCTGATCACCGCGGCGCTCGGCAGTGACGCGCAGCTTGCCTACGTCCAGGCGCTGACCGGGGCCGCGATCTCGGACCGGCATCTCGCCCTGCTGGCCAGCCTGCTGGACGGGACCACGATCTTCGAGGGGCTCACCGTCGACACCGACCTGCGCTGGACACTGCTGCACCGGCTGGTCAGCCGCGGCCGGGCCGGGTTTCCGGAGATCGAGGCGGAGCTGGCGCGCGACGCGACCGACGCCGGTGAACGGCACGCCGCCTCCTGCCGCGCCGCCATCCCCGAGCCGGAGGTGAAACACGCGGTGTGGGAGGAGATCGTCAGTGGCAAGCTGCCCAACGCGACGTTCCGCGCTACGTTGAACGGCTTCGCCGATCCGGACCAGCGCCCGCTGACCGAGAAGTTCCGCGACCCGTATTTCGCCGTCCTCGCGGACATCTGGCGGGAGTGGAGCTCGGACATGGCCCAGCGGTTCGTCTCCATCGGCTACACGATCTGCCCCATCTCGGCGGAGACGATCCGCATCACCGACGAGTACATCGCGCGGACCCAGCCGCCCGCGGCGCTGCGCCGCCTGCTGGTGGAGGGCCGTGACGACGTGGCCCGCGCGCTCCGCTGCCGCGAGCGCGACGCCCTCGCCACCTGAATGCCGGGGCGCCGGGCTCCGGCGGGGCGGCCGGTGAAGTCCACGTTGTACCGGAGGTTCCAAGGGGCGCACCAGTCACAACCGTCCCTGACCGGAGCCGGCCTGACCATGACCGGCGCCGGCTTTCGGTAAACGTGCGCCCCACTGACCACACCAGCACCCGCGCCCGCGTGTCTTAACGGATCTGTGACGACTTTTCCGCACTATGTGCGGAAAAGTCGTCACACATGCGGGAACTCCCTCCGGGGCGGCACCGGTGGGCGGCCGCATCTTGCGGGACTCCGCGCCGGGGAGACTCCGGAATGGACGCCGGTTTTCCTGGGCGCCAATGCTGCGGAAAAGCGACGCGAATTATGCCTTCCCGTCTGACGGGCGGGGTGGGTCAGGGGGTGGCGAGGGGGACGATTTCGTCCAGGCGGCGGATGTGCTCGTGGCCGTCGGGGGCCGGGCAATAGCCGTGCGGGTCCAGATGGATGGGCCGGACGCCGGCGGCGATGGCGCCCGCTACGTCGTAGCGCAGGCTGTCCCCCACGTGCACCACCGTGCTCCGGTCGGCGGTGGGCACCCCCAGCGCGTCCAGGGCCAGGGCGAAGATCGCGGGATCGGGCTTGGACACGCCGACCACGGCCGAGTCGATGACGACGCCCACCTCGACGCCGGATCCGGCGGTGCCGGCGCCGCCGGCGAGGGCGTAACAGACGTCAAGCTGGCGGAGCGCCTGTTCGACCTCCCCGGTGGAGTTGGAGACGATGCCGACCGGCAGGCCCAGGGCGGCGATACCGCGCAGGGCATCTGACACCCCCGGGCCCACATGCGTCCAGGAGAACCCGTCGGTGAGGCCGGCGATGTCCGCGGCGATGGCGGCGACGTCGGCGGCCGGGACACCGCAGGCCGTGACGAAATCCCGCAGGTACTCGAGCCACCACTGGCCGCCCGGCGGCTCGCGGCCGGGTCGGTCGCAGTCGGCCATCGCCCGGTAGTGCGCTCGTTCCAGGTCGGCGACGGTGGGCTGCAGGCCGGCCGCGCGCAGCGGCGGCAGCAGGAGTTCCGGCGACGGGAAGATCATGACACCGCCCGCGTCGAGCAAGATCACGTTCACGCTGGGCGCGGCATATCCATGAGGCACGACGCAAGCTTATTGCGCCTGCTCATAAATCCTGGCCAGGCAGGAATGGGGCATCGGTCACCCGCGGGCCGCTGCCCCGGCGGCCGTGCTCACACCTTGGTCGCGATCTCATCGGTGTCGTCAGCCGGGTGGGGGTTACCGACCGGCAGTACGTCCCACGCGCTCGGGGCCGCGGGCACGCCGCCGATCCCGTTGATGCTGACGGTCTGGCCGCCGACGGCACTCAGGCCACGCGTGGTGCTGATCATCTGCACCTGGTTCCGGCCATCCCGTTTGGCGCGGTACAGAGCGGCGTCCGCGGCGGCGAGCAGTTCGCTCAATTCACGGCGTGCGCCGGCGTCGAGCGCCGCCACCCCGACCGAAACGGTGACCTGAACCGCCTGGCCGTCCGTGGTGTGCAGGGACAGCCCCGAGATGTGGTCGCGCACGCGGTCTGCGATGCGGAACGCGTCCACCGCGCGGGTATGCGGCAGCAGCAGCACGAACTCTTCGCCGCCAAACCGGCCGGCCGCGTCGTACTCACGAAGCACGCCCGGCAGGCACTGGGCGATCTCCTTCAATACCTCGTCGCCGAACAGGTGCCCATAGGTATCGTTGACCCGCTTGAACCAGTCGATGTCGAGGACGGCCACGGCGAGCGCCATCCGGGCCCGGACCGCACGCGCCACCTCGGCTTCGGCCTCGCTCTCCCATGCCCGGGCGTTCAGCAGTCCCGTCTTGGCGTCGGTACGCGAGTCGTTCAGCAACTGGGCATGCCTGAGGGAGCGCTGCAGAAGGGCCACCACGGGCAAGGCGATCGGGACGAGAAAGATGTTGCTGGCTACGCCGTAGGTAACCAGGGCACCGATGCACTGCTCAGCCATGTCGTTATAGAGCGGCTCGCGGCTGAAGAAGGAGGTACGAATGTCCGCCGTCGGATCGGAGCCTTTGATGGCGGCGATCATGAAAACCTTATTGACAGCCGAGTAGACCAGGACGGCGGCGATCAGGGCGAAGCACCAGGCCACTTGGCCCGTGGTGCCGTGCGGTGCAGACAGCGGGGCCGTCCCCCGTAGCCAGCGAAACACCATGCCCGCCGCCACGAACGAAAGCCCGACGATCGCCGCGCTATAAGTCCGCTTGTGGGGTGGGGCCTTGCGAACCCGCCACTGCAGACAGGAGTAATAAATGACGGTCATGACCAGGACGTAGACCGGCGGCAGCAAGATCGCCGCTGGCAGGCCCCACGCGCTGTAGACGTCCTTGACCAGGCCCTTTCTCTCGCCCTCCTGGCGCGTCAGCTCGACCGTAACGACGACGCAGCTCGACAGCAGCGCAAACAGGATCAGGTCATGGGATCTGACCTGAAACGTGGCCGCAGCGACCCCGGTGGCGGCGGCGGCGCCCACCACCGCGAGCAGAATGAGGCCGACGAGCCACTTGGGCAGCGTCCATAGCGCCCATGCCCGCACGTCATACGCCCACCGAGCCATCCGGCGGGCGAACGGCATAGTCCCTCCTTCGGCAGGGTTAGCGAGAGCCGCGCAGTAGCAGGGCGCATGCTGGTTGCCGCGCAATGTCACATTCAACGATACCCATCGTCAAGCTGCGGCTACACATCGGCTCAGATTTGCCGTAGCGGGCTCGCTATCTGCGCTAAAGCATCTACCGTATGAAATCATCCGCTATCGCAATAATTCCGACATCCCAGACATTTCGTATCCGGTAAATCGGCCGTGTGCATCGGGGACTCATGCCAGGGCTAAAGCGCGAGAGGAGTACGCCATGCGCAGCGACTCCTGGGCC
>PLRW01000189.1 GCA_003164955.1 Actinomycetota bacterium
AGTGCGGTCGTGATCGTCGACCCGTCCGCCGCCGGGGTGTCCCTGCTGCCTGCCCGCAGCTCCGCCGGTGCCCCCGAATGCACACTGCGGCTCGACGAGGCGCCCGTCCGGTACGTGCTCGGCGACCGGGCCGATGGCCGCGCCGTGGCGGACCTGTACGGGCTCGCCGTGGCCGGAGCATGCTGCCTGGCCGATGGCGCGCTCGCCGCCGCGCTTGAGCTGACGACCGCACACGTGCGGTCGCGGTGCCAGTTCGGCCGGCCGCTCGCCACGTTCCAGGCGGTGGCCCAGCAGATCGCGGACATCTATATCGCGGGCCGTACCCTGCACCTGGCGGCCCTGTCGGCCTGCTGGCAACTGGCTACCGGGCGCCCGGCCGGCCGTGATCTCGATACGGCCGGGTACTGGCTGGCCGCCGAGGCCCCAGCGGCGCTGCGGGCCTGTCACCACCTGCATGGCGGGATCGGCATGGATGTCAGCTACCCGCTGCACCATTACTCCGCACTCGTGCGGGACCTGGTCCGGTTCGTCGGCGGTGGCGACTACCGCCTTGACCGGCTCGGTGCCTGGGCCTGCGACTGAGGGAGCGCCATGTTCCTCGACCTCACCGGCGAACAGCGCGCGCTGCGGGACGAGCTGCGCGAGTACTTCGCCGGGCTGCTGTCCGCCGAAGAGCACGCCGCGATGCTCACCGAACGGCACGGCGGCGTCTACCGCGACGTGGTGCGGCGGATGGGCCGCGACGGATGGCTCGGCGTGGGCTGGCCGGCCGAGTACGGCGGGCGCGGGCTTGGCCAGATGGAGCAGCAGATCTTCGCCAGCGAGGCGGCCCGCGCCGACGTGCCGCTGCCGGCCGTCACCCTGCAGACGGTCGGGCCGACCCTGCAGGCGCATGGGACCCGGGAGCAGAGGGACTTCTTCCTGCCCCGGATTCTGGCTGGTGAGGTGCATTTCGCGATCGGGTACACCGAGCCGGAAGCGGGCACCGACCTGGCCGCGCTCCGGACCAGGGCCGTCCGGGACGGTGACGGGTACGTGGTTGACGGGCAGAAGGTGTTCACCACGGGCGCTCACGAAGCCGACTACATCTGGCTGGCCTGCCGTACCGACCCGGACGCGCCCCGGCACCGGGGCATCTCCATCCTCATCGTGGATACCGCCGATCCCGGCTTCTCCTGGACCCCGATCATCACGCACGACGGGGCGCACCACGTCAACGCGACCTACTATTCCGGCGTGCGCGTTCCGGTCACGATGCGCGTCGGCGCCGAGAACGAGGGCTGGCGGCTGGTCACGGAGCAGCTCAACCACGAACGGGTCATGCTGGGCCCGGCGGGCCGCATCGCCGCCCTCCGGGAAAGGGTGCGGGACTGGGCGGCGCGCCAGGCCGGCCCCGATGGCCGCCCGCTGCTGGAGCAGCCGGATGTGCGGCGGGCGCTGGCGCGCGCGTACGCCAGCGAGCGCGTCAACGAGCTGCTCAACTGGCAGGTCGCGGCCGCGGCCACGGTGGACATCGCCGACGCGTCCGCCACCAAGGTCTTCGGTTCGGAGCAGTGCCAGTGGCTGGGCCAGCAGCTCGAGGAAATCGTCGGGCGGCATGGTGACCCCGCCGATGCGGAGACCGCCGAACTGAGCAGGTGGCTCGATGTTCAGGCGAAACGCAACACGGTGCTGACGTTCGGCGGCGGGGTCAATGAGATCCAGCGGGAGCTCATCGCCACGGCGGGGCTCGGCCTGCCGCGGGTGCCCCGATGAATGGAGGAAAGCTGAACGGAGGAGAGCACAGGTGACGGCCATCGATGACGGGACACCCCTGGCGGCGGGCACGGAATCCGCGATCATGGCGGCCGCCGCCCGGATCGCCGCGCTCGGCGAATGCGGGCCCCGGCTGGCCCGCGACCCGGTGAACCTGCCGATGATCCGCAACTGGGCCGAGGCGATGGGCGACGGCAACCCGGTCTACACCGACGCGGGGGTCGCCGCCGCGTCGGTGCACGCCGGTCTCGTGGCCCCCCCGGCGATGGCCCAGGTCTGGACGATGCGCGGCCAGCATCCGGCCAGCGACCCGGCCAGCGATGCCGGCGATCCGCTCGGCCTGATGTCGCAGGTGCTCGATGACGCCGGGTTCACCTCGGTCGTGGCCACCAACTGCGAGCAGGCCTATCACCGCTACCTGCGGCACGGTGAGCAGGTCAGCGTGCGGTCGAGCCTGGAGGACGTCACCGGGCCGAAGCGCACCGCCCTCGGCGAAGGCTGGTTCGTCACCACGCGGAGCACCTGGCTCGCCGGTCAGGAACCGGTCGCCACGATGCTGTTCCGGATCCTCAAGTACCGGCCCTCCGCGCCGGCCGTGCCCTCCGCGGCCTCCGGTGTGCTCCGGCCGGTCGTCTCGCGTGACACGGAATTCTTCTGGGCCGGGACGGCCGCCGGCGAACTGCGGATCCAGCGATGCGGCGGATGCGGTGCCATCCGCCACCCGCCCGGCCCGATGTGCCCGCGATGCGGCGCGGCCAGCCCCGGTTATCTGGTAGCCGCCGGGACCGGAGAGGTGTACAGCTATGTGGTGCACCACCACCCGCCGCTGCCGGGCCGGAGGCTGCCGATCGTGGTTGCGCTCGTCACCCTGGCCGAAGGTGTCCGGATGGTGGGCGAGCTGCTGGGCGCGGGCCCGGACGACGTGCGCATCGGCCTGCCGGTCCGGGTGGCCTTCGTCCGGGTGGATGAGGACCTGACCCTGCCGGCCTGGAAGCCGGCCGGGAAGGAGGGCCGGCGATGACCGAGGTATCCGCGTACCGGGCGGGCCAGCCGCTGCCGGAACTGGTGATCGACGTCACCCCGACGTTCGTCGTCGCCGGCGCGATTGCGACCAGGGACTTCCAGGACGTTCATCATGACCGGGCCAGCGCGGTCCAGCGAGGGGGGAAGGACATCTTCGTGAACATCCTGACCACCACCGGCCTGGTGCAGCGGTACGTGACCGACTGGGCCGGCCCGGAGGCGCTGGTGCGCAAGATAGCGATCCGGCTCGGCGCGCCGTGCTACGCGGGTGACACGCTGACATTTTCCGGGCGGGTAGCCGCCGGCGGCGGCCCGGAGGACACTGCCGCCGGCGGCGGCNNCGCCGGCGGCGGCGAATACGTCGTGGAAGTCACCGGGCGGTGCAGCCTCGGCGACCACGTGACCGGCACGGTCCACCTTGCCGTGCCGGGAAGTGCCGTGCCGGGAAGTACCGTGCCGGGAAGTACCGCATGATCTCCGGGGCGGCGGCGATCGCCGGGATCGGGGCCACCGAGTTCTCGAAGGATTCCGGCCGCAGCGAGCTGCGGCTCGCCGCCGAGGCCGCACGGGCTGCGCTCGCTGACGCGGGGCTCAGCCCGCACGAAGTGGACGGCCTGGTGACGTTCGGCATGGACAGCACCGCCGAGATCGCCCTGGCCCGTGAGCTCGGCGTCCCGGAGCTGCGGTTCTTCAGCCAGGTCGGCTACGGCGGCGGTGCCGCGTGCGCGACCGTGCAGCAGGCCGCGATGGCGATCGCGGCCGGGCTCGCCGAGACCGTGGTCTGCTACCGGGCCCTGAACGAGCGCTCGGGCCGCCGGTTCGGCCAGGTGCCCCGGGCCGCCGCGGAGGCACCCACCTCGGCCGGGGTCGACAACGGCTGGCACTACCCGATGGGGCTCGGCACCCCGGCCGCGACCGTGGCGATGATCGCCCGGCGGTACATGCACGAGTACGGGGCCACCAGCGAGGACTTCGGCCGGGTCACGGTCGCGGACCGCCGGCATGCCGCGGTCAACCCGAAAGCCTGGTTCTACCGGCGGCCGGTCACCCTCGCCGAGCACCAGGCGTCCCGCTGGATCGCCGAGCCGCTGCGGCTGCTGGACTGCTGCCAGGAGAGTGACGGGGCCGTCGCCGTCGTGGTGACCAGCCGGGAGCGGGCCCGTGACCTCCCGCAGCGCCCGGCCGTGGTCCGCGCCGCCGCCCAGGGCAGCGGGCCCGGCCAGTTCGTGATGACCAGTTACTACCGTGACACGCTGGGGCTGGCCGAGATGAGCGTCGTGGCCCGGCAGCTCTGGCGGCAGGCGGGGATCGGTCCCGCCGACGTGCGGACCGCCGTGCTGTATGACCACTTCACGCCGTACGTCCTGATGCAGCTGGAGGAACTGGGCTTCTGCGGGCGCGGGGAGGCCCGCTCCTTCATCGCCGGCGGCGCGATCGAGCTGGGCGGGCGGCTGCCGGTCAACCCGCATGGCGGCCAGCTCGGTGAGGCCTACATCCACGGCATGAACGGCATCGCCGAGGCCGTGCGCCAGGTCCGCGGCACCGCGGTCAGCCAGGTCCCCGGCGACGGCCCGGTGCTCGTCACCGCCGGGACCGGCGTGCCGACCAGCGGCCTGATCCTCGGCCCCTGACGCGCTGTCCTTCAGNNTGCCGTCCTTCAGTTTGTGCCGTCCGGGCGCGCGGCCAGATCCAGGGCCGCTATGTAGCCGAACGTCATCGCGGGCGCGATGGTGGCGCCCGCGCCGGCGTAGCTGTGCCCCATCACGGCGGCGCTCGCATTGCCGGCCGCGTACAGGCCGGGTATCGGGGTGCCGTCGTGGCGCAGCACCCGGGCCCGCTCGTCCGTGCGCAGGCCGCCCTTCGTGCCCAGGTCGCCGGGCACGATCTTGATCGCGTAGAACGGCGGGCGGGACACCGGCGCGAGGTTGGGATTGGGCCGCTGACGGGGGTCGCCGTAGTAGCGGTCGTACGCCGAGTCGCCGCGGCCGAAGTCCTCGTCCCGGCCGGCCTGGGCGAACTCGTTGAACCTGGCCACGGTCTTGGCCAGCGCCGCCGCGTCGATGCCGATCCGGGCGGCCAGCCCGGCCAGATCCGGGGCCCGGTGCACCGCGCCCGACTGGTACCAGCGGCGGGGCAGCGGCCTGCGCGGCGGCAGCCCGGCGAACACGTACCTGTCGCGGTACCGCTGGTCGGCGATCAGCCAGGCCGGGATGTGCGGAACCGAGGGGGAATGGCCCTCATACATCGCGTGCACGGCGTCCACGTACGGCGCCGACTCGTTGACGAAGCGCTGGCCGCCCCCGTTGACCAGGATGCAGCCGGGCAGGCTGCGTTCGGCCAGGCAGAAGAACGGGCCGCCGGGCAGCGGGATGGACGGGCCCCACCAGGCGTCGTCCATCAGGTCGAGCGCGGCCCCGGCGGCCTCGCCCGCGGCGATGGCGTCGCCGGTATTGCCGGCCGCGCCGGTTGTCCACTCCGTGCCGATGGGCTGACGCTGGTACCGCGCGCGCATCTGCTCGTTGCGCTCGAAACCGCCCGCCGCCAGCACGACGCCGCGGGACGCGCGGACCAGGGCGGGCCGGCCGTCCCGGGTCACCTGGACGCCGGCCACCCGGCCGTCCTCGCGGTGCAGCCCGGTCATCGGAGTGCCCAGCCACACCGGCACGTCCTTCGCCATCAGGCCCGCCCGCAGGCCCGCCGCGAGGGCCTGGCCCATCGTGAGCGTGCGCCGGCGCAGCAGACGGGTACGCGCGAGCCGGGCGATTACCTGGGCGCTGGCGAGCACGGCCCGGGGATGCCGGGGACCGAGGCTAATCCACCGGTATTCCGCCTGGGTGATCGTCACGCCGTTCGGCGCCGGCAGATAGGGCGGGCCGAGGTGCGCCAGTTCGCCGCCGAGTATCCGGCCGTCGAGCGGCAGCGGCTCGATGCTGCGTCCCTGGGCCAGCCCGCCAGGCGCCTCCGGGTAATAGTCCGAATAGTTCGGTACCCAGGCAAAGTCCACCGGCGTGCTGGCCCGTACCAGGGCGAGCATGGCCGGGCCGTGCTCCAGCAGCGCGTGCTGACGCTCCGCCGGGACGCCGTCGCCGGCCACGTACGCGAGGTAGGCGCGGGCCTGCTCGGGGGAGTCCCGGACGCCGGCCTGGCGCAGCACCTCGTTGCCCGGCACCCAGATCCCGCCGCCGGAGCGGGCGGTGGAGCCGCCGAACCAGTCCGCCTTTTCTGTGACGGCCACGCTCAGGCCGCGGTGCGCGGCGGTGAGCGCGGCGGTCATCCCGGCACCGCCGCTGCCCACCACCACCACGTCGAACCGGCCAAGGCCCGTTGTCATGGGTACCTCCGATTTCGGTGCCGCGGGCGCGGTTACGGGTAGGTGACGCTGACCGTGGCGGTGACCGGGACCGCCTGGCAGGCCAGGATGAGGCCCTCGGCGACGTCGGCATCCTCGAGCACCTCGTTATGCACCATCTCGACCTCCCCCCCGGTGAGCTGGCAGGCGCAGGCCCCGCAGATTCCCTGCCGGCAGGAGTAGGGCGCATCCAGGCCCTCGTCGATGAGCAGATCGAGCATCCGGGTCCCGGGCGGCCACGTCAGCAGCCTGGTCTGGCCATCCAGGCTGACCTCCAGGGTGGCCGGGGGGTCCCCGACGGGCGGGCCCCCGGCGGCCGGTGTGGCCTCGAACGGGTTTTCCGCCAGCGAGACGAACCGCTCCGTGTGCACGCGCTGCGAGGGCACGCCCAGCTCGCCGAGGGCCTGCCGGACGACCGCCATAAAGGGATCGGGCCCGCAGAGGAACGTCTGGTGCCCGGCGTAGGGCCGGGCCCGCGCGGCTATCGCGCCCGCCGTCGGCGGCCCCTGCAGGGAATCAAGCCAGTGCACCACCTGCAGCCGGTGCCCGGCCGCCGCCTCCAGCCTGCGCAGCTCGGGGCCGAAGATGACGGAACGCTCGTCGCGGTTGGCGTAACAGAGCACGATCCGGCCCTGCCCCTGGGCCAGCGCCGACTTGAGGATGGAGATCACCGGGGTGATCCCGCTGCCCGCCGCGAACAGGAGAAAGTCGCCGTCCAGGGACCGCGGCCAGAAGGTCCCCGCCGGCGGCAGCACCTCCAGCAGGCTGCCGGCCCGGACCCGGTCGGCGATCCAGTTGGACGCGTGCCCGCCGCGCGTCCGCTTGACCGTGATCGTCGGCGCATCACCGGTGTGCGGCGAGCTCGATAGCGAGTAGCAACGGGCCGCCGAGCCGCCGTCGTCGTGCGGGATCCGCAGGGTGAGGAATTGGCCCGGCCGGTAGGCGAACGTGCCGGCCAGTTCCGGCGGGACGGCGAGGACCAGGGAGCAGGCGTCGCCGGTCTCCCTGACCACCTCCGCGACCCGCAGTTGATGGGAGGTGCGCGGCGGATTCACGGCGGTGTCACGTCCAGGCGTCCTTCTGCCACGGCGCGGTCGATACTGGCGCGCAGGCTGGCGCAGGCGGCGATGAGGGCGGTCAGCTCGCCCGCGGCCGACCGGGCGGTGAACTCGGCGCAGGCGCGCACCGACGCCGGGCTCCACTGCACGCTGGTGTGCTGCGGGCTGAACTTGGCCACCAGGACCCGGGCGGCGCAGCGGTCACAGGCCACCTCGCGGGATACGGCGTGCCGCTCGTCGCCCGTGCCCGCCAGGAACCGGCGCGCTGCTCGGTCGGTCATTGAGCTGCTCGGCCGGTCATGGGTCGGCCGGTCATGGGTCGGTAGGTCATGGATCAGTGCGCCCCGCCCGGCCGCGCGGCGAGGTTCGCCGCGACCTCCGCCTCCCATTCGGCGACCGGCCGGGTGGTGTCGACCTCGAACTCGTACCGGGCGACCATCTCGGCCGTGATGTCCTCGACATCGGTGTAGAACTGGTCGTACCAGCGCCGGAGCTGGTAGACCGGGCCATCCTCCGCGCACAGCAGCGGGTTGTCGATCCGGGCCTTGTGCTTCCAGATCTCCACGTCCTGCTGGAACCCCAGCCCCACGAAGCTGGCGAACTTCGCGGCCACCTTGTCCGCGTGCTCGCCGGACAGGCCGGGCGGCCGCTTGACGATGACGCCCCACTGGAGCATGAACGAGTCCGGCGTGACCGGGTAGTGGCAGTTGATCAGGACGCTTTCCATCGTCATGCCGCGGTAGTCGTGCCAGAGCTGGTTGATCATGTACGCCGGGCCGAAATACGAGGCCTCGGAACGCAGCGTGGTATCGGTGCCCGACGCGTAGTTCGAGCCGCCCTCGACGTCCGGCCGCGTCCTGGTCCGCAGGTACTGCGATGCGACGTGCCCCTCGAACACGTTCTTGAAGTAGGTCGGGAAGGCGAAGTGGATATAGAAGAAGTGCGCCATGTCCACGACGTTGTCGACGACCTCGCGGCAGTTCGCGCCCTCCACGAGGATCGAATCCCACGTCCACTGGGTCCACTCGNNCGCCGGAGCCGGCGCCGTCGATTTGCGGGATGGCCAGGTCCTCGGGCGGCGGATTGCCCTGTGGGTCGTGCCACACGAACAGGTGACCGTTACGTTCCAGGGTGGTCCAGGACCGGGTCCGCGCCGTCGGCGGCACCCGCCGCGCGTACGGGATCCGCGCGCACCGGCCGTCCCCGCCCCAGCGCCAGTCGTGGAACGGGCAGGCGATGGCGTCCCCCTTGACCGTGCCGCGGGACAGGTCGCCGCCCATATGCCGGCAGTACCCGTCGAGCGCGTTAAGGTGGCCGCCCGCGTCGGCGAAGATCACGAGCTTGCTGCCGAACGCCTGCACCGCGTGCGGCGCACCATCGCGGAAGGAGTCGGCGAGCCCGAGGCAGTGCCAGCCGCGCGCGAACCTGGCTGGTGGTGCGCTGCTGTCGATGGTCCGGACCCCATTCCGGTCACTCATTGGGACCCTCCATGATCGTGAATTCCTGGAACAAGTTGCTGAATATTTCACTGCTCAGTGTTCTCGCCGACTCAGGTGCCCTTATGCACAGACTAGAACATGTTCTAGTATGGTGGCGATGGCCAATCCTGAGCCGCGCGAACGGAGGGACGTCCGGTGACCGAGAACGTCGGGCAGGCGGTAATCGCCGGGGTAACCGAACTCCTGCCGGTGCTGCGTGAGCGGGCCCAGGAGGCCGAGGACGGCCGGGTGGTGCCGGCCGAGTCGGTCAAGGCGCTGGAGGAGACGGGGTTCTTCCGGCTGCTTCAGCCGGCCCGGTTCGGTGGCCACGAGGCCGATCCGCTGACCTTCCTGACCGCAGTCCGGCTGATCGCGAGCGCCTGCGGGTCGACCGGATGGGTGGCCTCGGTCCTGGGGGTGCACCCCTGGCAACTGGCCCTCTTCCCGCTGCGGGCGCAGGAGGATGTGTGGGAGGCCGATTCCAGCCTGAGGATGTCATCGTCCTACGCGCCCACCGGGCGGGCCGAGGCGGTACCCGGCGGGCACCGGCTGAGCGGGCGATGGAGTTTCTCCTCGGGCTGTGCCTTCGCCACCTGGGTGCTGCTCGGCGGGATCGTGCCGGACGCTGACGGCAATCCCGTCGATTTCCGCACGTTCCTGCTGCCCGCGGGCGACTACGTGATCAACGACGTATGGGACACCGTCGGGCTGCGCGGCACCGGGAGCAACGACATCGTGGTGGACGGCGCGTTCGTGCCCGAGCACCGGTCGCTCAGCTTCAACGACGTCTTCCGCTGCGAGTGCCCCGGCCAGGAGGCCAATCCGGCGCCGCTCTACCGGCTGCCTTACGGCTCGCTGTTTTCCTATGCGATCACCACGCCGATCATCGGTATGGCGACGGGCGCGTACCAGGCGCATGTGGCCTATCAGCAGGAGCGGGTGCGGGCCTCCTACGTCGGCCAGAAAGCGGCCGAAGACCCGCATGCGCAGGTACGCGTGGCCGAGGCGGCCGCCGACCTGGACGCGGCCTGGCTCGCGCTGGAACGCAACATGACGGAGCTGATGGAGTACGCTCGCGCCGGCGCGAAGATCCCGTTGCCGCTGCGCCTGCGCGTCCGGCGCGACCAGGTACGCGGCACCGGGCAGGCGATCAGCGCGGTGGATCGGCTGTTCGAGAACTCCGGCGGCCGGGCGCTGAAGGTAGGCACGCCCATCCAGCGCTTCTGGCGGGATGCGCACGCCGGCCGGGTGCACGCCATCAATGACCCGGAACGCGCCCTGTCCACGTTCGGCCGCGGCGAGTTCGGCCTGCGGATCCAGCCCGACGGCATGGTGTGACGGGAGCAGCCCGATGACCATGATGGCGGCCGATTTCACCACGACCAGCCGCTTCGCCGAGGCGGCCGGAATGCGGCTGCATTATCACGAGGCCGGGCCGTCCGGCGGGTCCGGGTCGGCCGGGCGGGCGCCGGTGGTGCTGCTGCACGGCGGCGGTCCCGGCGCGTCGGCATGGAGCAACTTCGGCCGCAACTTCCCGGTCTTCGCCGGCCGTTTCCGCACGCTCATGATCGACCAGCCGGGGTTCGGCCGGTCGGACAAGCCGCCCGTGCGGGGCAACTACTTCACGTTCGCCGCGGACGCGCTGGCTGGCCTGCTCACCGGGCTCGGCATTGACCGGGTGCACCTGCTCGGCAATTCGCTCGGCGGGGGCACGGCGGTCCGCTTCGCCCTCAGCTATCCCGAGCGCGCCGGACGTCTGGTGCTGATGGGGCCGGGCGGCCTGAGCCTCAACGTCTTCAGCCCGGACCCGACCGAGGGCATCAGGAAGCTCGCCGAGTTCCCGGCGCCACCGGGCCCCAGCCGGGAGAAGCTCGCCGCCTTCCTGCGGACGGCGGTGTTCGATCAGCGGCTGGTGACCGACGAGCTGATCGACGAGCGGGTCGCCGCCGCCAGCGATCCCGGGGCGCTCGCGGCGATGACGTCCATGGGCGCGTCGTTCTACGACCCGGACTGCTTCGAGGACGGCCTGCTGTGGCGCGAAGCCCACCGGCTGCGCAACCGGGTGCTGCTGATCTGGGGACGCGAGGACCGGGTCAACCCGCTCGACGGCGCGCTGGTGGCCCTCAAGCTCATCCGGCGGGCGCAGCTGCACGTGTTCGGCGGCTGCGGCCACTGGGCCCAGCTGGAGAAGTTCGACGAGTTCAACCGGCTGGCGATCAGCTTCCTGGAAGGGGACACGTCATGACGCCGATTCAGTCCGTGTCGATTCAGTCCCTTGGGTACCTGCGCATCGAGGCCACGGACGTCGCCGCCTGGCGCGAGTTCGGCGTCCGGGTGCTCGGCATGGTGGAGGGCCGGGGGCCGGAGAGCGGGGCACTATACCTGCGGATGGACGATTTTCCGGCCCGGCTGGTGATCCTGCCCGGTGGCCGGGACCGGCTGCTCGCCTCGGGCTGGGAACTGCCCGGCCGTGCCGCGCTGGACGCGCTGAGCCAGGCCCTGGAGCAGGCGGGCGTGCCGGTCAAGGGCGGCACCGCCGCGGAACTCGCCGAGCGCCGCGTCGGGCAGCTCCTGCGTTTCGAGGATCCGTCGGGTAACCCGCTGGAGGCCTTCTGTGGCGCGGCCCTGGAGCATCGCCCGGCGGTCAGCCCGTACGGGAACCGTTTTGTAACGGACGTCATGGGACTTGGCCATGTCGTGCTCCCCGTCTCCGACGAAGAGGCCGCGCTGCGGTTCTACACCGAGGTCCTGGGCTTCCGGCTGCGTGACTCGATGCGCATGGCCCCCGAGCTGTTCGGCAGGCCAGCGGGGAGCCCGCCGCTGTGGATGCGCTTCCTCGGCTGCAACCCGCGGCACCACTGCCTGGCCCTGGCCCCGTTTCCCGCCCCGGCCGGCATCGTGCACCTGATGATCGAGGTGGCCACGCTGGACGACGTGGGCCGGGCGATGGACCGGTGCGCGAAGCGCGGCGCTCCCCTCAGCGCCACCCTCGGGCGGCACGCCAACGACCTGATGGTGTCCTTCTACGTGCGGACGCCGGGCGGGTTCGATGTCGAGTACGGCACCGACGGCCGCACGGTGGACGACCGTACCTGGGTCAGCCGGGAGACCACCGCCATCAGCCTGTGGGGGCACCGCTTCGGTGCCGGGGACGCGCACTAGGGTCGGCCGGGCACCGCGATGACCGCCCTTCCCGACCAGCCCAAGGTCGCCGCGCCCCTGCGGTTCGATCCTGACCCGGCCAGGTTCCGGCAGGTGCTCGGCCACTTCGGCACGGGCGTCACGGTGATCACCACCGCCGACGCGGCGGGGCCGGCCGGTTTCGCCTGCCAGTCGTTCGCCGCCCTGTCGCTGGACCCGCCGCTGGTGCTGTTCTGCCCGGCCCGCTCCTCGGCGACCTGGCCCCGCATCGAACGGGCGGGGCACTTCTGCGCGAACGTGCTGGCCGGTGACCAGCGCGAGCTGGCCCGGGTCTTCGCCGCCAGCGGGGCGGACAGGTTCGCCGGTATGCGCTGGTCGCCGTCGTCGTCCGGCGCCCCGGTCCTGGACGGCGTGCTGACCTGGGTGGGATGCACCGTCGAGACCGCGATCGAGGCCGGTGACCACTACGTGGTGACCGGCCGGGTGACCGATCTCGGCGAGTGCCGGGGCGGCCAGCCGTTGCTGTTCTACCGGGGCCGGTTCACCGCGGCCGCCCGGGCGCAGGACGGCCCCCCCGAGGTCGTCGACACCCTGCTGGCCTGGCCCCGGCACACCGACTGGATCTGACCACCCCGTGTTTTCCTTGATCGGACCTTTACCGGTCGATCAGCTCTGCGGTTCGATCAGCATTGAGGCGACCCGGGCCAGGTGCTCGGCCGGCTGGCCGAACAACTGGGCCGTGCTGTGCGCGCGCTTGAGGAAGCGGTGGGCGTCGTACTCCCAGGTGATGCCGATGGCCCCGTGCAGCTGGATCATCTCGGCGGCCACCCGGGCCAGCGCCTCGGAGCAGTACACCTTCGCGGCGGCCGCGCGCAGCCCGAGGTCCGGCGCACTGTCGTAGGAGGCCCCTGCGGCGGCCGCCGCAGCGGTGCCGTACGACAGGGACCGGGCCGACTCCACCAGGACGTGCAGGTCGGCCATCCGGTGCTGGAGCGCCTGGAAGCCGCCGATGGCGCGGCCGAACTGGACGCGCGTGGTGGTGTAGCTCACGGTCAGGTCGAGCGCCCGCTGCGCCGCGCCCACCTGCTCCGCGCTGAGCGCGATGCAGGCGAGGTCGCGGGCCCGGGCCAGCGCCGCGTGGCCACATCCGCCGATACGCCGGCCCGCGGCCCCGGCCAGCTCGACGACCGCCAGCCGGCTGGCTGGATCCATGCTCGTGACGGCCGTGCGGCGGACACCAGCGGTGCGCGGATCGACCTCGAAGAGCCCGATCCCGTCCGGGGTCCGCGCGGCGACCAGCAGCACGTCGGCACGGTCGCCGTGCAGCACGTAATGGGCCGTGCCGTCCAGCACCCAGCCGTCCCCGGCCGCCCCGGGCCCGGCGGGGACGGCGCGGAACGCCACCTCGGCGGGGTCCCAGTGCCCGGCTTCGGTTGTCCACGCCAGCGCCGCGATCGCGGTTCCGTCGGCGATGGCCGGCAGCAGCCGCTCGCAGGCTGCGCCGTCACCGGTGGCGAGGATCGTCTGCGCCGCCAGTACGGCGGACCCGAGGAGCGGCGCCGGGAGCAGCCGCCGGCCGAGTTCCTCGGCCACCACGTGGGTCTCCACCGGGCCGGCCCCGGCGCCCCCGTACCTCTCCGGAATGGCGAGCCCCGTGACTCCGACCTCGGCGCACAGCCGCCGCCATACTCCCTCGTCACCCCGGTCACCCTCATCATCTTGATCGCTCACGTCACTCCGGTCACCCGCATCACTCCGGTCACTCCCGTCACTCCCGTCACTCCGGTCACGGGGGCCGCGCCGCTGCGGACGGGCGAGCAGCGCGCTCACGGCCTGCCGCAGCGCCCGCTGTTCATCGGTCAGGTCCATCATGGCGAACCGGTCCCGATGAGGCCGGTCCCGCCGACGGCGGCCAGCACGATCGCGCGGTGCTCGGCCTGGGTGCCCCAGGCGGGCAGCAGCGCGCGGACCTTGGTCAGCCACAGGCTGAGGTCGTGCTCGCGGGTATAGCCGATCGCCCCGTGCACCTGGAGCGCGGCGCGGGCGGCCTGGTGCGCGGCGTCGGCACAGGCCACCTTGGCGGCGGAGACGTCCCGGCCCGCCGTGGGGCAAGAGCCAGCCAGCGCGACGGCCGCGGCATCCAGCAGGGGCCGGGCGAACTCGAGGCCAATCGCGACGTCGGCGAGCCGATGCTTGACGGCCTGGAAGGCGCCGACCGGCCGGCCGAACTGGGTTCGCAGCGTGGCGTGCCGGACGCTCGCCTCCAGCAGGGCACGTCCCGCGCCGAGCAACTGCGCGGCACTGGCCAGCGCGCCGACCGTGAGCGCCCGGCGGATCGCCTCGGTGACGGCCGGCCCGTGCGCCACGACCCGGCCGCCGCGGGCCTCGTACAGCCGCCGGCTGCCGTCCACCGACTGGTGCCGGGTGCCCGGCGTGGCCAGCCGGATTGTATCGGCGCTGGCCAGCAGGACAAGACCGGCCGCGTCGGCGTCCACGGCGTACGGCAGCCGGGGCGGCATGGCGAGCGTGGCGAGCAGGTCACCGTCGGCCAGCCGGGTGAGCCAGCCGGCGCACAGTTCTTCGTCGCGGCGGCCCTCCGTGCCCAAGTGTTCCGTGCACAGCGCCGTCAGCAGCAGCGGAACGGCGGCGAGCGACTCGGCCACCGGCCCGGGCAGCGCGTGATGCCCGATCTCCTCGCAGCAGACCACGAGGTCGAGGGGGCTCGCGCCGAGGCCGCCCCATTGCGGGGGCACGGTCAGGGCGGTGACACCCAGCCCGGCCAGTTCGCGCCACAGGCCCAGCCCGGGTGCGCGGTCGCCCGCCGCCCACTGCCGCGCCGCGCCGGTCGTGGTGGCGCCTCCGGCCCCGGCCCCGAGCATGTCGTGCAGCGCCCCGGCGAACTGCTCCTGCTCGGGCGAGCGCGCCGAGATCATCGGGGCTGGCATCATCGGGGCCGGCCTCATCGGGGCAGGCCCAGCAGGCGCTCGGCGATCAGGGTGCGCTGTATCTCGTTGGTGCCCGCGTAGATCGGCCCGGCCAGTGCGAACAGGTACCCCTCCAGCCAGCGGCCGTCCGGCCAGCGCCCGTCCGGGGAGCGCCCATCCGGGTCGGGCGGCTGGCGCAACTCGGCGGCCGGCCCGAGCAGGTCGAGCGCGGTCTCGTGCAGGGCGACATCGAGGTCGGACCAGAACACCTTGCCCAGGCTGGATTCGGCGCCCAGCGTGCCGCCCGCGGCGAGCCGGGCGGCGGTCGCGACGGTGTGCAGGTGGTAGGCCCGGGCCGCGATCCAGGCATCGGCGACCCGCCCGGCGGTATCGGCCGGCTCGCCGGCGCGGCGCCACAGCGCGATCAGACGGTCCGCGGCCGCACTGAACCGCCCGGGGCTGCGCAGTGACAGCCCGCGCTCATGGCTGGCGGTGCTCATCGCGATCCGCCAGCCGTCGCCCACCGGCCCCACCACATCGCTGTCGGGCACGAATACCTCGTCGAGGAAGATTTCGGCGAACCCGGTCTCGCCGCCCAGCTGGCGGATCGGGCGCACGGTCACTCCCTCGGCGTGCAGGTCGAAGAGCAGATAGCTCAGGCCGTGGTGGCGGCGCGCCGCCGGGTCCGTGCGGAACAGGCCGAACGCCCGGTCGGCGAAGGCCGCGCGGGAACTCCAGGTCTTCGTGCCCGACAGCAGCCAGCCCCCGCCCCCCTCCCCGTGCCCCTTCCGGTGCCCTTTCACGGGGACCGCGGTCGCCCGGATCGCGGCGAGGTCACTGCCTGCGTCCGGCTCCGACCACGCCTGCGCCCATACGTCATCCGCCCTGGCCATCCGGGGCAGCAGCCGGTCCCGCTGCTCCTCGGTGCCGTGCGCGAACAGGGTCGGGGCGAGCAGGAACAGGCCGTTCTGCCCGACCCGGACCGGCCCGTCGGCGGCGTGGTACTCCTCCTCGAATATCAGCCACTCCAGCAGCGAGGCGTCCCGGCCGCCGTACCGGGCGGGCCAGGACACCACGGCCAGCCGGGCCCCGGCCAGCTCGCGTTCCCATGCGCGATGCCGGGCGAATCCCTCCGCGGTGTCCACCGAGGGCAGCGGCTCGGCGGGCACGTGGCCGGCCAGCCAGTCCCGGACCTCGGCGCGGAAGGCCGCCGGGTCACCGGCCGCCCCGGCCGGTGCCTGCGTCACCGGCCCGCCTGCCTCATGCTGCGGGCGTCCTGGCCACCCAGCGAGTCACCGGACGTCTCGGCGTTGTGCGCGTGCGCCAGGTGGTGCAGGCCGAAGACGGCCTCCATGCCGGGCCGCATGCCCATCAGGTCCTCGCACTGATTGACCGCCCGTTTGGCCAGGGCCAGGCCGAAGGGGGGCATGGCGGCGATCTCCCCGGCCAGCTCGAACGCCGTCGCGGTCAGCTCGGCCCGGGGCACCACCCGGTTCACCATCCCGGCCTCGTAGGCCCGCCGGGCGCCGAACCGCTGCCCGGTGAACAGCACCTCCCGCGCGAACCGGGGCCCCAGCACCCAGGGGTGCGCGAAGTACTCCACGCCCGGGATCCCCATCCGCAGCACCGGGTCGGCGAAGAACGCGTCGTCCGCGGCCACGATGAGGTCGCACACCCAGGCCAGCATCAGGCCGCCGGCGATGCAGGCGCCCTGCACCATGGCGATGGACGGCTTCGGCATCTCCCGCCAGCGGCGGCACATACCGAGGTAGACCTCCGTCTCCCGGGCGAACCGGGCATCGGCGCCCGCCCGGCCCACGTGGTCCCACCACAGTCCGGCCCGCCGGTCGAACGACTGGTCGGCGTCCCGGCCGGGTGAGCCGATGTCGTGCCCGGCGCAGAAATGGTCACCCGCCCCGGCCAGCACGATGACCGCGACCTCGTCGTCGTCGGTGGCCCGGGCGAAGGCGGCGTCCAGCGCGTAGGTCATCGCGGAGTTCTGCGCGTTGCGGTAACGCGGCCGGTTGAGGGTGACCAGGGCCACCGGGCCGCGCCGTTCGTAGCGGACCGGTTCGCCCGCCGCCGGGTCGGGGCCAGCGTCCGCCGCGGGCCCCGCACCGGTCCCGTTACTGTTATTCAGCTGTTCACCGTTATTCAGCTGGCCGGGGCTGGAGCCGCCCGCGGTCTCGCCTGCGCCGGTCACCGTGATTCCTCCCTGAGCTGTCGCTTGAGTACCTTGCCGGAGGAGTTGCGCGGCAGATCACCGCGGAACTCGACCTGCCGGGGGAGCTTGTAGCCGGCCAGCCGCGCCCGGCAGAAGGCCAGCACCTGGTCCGCGTCCAGCACGCGGCCCGGGCGGGGCACGACGTAGGCCTTGCCGACCTCGCCGAGCCGGTCGTGGGGGACCCCGATGACGGCCGCCCCGGCCACCCCGTCCAGCCGGGCCAGGACCTGTTCCACCTCGGCCGGGTAGACGTTGAAACCGCCGCACACGTACATGTCCTTGAGCCGGTCGGTGACGGTCAGGTAGCCCGCCTCGTCCAGGCAGCCCACGTCCCCGGTGTGCAGCCAGCCCGCGCCGTCGACGGCCGCCGCGGTCGCGGCCGGGTCATCCAGGTAGCCCACCATCACGTTGGGCCCGCGCAGCAGGATCTCGCCCGGCTCACCCGGGCCGGCCGTCCCGCCGCCCGGCCCGGCCACCCGGACCTCGAAACCGGCCGCCGCCCGGCCCGAGGTCCGGGCCACCGTCTCCGGCGCGTCACCGGCCCGGCACATCGTCGCCACCACCGCCTCGGTCAGCCCGTAAGCGGTGAGCACGCTGCCGAAACTGAGCTCGGCGCGCATCCGCTCGACCAGCGCGACCGGCACCGGCGCCGCGCCGGTCACCGCGAGCCGCAGGCTGGACAGGTCGTAACGGCCCCGGTCCGGGTGATCGAGGATCGTCTGGTAGACCGTCGGCGCCCCGGGCAGTACGGTGATCCGCTCGGCCCCGATCAGCCCCATGGCCTGCCCGGCGTCGAACACCGGCTGCGGCACCAGGGCGGCCCCGGAGACCAGGCAGGCCAGGATGCCCGCCTTGTAGCCGAAGCTGTGGAAGAACGGGTTGACCACCAGGTAACGGTCCGCGGCGGTCAGCCCGCCGCATTCGGCCCAGGCCCGGGCCACGCCGAGTGCCTGGCGGTGCGTGCTCATCGCGCCCTTGCTGCGGCCCGTGGTGCCCGAGGTGAACAGGATGTCGCTGATGTCGTCCGGTGCCACCTTCGCGGCCCGGGCCGCCGCCTCCGCCGCGGGCACCCCGCCAGCGCGTTCCGCCATCTCGTCCCAGTCCAGCTCGGCGGCCTCCCATCCGCCCGGCTCCTCCCCGTCGTCCTGAACTGTCCCGATAGCCTCCCGGTCCCTGGCTGTCCCTCGGTCCCTGACTATCCCTCTATTCCCGGCTGCCCCTCCGTCCCCGGGGGGCCGGGCCTCGACCGGAATCCGCACCACCAGGCGCAGCGCCCCCAGTGGCCCAGGGCTGATCTCTTCTTTGCCGGGAGCCGTGCACGCCGTGGCCCGCAACCCGGCGAGCCGGTCCGTACCCAGGAACCAGCCCGCCACGAATAGCACGCGGGCCCGGCTCCGGCTGATCACGTCGAGCGCCTCGGGGCCGGTGAACCGGGTACTGACTGGGACGATCGTGGCTCCCGCGGCCAGAGCGCCGAGCGCGGCGAGCACCCAGTGGCGGGTGTTCGGGGACCAGACGGCGACCCGGTCCCCGGTCCCTACCCCGCTGGCGATCAGCGCGCGGCTGACCAGGGCGGCTTGTCCGTGCAGGTCGCGGTAGCTGAGCCGGGGGCCGCCCGGTTCGGCTACGGCGAGCGCGTCGCCGTACGACTGGGCCGCCCGCGCCAGCGCCGCCGGGATGGTGGGCTCCATCGGGCTCCTCAATCAAGCAAGTGCTTGGTAGGCTGAGCCTAAACCGCGCGGGCCGCCGCTGGCCAGCCGCCGGCCCGGGACGGTCAGCGTGCGGGCGGGAGGAGGCGCGGGTGCCACCCGGTTCGGCGGACCAGGAATCCGGCTCGGACGAGGAGTTCCGCGCGGCCCTGGCGCAGTGGCTGGCGGAGAACCTGACCGGCCGTTTCGCCGGGCTGCGCAGTTTCGCCGGGCTGCGCAGTGCGGGCGGCCCGGGCCGCGAGCACGAGGCGCACGCCGAGCGGGTGGCCTGGAACCGGCATCTGGCCGCGGCCGGGTGGACGTGCCTGGGCTGGCCGGCCGAGCACGGCGGGCGCGGTGCCACGCTGGCCCAGCAGGTGATCTTCCACGAGGAGTACGCCCGCAGCGGGGCACCCGCCCGGGTCGGGTACCTGGGAGAGGAACTGCTCGGCCCGACCCTGATCGCGTTCGGCACCCCCGAGCAGCAGCAGCGGTTCCTGCCCCCGATCGCGGCGGTGACCGAGCTGTGGTGCCAGGGCTATTCGGAACCAGGCGCCGGATCGGACCTGGCCGCGGTGGCCACCACGGCGGCCCTCGACACCGGGGCCCTCGACGCTGCGACCCTCGACAGGGGCCAGTGGGTGATCAACGGCCAGAAGGTGTGG
Source organism: Actinomycetota bacterium (assembly GCA_003164955.1). Taxonomy (GTDB): domain Bacteria; phylum Actinomycetota; class Actinomycetes; order Streptosporangiales; family Streptosporangiaceae; genus Bog-532. Next base: position 19,306 of record PLRW01000189.1, read on the forward strand.
ACGTCGCTGGCCGCCGAGGCCGACTGGTGCTTCGTGCTGGCCCGGACGGAGCCCGGCTCACAGCGCACGGCCGGGCTGTCGTACCTGCTGGTGCCCATGCGCCAGCCCGGCGTGACCGTCCGGCCCATCCGGCAGCTCACCGGGACGGCCGAGTTCAACGAGGTGTTCTTCGACGGCGCCCGCACCGGGCGCGCGAATGTGGTCGGCGAGGCCGGCGGGGGCTGGCGCATCGCCCAGGCCACGCTGGCCATCGAGCGCGGGGCGGCCACGCTCGGCCAGCAGGTCGGGTTCCGGCGTGAGCTGGATAGCCTGCTCGACCTGGCGCGCCGCGGCCCGGCCGGGGCCGATCCGGTGCTGCGCGCCAAGCTGGCCCGGGCCTGGATCGGGCTGGAGGTCATGCGCGCGCATGCGCTGCGCACGATGGGGGCACCGGCGGGGGCCGATACCGGGGCGGACACCGGGGCCGGCGCTGGTGCGGCGTCAGTGACGAAGCTGCTGTGGTCGCATTGGCACCAGGAGCTGGGCGAACTGGCCATGGAGGTGCTTGGCGCCTCGTCGATGGTGGCCCGCGGTGCGCCGTATGACCTCGATGACTGGCAGCGGCTGTTCCTGTTCAGCCGGGCCGACACCATCTACGGNNGCCCGTGACCCCCGGCCCGCCCGTGCCCCCGCCCGCCATGGTGCCGCCGGGACCCCCGCCCGGGCGTGCGCTGCTCGCCGGGAAGGTCGTGGTGATCACCGCGGCGGCCGGCACCGGCATCGGCTCCGCGGCCGCCCGGCGCTGCCTGGACGAGGGCGCTCAGGTCGTCGTCAGCGACCATCACGAGCGGCGGCTGGCGGCGGTCCGGGACGAGCTCGCGCAGGCGCACGGCGGCCGGGTGTGCTCGCAGCGCTGCGATGTGACGGACCCCGGCGAGGTCGAGGGGCTGGTGGCGGCCGCGGTCCGCCATTTCGGCCGCATCGACGTATTCATCAACAATGCCGGGCTCGGCGGCACCGGCTCGGTGCTGGAGCTGACCGATGAGGACTGGCTCCGGGTGCTGGATGTCACGCTCAACGGCACCTTCCGCTGCACCAGGGCCGCGCTGGGCCAGATGGTGCGGCAGGGGCACGGCGGAGCCGTGGTGAACAACGCGTCGGTGCTCGGCTGGCGGGCCCAGCCGGGCCAGGCTCACTACGCGGCGGCGAAAGCGGGGGTGATGGCGCTGACCCGGTGCGCGGCGCTCGACGTGGCCCGGTACGGCATCCGGGTCAACGCGGTAGCGCCGAGCCTGGCTACCCATCCGTTCCTGGCCAAGGTGACCAGCGAGGAACTGCTCGCCGAGCTGGCGAGGGGCGAGGCGTTCGGCCGTGCCGCCCAGCCCTGGGAGGTCGCCACCGTGATCGCCTTCCTGGCCAGCGACTACGCCTCGTATCTGACCGGCGAGGTGATCTCCGTCAGCAGCCAGCACCCCTGACATCGCCCTGCCGACGGAGAAACCTTGCCGACGAGGAAACCTT
>PLRW01000360.1 GCA_003164955.1 Actinomycetota bacterium
ACCACCACTACTACATCCACCTGCTCGGCTGGACCATCACCGGCGACCCCAACGCCACCCTGCGGTTCACCCACCCCAGCAAATGCCTCACCCTGGACAGCCCCCTGCCCAGCCAAACCAAACCCCGCGCCCCCTGACGGCCAGCGCGGGCGTGGCCCGCCCCTTTGACCCGCGCCACGCCAATCCTGACCGAACGAGCGGTCCTTCCCCCTGGGGGGTCCTTCCCCCTGGGGGGTCCTTCCCCCTGGGGGGTCCTCACCCTGGGGGGTCCTCACCCTGGGGGGTCCTCACCCTGGGGCCCCATCGCCCTAGAGCGGCCCCTCATCCTAGAGGGCGGCGAAAGGATTACGCCCCGGCGCGGGCCATCTCCTGGTCGGCCTTGGCCCACAGCCACTGGGCGTAGGCGTGCAGGCTGTCGCCGACGGTGCGGTCCATCTTCCCGTTCAGCGCGCGGACGTAGCCGCCCTCGAGTAGAGCGGCAAGACGGAAGCACGCCAGGACCTGGAATCAGCGGAAGTGGGAGACATCCCGGCCGGTCAGCTCCGCATAGTGCGCAACGAGCTCAGCGCGGCTGGGCATGCCGTCCCACGGCTGCAGTTGCGGCTCGCTGCCGGGCGGGTCCCCCTCCTCGCGCCACGCCGTGAGGATCCAGGCGACGTCGAGCAGGGGATCGCCGAGACTGGCCATCTCCCAGTCGACGATGGCGGCGAGGGCGGGGAAGTGATGATGGAACATCACGTTCGCGAACTGCAGGTCGCCGTGCACGATGCCGACGGGGGAGGTCGGCGGCCGGTGCGCGTCCAGCCATTCCGCGACCACGCCGACCAGCGGTGATTCGGCTTCACGGTAACCGGGAGACGCACGGTAGCTCTCCAGCATTTTCAGGTACCGGGGCACCTGGCGTTCCAGCCATCCGCCCGTCCGGCTGAGGTCACTGAGGCCCACCGCGTCCGGATCGACGGCGGCCAGCTTCGCGGCCCCGGCCACCATGTCGAACGCCAGCGCCCGGCGCCAGCCGGGGTCGGTGCCATAGCTGCCGGGCAGCGGTCCCCTTGGCGTGAAGCCGTCGATCTTCTCCAGGATCGAGAACGGGGCTCCGATGACGGTGTCGTCGCTGCAGCTCGCGTACAGGTGCGGGTGCGGGACCGGGGTGTCGGCCAGCGCGGTCAGGACCTGGCTTTCCCGCAGGAAGGCACTGGCGGTGTCGTCACGGAGATGCCGTCCCGGCCGGCGCAGGACCAGCTCGGTACCGTCGGTCCGGCGCAGCGTGAACAGCAGGTTCTGCGCTCCTCCGGGCAACGGGGTGATCGACTCGATCGGGCCGTCGCCGGGGACAGTGACGTCCTGCAGCCACTTGCCAAGCCGTTCGGGGTCGACCAGAGACTCGCTGCTCATCGCGCGGCCTCCGTGTCGGCCAGCACCGTGTCGGCCAGCGCCGTGTCGGCCAGCGCCGTGTCGGCCAGCGCCGTGTCGGCCAGCGCCGTGTCGGCCAGCGCCGTGTCGGCCAGCGCCGTGTCGGCCAGCACCGAGGCATATTTCTTCTGGGCCGCTTCCAGGCGGCCGGGAAGGTGGTGCGAGCCGAACAGCCGATCCTCGGCCGGCACCGTGTCCTTGAGCAGGAGCCGGGCCACGACGTCCTTGTGCGCCTCGGTCGGGCCGTCTGCGACGCCGAGAACCGGGCCGCTCTGCCACATCTTGGCCAGCGGCAGTTCGTTGGACACGCCAAGCGCCCCGTGCAGGTGCATGGCGCGGTACACGACGTCGACGAGTATCCCGGGGGTAGCCGCCTTGACCGCAGAGATGTGCAGGCGCGCGGCCCGGGCATCGGCCCGGTCACCGGTGCGGGCGGACCGGTCCACCTGCCAGGCCGCGTGCAGGACCTGCAGGCGGAACTGCTCGATCTGGATCCACGTGTCGGCGAGCGACTGCCGGACGGTCTGCTGGTCGGCCAGCGGGCCACCGCGGGTCCGGCGGCTGGCGATCCGCTCGGTCATCATCTCCATCGCTCGCCGGCAGGTGCCGACCGAGCGCATTGCGTGGTGCAGGCGTCCGCCGCCGAGGCGGGTCTGAGCAATGGCAAAGCCGCTGCCCGGCTCGCCGAGCAGGTTCTCCGCCGGGACCCGGCAGCCAGTGAACCGCAGGTAGCCATGGGCGCCCTCGCCGAGTGGCTCGCCGGCCAGCCCGGTGCTGCGCAGCATCTCCATGCCCGGCGTGCCGCGCGGGATGATGAACATCGACGATCCCCGGTGCACCGGGACGCCCGGGTCGGTGATGACCATGGCGATGACGAAGGCGGCGTAGGGGTAATTAGAGGCGAACCACTTCTCGCCGTCGATGACCCACTCGTCGCCGTCATGCGCCGCCCGGCAGGTGAACTCGCCCGGATCGGCGCCGCCCGTCGGTTCGGTCATCGCGAAGGTCGAGACGATGCGCCCGTCGAGCAAGGGCTCCAGGAAGTCGCGGCGCTGCTCCTCGGTCCCGTAGTGCGCCAGGATCTCAGCGTTGCCCGAGTCGGGCGCCTGAGTGCCGAACACCATGGGTGCCCACTGGGACCGTCCGAGGATCTCGTTCAGCAAGGCCAGCCTGACCTGGCCCATGCCCATTCCGCCGAGCGAGGGGGGCAGGTGCGGCGCCCACAGGCCCTGCTCCCTGACCTGCGCCTGAAGCGGCCGGACGATCTGCTGGTAGACCACGCTGTCCCGGTCGTAGGGGTCTGCGTTACCGGGGAACAGCAAGTCGATCGGTTCGATCTCCTCGCGCACGAACGTGGCCACCCAGTCGAGCTTGGCCTGGAACTCGGGCTCAGTGCTGAAATCCCACATGGGGCTCCCTTCGTCCGGCGGCGCCGCGCCGATGTCCGCGCCGGTGGCCGCTGCTCCGGCCGGCGGTGCCGGTGGCCGCCGCTCCGACCGTGGCGCCGGTTCACCCGACCCTCCAGAACGTCGATGTGGTTCGTTGAGAATATCATTCTGATTTATGAGAAGAATAATCTCAACGCGGGCAGCCCGCCAGCGTATGTGACGGCTCCGTTGGCCGTGCCGGGGAGCGGGGCCCTCGGGCTATACGGGACGGCTCCGTTGGCCGTGCCGGGGAGCGCCGGCGCATGGGTGGCGTGCGGAAACGCTGGCGCGCCGCGGGGTACGGCCGGTGTGCCGCGGAACGCTAGCGCGCGGTGGTGTACAGACGGCGTGCCCGGAGCGCCATTTCCAGCTCGAAGCGGGTGTCGGGATCATCCAGCGCGGGCCCGAACATGGCCCGGATCTGGTTCATCCGGTAAAGCACCGTCTGCCGGTGAATGTGCAGCCTGTCGGCGGTCTGGCCGGTGCTCCGCGTCTGCAGCCAGGCCAGCAGCGTTTCGGCGAGCGCCTTCCGGCGCGGCCCCGCCACCCGGCTGAGTGGGGCCAGGCGCAGGCTGATCAGGCGTCCGAGCGCGTCCTTTCCCTGGTGCAGGACGATTTCGGTGAGGTAATCGTCGCTGTGCGCCACCCGGTGGCCGGGGATGGCGCGGCAGGAGATCAGGGCTAGCGTCTCCTTGGCCCAGTGCAGTGATGTCGCCGCGGCGGTGACCGGGACGGGAGGACCGGCCGCGGCGTGACAGCCGGCCAGGGCCCGGTCGAGTATGTTGCGGCGTCCCGGGCCGTTCGGGTCGGGGACAATCAAGCACGGCTGCGGGCGGTCCATGTCCGCCAGGACCTCGCCGGGAAGGATCGGCGATCGTCCAGGCATGCCGTCATGGCCGCTCAGCAGGACGACGGACACCAGTTGCGGCAGCCGCCACTGGGCCAGGCTGGCCTGTGCGGCGATGGCATCCGCCGGAGCCGGATCGGCCAGCAGCAGCGTGAGAAGCCGGTTCCGCCGCCGGGCCGTTTCATCAGCCGTGCGCTGCTGTACCCGGGCGTAGCCAGTGGCCGAAAAGGCAGCGATCTCGTCGATATGGATCAGCAGGGCCTCGGCGAGCAGCCCGAGCGTTTCAGCGGGAATGACCGCGCTGTACGCGGCGCCGGTGAGCCAGTGCATGACCACGCGCGCTCCGGCCCGCAGCGCGGCCTGAAGCATCTCCAGGCTCCGGCCCTCAGCCGCCTCGACCTTCCCGATCATGTAGAACGTATCGGCCATGCGCTGCCGCGGGGCGCGTGGCCGGGCGATGCGGTCCGCGAATCCGGCGATGGCCGCTTCGGCGCCCAGTCGCAGGGTGCGCGCGTAGGCGGGGTCACCGAGCCTGGCGTATTCGGTCACCGAGATGCGGATCTCGGTGACCGCCTTCTCGGCCAGGTCCGGTACCAGGGGCCTGATCTGGTCGGCCACCTGCGCCGGGACGGCCGGCCATATCCCCGCGTCCCGAAACTGGACGGTCCCTGTTCCGTCCCTCATGTCCCGCTCCAGGTGTGGGCGCCGGCTCGTCGGTCGCGGCGGGCCCCGGACGGCCCGCGCCGGAGGAACCGGGAGCGCACGCCGCCTGGGCGCAGCAAGTTACTACCAAGTTAACTTCACGGCTGACCAGTGTCCAGAAGCTAATCGGTGTCCAGAGCAGTGTGTTGTGCAGAAAGAACAAATGTTTGGCCGGCGACAGCGCGCCCGGCACATAGACCGGGCGTCACCCGCGCCTCACCATCAGCTACACGCGGCGTGGCGCACAGCACACACAAAACAGCACACCCAGGAAGGAAGGCAAGAGGGGAACAGGCCGTCAGGCCGCGGCCGTGAATCGGGTGCCGCTGCCCCGGGCGCCGCTGCCCGGGCGGGGCGGCCACCCATAAGACCGTGGGAGAACGACTATGCCCTTCCCGCTGCCCATCAAGCGGCCACCAAGATCTGCACGCTCCCGCCGGAGGCTGTTCCTCCTGGCCGCCGCCACGCCGGCGCTGGCGCTGGCCACCGCGGCCCTTCCCGCCAGTACGGCTTCGGCCGCCCCCGTGCGGCCTGCCGCTCCCGTGCGGCCTGCCGCTCCCGTGCGGGCTGCCGCCCCGGCCGCGGCCCCTGACCTTCCCGTCACCTACAACTTCCTGGCCGGTGTCGCCGCCGCGCTGGCCGACCCGTCCGCTTCGCCGCCGGGAGCGAACGACTGGTCCTGCAAGCCGAGCGCGGCGCATCCGTATCCCGTGGTTCTCGTCAACGGCACCGGCGCCGACATGGCCGACGACTTCAGTGCGCTGTCCCCGTTGCTGGCCGACAACGGCTACTGCGTCTTCGCGGCCAACTTCGGCGGTGCACCCGGTGGCCTGCTCCAGGGGTACGAGGACATCGCCCAGTCCGCGGCCCAGTTGTCCGCGTTCGTCAACCAGGTAATCGCCGCCACCGGGGTCTCCCAGGTCGACATCGTGGGTCACTCGCAGGGCGGCATGATGCCCCGCTACTACCTCAAGTTCCTCGGCGGGGCGGGCAAGGTGCACACGCTGGTCGGGCTCGCGCCCTCCAATCACGGCACCACGCTGGACGGCATCGCCACGCTCGAGTCCGAGCTGTCGGCGCTCATCCCCGGCATAGGGTCGGCTCTCAGCTCGGCCTGCCAGGCCTGTGCCGAGCAGATCGCCGGCTCGGCGTTCATGAACAACCTCAACGCCGGCGGTGACACCGTTCCCGGCCCCACCTACACGGTGATCGAGACCAGGAACGACGAGATCGTCACTCCCTACACGTCGGCGTTCCTGACCGGACCAGCCGTGACCAACATCCTTCTGCAGAATGTATGCCCGCTCGACCAGACCGACCACATCGGCATCGCCGACGACACCGTCGCGCTGCATCTGGTGCTCAACGCACTCGACCCGGCGCACCCGCAGGCCGTCCCCTGCGTCCTGGTCCTCCCGGTGATCGGCGGCTGACCGCGGCGCTGGCGGACGCCAGCGCCCATGCGGGCCAGCGCC
>PLRW01000195.1 GCA_003164955.1 Actinomycetota bacterium
GAACGGCTCGCACCGCACGAACGGCAACGTAGGAATGAGCGTAGGAGCGTGGAAGAAAGCGTGAAGCTCGACGACTGGCTACTGGAGATACTGGCCTGCCCGAACTGCCACTCGCCGCTGCGCGCGGACGACGAGGCCAGCGAGCTGGTGTGCACCTCGGCGGAATGCGGCCTCGCCTACCCGGTCCGCGACGACATCCCGGTCCTGCTCGTGGACGAGGCACGCCGTCCCGGGGTGGGCGCGTGACGGACGCGGGAGACCTGGCCGGCCTGGACGCCGAACTGGCCGCTGACCGGCTGGACGCCGCCGAGCTGGTAGAGGCGGGCGACCCCGGGGGGATGCTCCGGCAGGTGGCGTCGTCCGCGGCCCAGGTCAGGTCGGCCGTCCGGACGTGCTCGGAGGTGGACCTTTCGCCAGTGACCTCCGCCGGCCGGCCCCGCGCCATCGTGGTGGCGGGCATGGGCGGGTCCGGGATCGCGGGCGACGTGCTCGCCGCGGTGTGCGGTAGCAGCAACGGCGTGCAGGTCATGACCTCGCATGGCTACCAGCTCCCGGGCTGGGTGGGCGCGGCGGACCTGGTCGTCGCGGTGTCGTGCTCCGGCTCCACCGAGGAAACGCTGGCCGCCGCCACGGAGGCCGTGCGCCGCGGGTCCCCCCTGGTCGGGGTGGGCGCCGCGGGGTCACCGCTGGAGGCCATCGCCACCCAGGCGCGGGCGCCGTTCGTCCCGGTGAAGTCCGCGGGCATGCCCCGCTCGACGCTGTGGGGGCTGTCGATCCCGCTCATCGCCATCGCCGAGCAGGCGGGCATCATCGACGTGGGCGAGGACGTCTACGAGGCCACCGCGGCCATCCTCGAGCAGATCTCCTTCCAGTGCCGGCCGACCAGCGAGTCGTTCGTCAACCCCGGCAAGTCGCTCGCGCTCGATCTGCTCGGCTCGCTGCCGATGGTCTGGGGCAGCTCGCCGCTCAGCGGCGTCGCGGCCAAGCGCTTCGCCGCCCAGCTCAACGAGAACGCGAAGTACCCGGGCATCGCCGGTGAGCTGCCGGAGGCCAATCACAACCAGGTGGTGGCCTTCGACGGCCCGTTCGCGCCGGGGACACAGCTGGTCGCGGAGTCGGGCTTCCCGCTGCGGCTCGTCCTGCTGGCCGATCCCGACGAGCACCCGCAGGTGGCCCGGCGGCGCGCGGCCTCGGCCGAGCTGGCCTCCGAGCGGGGGATCCGGGTCTCGGAGCTGGTCATGGAGGGGGAGCATCCGCTGCCGCGCTTTGCCAGTGTCGTTCAGCTCATCGATTACGCGACGGTCTATCTGGGCATCGCCTCTGGAGTGGACCCCACGCCGATCGAGATCATCCAGGAGCTTAAGGAGCGGATCTCCTAGGCNNATCTCCTAGGCCCTATCTCCTAGGCCCTGGCAGGGGGTCCGGGAAGGAAGCTGGCATTAGCGCACACGAACCGCCGCGGGGCGTCCCGGCCAAGGCCACCGCCGGGCTCGCCCAGCGGGAGCGGCCGGGCGAGCCCGGCGGCGAGCCCGCTCCGACGCGTCAGCGGCCGGGCCGGTCGGGGAGCCTGACCGCGGTCCTGGCCGCCTTCGGGGCCAACGTCGGCATCGCGATCACCAAGCTGATCGCGTTCCTGTTCACCGGCTCGGCGTCGATGCTGGCCGAGTTCGTGCACTCGCTGGCCGACTGCAGCGACCAGGTCCTGCTGCTCGTCGGGCGAAACCGGGCCCGGCGCGGGCAAACCGAGGAGCACCCGTTCGGATTCGGCCGGGAACGTTACTTCTACGGGTTCCTCGTCGCGGTGGTGCTGTTCTCGGTGGGCGGCGCGTACTCCGTGTACGACGGCCTCCACAAGATCATGCATCCAGCACCGATCACGAAGCCGTACGTCGCGTTCGCGGTGCTCATCATCTCGGCCATTCTGGAAGGCTCCTCGCTGCGCACCGCGATCAAGGAGTCCAACCGGCACCGGAACGGCCGCGGCTGGGGATCGTTCATCCGCCGCGCCAAGGGCCCGGACCTGATCGTCGTTCTGCTGGAGGACTCGGCCGCCCTGGCCGGCCTGGCCTTTGCCTTCGCCGGGGTCGGGTTGTCGGTGCTGACCGGGAACGGCTCGTGGGACGGCGCCGGGTCCGTCGCCATCGGCGTGCTGCTGGCCGGCGTCGCGGTCGTGGTGGCCCGGGAGACCAAGAGCCTGCTGATCGGGGAGTCCGCGAGCGCGGAGGCCGAGCGCACGATCGTCGCCGCGCTGGAGGCAGGCCCCGAGGTCGAGCGGGTGATCCACATGCGGACGGTGCACCTGAGCCCGGATTCCCTGCTCGTGGCGGCCAAGGTCGCGGTGCGCGCCGAGGATTCGGCTGCCACCGTGGTGCGCGGCATCGACGCGGCCGAGAGCCGGATCCGCGCGGCGCTGCCGATCGCGCACGTCATCTACCTAGAGCCGGACATCTACCAGGAGTCGAAGGCCGACCAGACCGACCCGGCCATCCGTGTCGTCCAGCGCGCCTGGGGTGACAGCGGCCCCAGCCCCCAGCAGGCCAGCCCGGACGAGCAGTCCCCGGGGGCCAGTACGGGCCAGCGGCCCCCGGGAGCCGCCCCGGGCCAGCGCGAGCCCTCGCCCTTAACGGCGCCCCAGCAGCCGCAGCGCCCGCTCCTGCTCGAAGTCGAGGGCGCGTCCTGGCTGCTCCGGTAGCCGCCCGAGGCGACGGCTGAGGTCGGCGACGGCCGCCCGCACCGCCGGTTCCGACAGCACCCGCAGGCCGAACGCGACCGACGCGGGACTGACCTGGTAGCGCCGTTCCAGTTGCAGGGCCGCGGTCACCGCCCCCAGATCTGCCTCGCCGAACTGCCGGTGCCGCGGCCCGCGCCCGCGTTCTTGCCCGCGTTCTTGACTGGCCCCGCGCACCGGCGGCAGCAGCCCCAGATCCTCGCGATAGCGGAGCATCCGCGGTGACATGCCCAGCCGCCTGGCCGCCTCAGAGATGCGCATATTAATTAACTTAACATTTTTTTGTCAGGAACAGCCACCGGAGCGTGCGCAGCGCCCCGGACTTCCCGTACGGTCGATAGCGCGGCCCCGTCCCATAGCAAGCAAAGTCCGGCGGCGCGCGGCCCACGAACCGGGAATGCCGGCAATAACGAGGAGAATGCATGTCCAACGCACCGCTTCCGTACAAGGTCGCTGATCTGGGCCTGGCGGAGTTCGGACGCAAGGAGATCCGCCTGGCCGAGCACGAGATGCCGGGCCTGATGGCGACCCGCGCCGAGTTCGCGCACGCCCAGCCGCTGCGCGGCGCGCGGATCACCGGGTCGCTGCACATGACGGTGCAGACGGCCGTGCTCATCGAGACGCTCACCGCGCTCGGCGCCCGGGTCCGCTGGGCCAGCTGCAACATCTTCTCCACCCAGGACCACGCGGCCGCCGCGGTCGTGGTCGGCCCGGACGGCACCCCGGATGAGCCGGCGGGCGTGCCCGTCTTCGCCTGGAAGGGTGAGAGCCTCGAGGAGTACTGGTGGTGCACCGAGCAGGCTCTGACCTGGCCTGATGGTGAAGGGCCAAATATGCTGCTGGATGACGGCGGCGACGCGACCCTGCTCGTGCACAAGGGCGCGGATTACGAGAAGGCGGGCGGTGTCCCGTCGGCCGCCGACGACGACGCCGACGAGTGGAAGGTCATCCTGGGCGTGCTGCGCGCGTCGCTGGCCAGCGCACCGGGCAAGTGGACCGCGGTGGCGAACTCCATCGTGGGCGTGACCGAGGAGACCACGACCGGGGTGCACCGGCTGTACGAGATGGCCAGTGCCGGATCGCTGCTGTTCCCGGCGATCAACGTCAACGACTCGGT
>PLRW01000043.1:0-42310 GCA_003164955.1 Actinomycetota bacterium
CGGGCAGGGCCGGTTTACGGCGGGCGGGCGCCGGTCACAATGGCGGAATACCAGGTCGCACGAGACCACCGTGGACTGGGCGGCGTTAGCTGGGGGCGGGCTCGGGGGGCTGGCCGAAGACCCGGCTGGCGAGGAAGTCTTCGGGTTCGAGGCGCATCAGGTCGTCCCTGGTGACGGCGGTCGCCTCGCCGGCCAGGACGCGGCCGGCGTGCCGGAGGCGGGCGCGTTCCAGCGCGTTGCGGACACTGCGCGCGTTCGAGAACCGGGGCTGGGCGCGGCGGCGGGCCAGGTAGTCACGGAAGGTCGCTTCCGCCGCCGGGGACAGCCGGTAGCCCGCCTCGGCCACCATCAGGTCCCCGATCGACACCAGCTCATCGAGTGAGTATTCGGGGAAATCGATGTGGTGCGCGATCCGGGAGCTCATGCCGGGATTGGACTGGAAGAACGTGTCCATCCGGTCCTTGTAGCCGGCCAGGATGACCACCAGGTCCTCGCGCTGGTTCTCCATGACCTGGAGCAGGATCTCGATGGCCTCCTGACCGTAGTCGCGCTCGTTCTCCGCGCGGTACAGGTAGTACGCCTCGTCGATGAACAGCACCCCGCCCATGGCCCGCTTGAGGACCTCCCTCGTCTTGGGCGCGGTGTGCCCGACGTACTGGCCGACGAGTTCCTCGCGGGTGACGGCGACCAGATGCCCGCGCCGGGAGTAGCCGAGCCGCTTGAGCAGTTCCGCCATCCGGAGCGCCACCGTGGTCTTGCCGGTGCCCGGGCCGCCGGTGAAGCACATGTGCAGGTTCGGCCGCGCCGCCACCAGGCCGAACCGGGCCCGCTGCGCGTCTACCAGCAACAGCGCGGCGATCTCCCGGATCCTGGTCTTGACCGGGACCAGCCCGACCAGTTCGCGGTCCAGCGCATCCAGCACGGCGTCCACGCCGGAACTCTTCCGGGCCTCCAGCAGGTCGACCGTGCCATCGGCGGGCAGGTCCGCATCGGGTCCGTTAATCGGCATGTTTCCCGGTGGCGGTCCGGCTGGCCGCCCGCGGCCGGCCACCGGTTCGCCGCCCGCGGGGCGCCCCGGCATGCCGAACGACGGCCTGGTGCTCTGATCCCCGCCGTTCGGAGTGGTCACGACGAGGAGTAGCGGTCGCCCGCCGGCCGGTCGGTCGCGTAGGCGTGCGTCGTGTAGCGGATCCGCCGGTCGGAGACCTCCTGCCGGTCCAGCCGGAAGCCGGGCTCGTCGGCCGGGCGGTTGACGATGAACGACAGCGCGGTCGTCTGGCGGCCCTTGGATGCGTCGTAGGCGCTGACCCGGATGTAGCGGCCCGGGTACGCCTTCCGGCACTCGGAGATCTCGTGCATGACCCCGGCCGCGTCGCGGATGTCGAACATAGGCAGCCCCCACATCTCCCAGTAGGTGTTGCGCGGGTGCGGGTCGTCGGTGAACTCGACCGACATCGGCCAGCCCTGGTCCAGGGCGTACTGCAGCTGGGCCGTGATCTCATCGTCGGTCAGGTCGGGCAGGTAGGAGAAGGTGCCCTGGGTGATGCGCATGGTGTCCCTCACAGGCCCGTGGGCGTGGCCAGCACGTCCGGGGTATCGGTGGATTCGTAGTTGAACGTGATGTCGCCCCAGGTGGACAGGGCCACGTCGAGCTCGCGGCAGTGCTTGGCCGCAGCCTGGAGGATGTCCGGGCCCTCGTGCAGGAAATCGCGGCCCTCGTTGCGCGCCTTGATCATCGCCTCCAGCGCGACCCGGTTCGCGGTGGCGCCCGCGGCGATGCCCATCGGGTGCCCGATCGTGCCGCCGCCGAACTGGAGAATGACGTCCTCACCGAGATGGTCCAGGAGCTGGTGCATCTGGCCGGCGTGGATGCCGCCCGAGGCCACCGGCATGGTGGCGGCCATCGAGGCCCAGTCCTGGTCGAAGTACAGGCCCTTGACCGGGTCCGCGGGCACGTGGTCGAGCCGCAGCGTGTCGTAGTAGCCGGCCACCGCGTTCGGGTCGCCCTCCAGCTTGCCGACCACGGTGCCGGCGTGGATGTGGTCGACGCCCGCGAGCCGCATCCACTTGGCGATCACCCGGAAGTTGACCCCGTGGTTCTTCTGCCGGGTGTAGGTGCCGTGGCCGGCCCGGTGCAGGTGCAGCAGGACCCCGTTCTTGCGGGCCCACTTGGCCATCGACTGGATCGCGGTGTAGCCGACGGTCAGGTCGATCATGACGACGATGCTGCCGAGTTCTTTGGCGAAGTCGGCGCGCTCGTACATGTCCTCCATCGTCGCGCCGGTGACGTTCAGGTAGTGGCCCTTGATCTCGCCGGTCTCGGCCTGGGCGCGGTTGACCGCCTCCATGGTGAACAGGAAACGGTCTCGCCAGCGCATGAACGGCTGGGAGTTGATGTTCTCGTCGTCCTTGGTGAAGTCGAGGCCGCCGCGCAGCGCCTCGTAGACGACCCGGCCGTAGTTGCGGGCGGACAGGCCCAGCTTCGGCTTGGTGGTGGCGCCGAGCAGCGGCCTGCCGTACTTGTTCAGGTACTCGCGCTCCATCACGATGCCGTGCGCCGGACCCTGGAACGTCTTGACGTAATGCGTCGGGATCCGCATGTCCTCCAGCCGCAGCGACTTCAGCGCCTTGAAGCCGAAGACGTTGCCGATGATCGAGGAGGTGAGGTTGGCGATCGATCCCTCCTCGAACAGGTCGAGGTCGTAGGCGATCTTGGCGATGAACTGGTCCGGCTGGCCGGGCACCGGCTCCACCGCGTAGCACTTGGCCTGGTAGGTCTCGTAGTCGGTCAGCCGGTCCGTCCACACGACCGTCCAGGTGGCGGTGGAGGATTCCCCGGCCACCGCGGCGCCCGCCTCCTCCGGCGGCACCCCCGGCTGCGCGACGAGCCGGAACGCGGCCAGCACGTCGGTGTCCTTCGGCTCGTAGTCCGGCTGCCAGTAGCCCATCTCCGCGTAGGGGATGACCCCGGCGTTCCAGCGATCGCTCACGCTTCCTCCAGCCCTTCGGCGGTCCGGTCCGCTCGCTACGGGCGCAGCCGGTTTCCGCGTCACACTCAGCGTGCGGGCTGATGGTTGCGATGTCTACCAAGTATTACCGGGGATAGCTGAGTGATTGCTTAAGTGTCCGGGTCCGAATCCCGCGTGATCTCCAGGCCGCCATGGGATCCGTCATAGATCGCCGCGCCCGACGATTCGGGGCCCTGGGTAGGGACGTGGGTACGGCCGCGGGCGGCGCGGAGACGGTAAGATTACGCAATGTGTCAAGTGTTCTTAGCAATACTTGAATGCTGACTTGAGTAAGGGGCCGGCGATGACGACGGATGCGCGGCTCCGGGCGTTCGTGGCGGTGGCGGAGACCGGATCGGTCCGGGCCGCGGCGCAGCGCCTGGTGGTGACCGAGTCCGCGGTGTCGGCGGCCGTCGCGGCGCTGACGCGGGACGTCGGCGCGCCACTGCTGGAGCGCCAGGGACGCGGGCTGCGGCTGACCTCCTCCGGGCAGACCTACGCGGGGTACGCGCGCACGATCCTCGGCCTGCAGGCCGAGGCGCTCGCGGCCGCACGCGGCGAGGCCGACCCGAGCCGCGGGCAGGTACGGCTCGCGGCGGTCACGACCGCGGGCGAGCACGTGCTGCCCGTGCTGCTGGCGTCGTTCCGTGCGGAGCATCCCGACGTCGCGCTCGGCCTGGAGGTGGGGACCCGGGAGCACGTGTGGGGGCTGCTGGCCGCGCACGAGGCCGACCTGGTGATCGCCGGGCGGGCGCCGGCCGCGCTGAGGGCCGTCGTCCGCGCCGTCCGGCGCAATACCCTGATCGTGGTGGGCTCTCCCGCGGTGACGGCCGACTTCGACCGGGAGCGGACCACGTGGCTGATGCGCGAGGCCGGTTCCGGCACCCGGGAGACGTGCGAGACGCTGCTGGCCTCCCTCGACGTGGAGCCGCCGACCCTGACGCTGGGTTCCAACGGGGCGGTCGTCGCCGGGGCGGCGGCCGGGCTGGGCGTGACCCTGGTGTCGCGGGACGCGGTCCGCGGACTGCTGGCGGCCGGGGACGTGATGGAGGTCGCGGTGCCGCAGACACCCATGCGCCGGCCCTGGCACGCGGTCACCTACGCGCGGCCCACAGCAGCGACCGAAGTGCTCGTCGCGCACCTGCTGGCCCAGCAGGGCCCGCCGGAAAACCGCTGGCATCTCCCGCGGTCCCGAGCAACCGGGCGGTCCCGCCAGGTCACACCGCGTCGGGGGAAGGCTTTGGGCTGAGCGGGATCACGGCCGTGACCGTGGTGCCGAGGCCGGGCCGGGAGGTCACCTCGAGCCGGCCGCCCATCAGCTCGGCGCGTTCGGCCATGGTGCGCAGCCCGTAGGACGACTCAGCACCGGGCCGGTCGCCGATTCCGCCCGCAGGGCCCGAGCCGCCCGCGCCGGCTGCGCTGTCCGGCGCCCCGCCCGCGCCCGAGCCGCCCGGGCTGCCCGAGGCGGCAAGGACGCCCGAGGCGGCACGGGCGAAGCCGCGGCCGTTGTCGATGACCCACAGCACGGCATGCTCGGCGTCACACTGCAGCCGGATGTGCGCCTTGGTCGCGCTGGCGTGCTTGACGACGTTCTGCAGGGACTCCTGGGCGATCCGGTAGAGGGCGATCTGGATGTGCTCGGGCAGGTCGCAGTCCGCGACATCGACCTGCACGTCGAGCTGGGCCACGGAACGGGCCAGGCTGGCCAGTCCGTCCGCCAGGCCCAGGTCGTCCAGGACCGGCGGCCGGAGGCCCGCGATCGTGGCGCGGCCCTCGTCCAGGGTCAGATCGGCCAGGCCCCGCGCGATCGCGAGCTGCTCCGCGCCGAACGCCGACGCCTCGGACACCGCGCCGGCCGCGGCGTCGAGATGGTAGGTCAGGCCCACCAGCCGCTGCATAATCCCGTCGTGGATGTCGCGGGCCAGCCGGCCCCGTTCGGCTTCCTGGGCGGCGATCACCTGCTCGGCGAACCGTTCCGCGGCCTGTTCCCGCGCCGCCAGCTGACGGTGCATCCGGCCCTGGTGCATGGCCCCGGCCACGAGGCTGCCGATCGAGGTGAGCAGGCGGACATCACGGTCGCTGAACTCACGCCGGTCGCGGCTGTGCACGTTGAGCACGCCGACCAGGCCGCCGGGCCGGGTCGCCATCGGCACCGAGGCCATGGAGCTGTAGCCGGGGCCGCCCAGTTCGGAAAAATGGCGGTACCGGGGATCGGACTCCTTGTCCTCGGTGACGGCCGGAGTGCGGTGGCTGGCCACCCAGCCGGTAATTCCCTCCCCCAGCGGCAGCCGGATGCGGCCGACCTGGCGGTCGAACGGCGGGGTGGCGCCGGTCAGCGTGAGCGACCCCCCGCTGTCATCCAGCATGTACACGAAGCACACGTCGGTGGCCGTGGCGTCCACGATGAGCCGGGCGACCCGGGACGCGAGCGGGCCGAGCTGCGGGCCGGCCGAGATGGCCTCGATGATGCCGACCAGCAGCGCGTTCTCTCGTTCGGAGTCGGCCAGCCCCAGTCCGTGGGGTGCCGCCGGCGTCACCGGAAGATCCCTTCCCGCAGCGCCGCCGCGACGGCGCCGGAGCGGTCACCGACGTTCAGCTTGCGGTAGATGGCCCGGACATGGCTCTTCACCGTCTCGTCGCCGACCGCCAGCCTGGCGGCGACGGCCCGGTTGGACAAGCCGGCGACCAGCAGGGAAAGCACCTCGCTCTCCCGGTGGCTGAGCCCGAGGTGAGCGCCCGGCCAGAACTCGCCGCTCTGCAGCCGCGCGGCCGAAGCCGCCGCGCGGCCCGCGAGCGCCGAATCCACGACCGTCTCCCCCGCCTGCACCAGTTCCAGCTGCCGCACCAGTTCCTCACCGGTCACCCGCTTGAGCAGGTAGCCGGCCGCCCCGGCACGCAGCGCCTGGTACAGGTACTGCTCGTCGTCGTAGACGCTGAGCAGGACCACCCGGCGCAGCGGTTCCTTCTCGATCAGCCGCTTGCACAGATCCAGCCCGCTGGAACCGCGCAGCCGCACGTCGCACAGGACCACGTCCGGGTCGAGCGTGGCCACGACGCGCTCCGCCGTCTCCGCGTCCGCGGCGTCGCCGACCACACGGACGCGCCCCAGGAACCTGGCCAGCATGGCCTTCAGTCCCTGGAGAACCATTTCGTGATCGTCGATGAGCACGACCCGTAGCGGCCGGGTATTCATGAGCGAACCATAAACCGGCCCGGGGCGGCGGCGGAAGCCCGCGCGCGCCGCGCCGGCTTCAGAACGCGTTTGCGCAGGTCAGCATGGCCTTCCCGGGGAGGACTCGTGCCTAAATCCCCACTCCCTCCCCCGTACGGGGGAGGCGCGAGGCGGAAAAGGGATTTACCGTGCGATATACGACATGCAACGCGGCGTGCGGCATGCGGCACCTTGTGAAAGGAAGAACATGCCCCACAAACTCCTGCGGATGCACCGCACCGGGGTCCGGCAAGCGGCCGGGCAGAGGCCCGTGATGATCGCGATCGCCGGTGACAGCGCGGCCGGTAAGACGACGCTGACCCGTGGGCTGGTGAACGCGCTGGGTCCCGAGCGGATGACCGCCGTGTGCGTGGACGACTACCACCGCTACGACCGGGCGGAGCGCAAGGGCCTGCCCTTCACGGCGCTGCATCCGGACTGCAACTACGTGGACATCACCGAGCAGCACCTGCAGTTGCTGGCCACGGGGCACCCGATCCTCAAGCCCGTCTACGACCACCACACCGGGAAGCTCGCCCGGCCCGAGCTGATCACGCCGAAGGAATTCGTCGTGGTCGAGGGGCTGCTCCCGCTGCACACCAAGCTGGAATGCGCGTGCTTCGACGTGACCGTCTACCTCAACCCGCCGGAGGAAATCCGCCAGGAGTGGAAGATCAAGCGGGATACCGGCCAGCGCGGCTACACCCGTGAGCAGGTGCTGGCCGAACTGGAGCGGCGGGAACCCGAATCGGAGGCGTTCATCCGCCCGCAGCGCGCGCAGGCCGACATCGTGGTCCGGTTCGCCCCGGTCACACGGCGCCAGGATCCGCCGGGGACCCCGCTGTCCGCCGAACTGCTGCTCCGGCCCACGATCCGGCACCCCAACCTGACCGGGCTGCTGGCCGAATCGGGCGGGCCGATGCACCTGAAACTGACCCGGGACGAGGACGGGCGCCCCGTGGACGCGCTGCACATCCACGGGTACGCGCCGCGGGAGGAAAGCCGCGTGCTGGAGAAGGCGATCTGGGCCAGCCTCAGCGAGGACGCCGACCTGCCCGAGCGCCTGGGCATCCTGGACGACGGCCGGCGCAGCGAGCCGCTGGCCATCACCCAGCTTCTGCTGCTGTACCACCTGCTGGAGGCAGCCTGTTAGCCCGTTAATTTCGCTTAACGGACGTGGGCGGGGCCCCTCCTCCGTGCGGGCGCGTCCGCTGGGGGTGACGATCCGCGTTACTGGTAGCGGAAGCCGTCCAGGAAGCGGCGGAAGACCCCGCCCTCGCGGGGCAGCGGCGGGGCGGCTGGCGGGGCGGTCGCGCGCTGCCGCGCGATGGGCTGGTCGTAGTCGGTGCGCGCGATGGCGTCGATGGTCTGGGCCTCGTCAAAGTCCTCGGAGCCCTCGATCTGGGGCACGTACCCGACCAGCACCCCGTCCCGCATGACCTGCGCCTCCAGGGCGGCCGCGCCGTCGGTGTCCCACTCGGCTTCCCGGCCGCCGGATAGGGGCACGCGCACGCCGAACTGGCCCACGCCGCCCCTGGCCAGGTGGGCGTCGATGCCGCGGTCGCGGAGGGCGTCGACGACCCGCCGGGCCCGGAATTCGTCCATAGCCTGAAATTAGCGGGCTTCCCTGGAGGTTGGGTCAGGTTTCGCTGCGCGTCCGCCCGGCGGGACGTTTGCCTCTCCGGGGCCCGGGCACCGTCTGCTACAGCGGGCAGTGCCGCCCTTTTGCGGCCCGAGAAAGCGGTCACAGAAAGCAGACCATCATGGATCTCACTACCGTGCCGCGCACCCTGATCAGGCTGGAGTATGCGGCCGTCCGGCTGCCGATTGCCTTCCTCGACGACTGTGTCCTGGCCCTCTGCTGCGACGAGGACGTGCCGCCGCGCAGCGGCTTGCGACGTTTCCTCGGCGAGCTGGATGAATTCGCCGGACGGCTCCTAGCAGACGAGGACATTGCCCGGCGCGGCGAGACGCTGCGGCGCGAGACCAGGGCCCGGAGGCCGACTGGCACAACCGGCGCACCACCGGGGCCAACCGGCCCGGCAGAGGCAGCGGAGCCGGCAGAGGCAGCGGAGCCGGCGGAGGCAGNNCGGAGCCGGCGGAGGCAGCGGAGCCAACAGGACCAGCAGAGGCAGCAGAGGCAACGGAGGCAACGGGCTGGCCGACCGGGGAGACGGGCGACACGTCCGCTGCCGCCGAGCCTGCTTCCCCCGGCCTCGGCGTCCCTGAGCCCGTGACCCCCGGCCTCGGCGTCCCTGAGCCCGTGACCCCCGGCCTCGGCGTCCCTGAGCCCGTGACCCCTGACCTGGGAGGGCCCGAGCCCGTGACCCCTGACCTGGGAGGGTCCGTGGCTCCGGAACCGGTGGTGCCTGAACTCGGCGTCCCTGAAACTGTGGGTCCGGGACAGGAACAGGAAGCCGCATCGGCCGCGGCGCCGGGCTCCGTCGACGTCGCTTTCTTGCTTCCGGCGGACGTCGGCGCCGCGCGGGTGGCTTTGTGCGGGGACTTCAATGACTGGTCACCCGACGCCACCGCGCTGGAGCGCGATGATGACGGCGCCTGGCGGGTCTCCGTCCCGCTCGAGCCGGGGCGCAGCTACCGCTACCGGTACCTGCTCGACGGCGAACGCTGGGAAAACGGCGGCCAGGCCGACGGTTATGAGCCGAACCCCTACGGCGGCGTCGATTCGGTCATCGTGGTCGAATGACCGGCGGGGGCTTCCAGCCCGAGGCGGCGCTGCTCGATGATCAGGCAGCGGTCTTCCACGTACAGCAGCCCCGCGCCCTCGGCGATGGCCCGCGCCTCGGCCGAGGCGATACCCAGTTGCAGCCACAGGGCGGTGGCGCCCGCCGCGACGGCCTGGCGGGCGATCTCGGGCGCTTGCCACGGCGGCCGGAACACGTCGACCAGCCCGACCTGCTCGGGGACGTCGGCGAGCGTCCGGTAGACCGGCTCACCGAGGAGTTCGCCGGCGTGCGGGTTGACCGGGATGATGCGCCAGCCGTGCCGCTGCATATACGCCGGGACGGAGTGCGCGGCCTTGGCGGGCACCGTACTCGCGCCGACCACGGTAATAGTGCGGTAACTCGTCAGGATGCGCTCGACGATAGCGTCGGTGCCGTTCACCCTGTTCACCTTAACCGGCCCGGTACTCACCTGGCGGGACGCCGTCGGCCGCTTGACGGCCGGCGCTGCCAGCGCACCATCGCATTACAGTTGGCGGGTGGCCGACGATCAGACGGGACGGGTGGACAGCTGGATCTGGTCGGTCCGGCTGGCCAAGACCCGCTCGGCCGCGTCCAGCGCCTGCAAGGCGGGGCACGTCCGGGTCAACGGGGTACGCGTCAAACCCGCGCACGCGGTGCGGGCCGGCGACGAGGTGCGGCTGCGCCAGGAAGGGCGCGAGCGCATCGTGGAGGTCGCGCGGATCATCACCAAACGGGCCAGCGCCTCCGTGGCCGCCGAGTGCTACGTCGACCACAGCCCGCCCCCGCCGCCTCGTGAGGAAAAGGTCGCGGCGCCGGTCCGGGACCGCGGCGCGGGCCGTCCGACCAAGCGCGACCGCCGCAGTATCGAGCGGCTGCTCGGCCGTCCGTCGCGCTGAGCGGCAGGTGAGCAACCGGGCCGATGGCGACCAGCCGGGACGGCCCGTCCTCGCTCAGCCCCATTGAGTCCGCACCGCCGCCTCACGCGCGGGCTCGGCTCCCAGAGCAGTCGGCCCCGGTTACCCCGCCCAGTGCGAGACGGGTGGCTGCAGCACGCAGAACTCGTTGCCGTCCGGGTCGGCGAGGATGTGCCAGCGCCAGCCGTGCTCGGTGATGGGCCGCTCCGTGCGGACCTGGGCGCCGAGACGCACCACTCTTTCCACTTCGGGTTCGAGCTGGCGCGTGCGCAGGTCGAGATGAACCCGGTTCTTGGCCTGCTTTCCGTCGGGCACCCGCTGCAGGAGGACCTCGGCGCCCTTGCCGTCGGCCGGCAGCAGAGTCTGATAACGGCCGGTGGCCACGCCATCCCGCACATACCCCAGCACACCGGTCCAGAATTCGGCCGAACGGTCCAGATCGGAGCAGTCGATAACGACGACCAGCTCGCCCCGCAGGTACGCATGCGGCTCACGGCGCGTGGCCTGATGAGTATCCGTCACCGCACATTCATACCTTGGCCGGTCAGCTTGCTGTGAGGGGAATGCGCCGCGGGCGGGTGCCGGGGTGAGCACGGAGGATGGGAGCGATCATGTCGGCTAGCTGGCCGGGGTCGCCGTGGAAGGCGGCGCGGTAGTCACATTCCCAGTCCAGGTACCCGTTGTCGGCGAGGCGCACCGCGCCGAGCCAGGGCCGGGCGGGGCTGCTGACTTCGATGTCGGTGGTGGCCTCAAACGATTCCCAGTCCTCACACACTCGCAGCGTCACCGTCAGGCCCCGGTCTTGCAGGCACCGCCCGACCGCCCCTTTGAGCGGGAACGCCCGGTAGGCGTCTACGCCCGTGGTGCTGTCGGCCATGTGGGGTGCGCCGAGGATGTGCACGATGATCGCGGCCAGCGTGGCCGCATCGGCGCCGGGGCCAGGGGCGGGTTCGTAATGCCACCGGGCCCAGCCACAACCGGTGAGGGTTAAACAGGAGCGGGCGGCGGTGGCGTTAAGGACGGTCAGTTCGTGCCGGTCCCGCCAGCGGGTGCCGTGGACGCCGAACCCGGCGGTGGCCAGCCGCCGAGTGATGGTCTGCGCCGGTTCCGTGCCGGAACCGGACGCCGTGCAGGGGGGCGGTGCGGGAAGCGGTGCCTGCGTCATTGGCCGGCCACGATCTCGTCGAGGCGGTCCAGCAGGCCTTTCAGGGTGGGGTGGGCGACGATGTGGCGCCAGGTGCCGTCGTCTTTTTCGGCGGTGAAGCTCGGCCCGTCCTCGGCGTGGATCGACCAGGCGGGGTGGTCCTGGATGAACTGCTGCTGCCTGAGTTCCTGCTCGTACGGCGCTGCCATCGCTGCGTCCCTTACCGACCCGTAGTTGACCCGTTGGACCGTGCCCGGTACGGGTCAGCACCGGGCACCACTTATTTAGAGTACATCGCCATGTATCGCAATGCAGCGCGATACGAGCGTTTGCCCTGGTAAACAGCCCTATAAGGTTTGCCGCATGGCATCTGAGCGGCCAGAATTCGACTTCGGGTCAGTGGTCCCGCTCTACGAGCAAGCAGCCGACTACATACAGGCACGAATCGAATCCGGTGCGCTCCAGCCAGGTGACCGTTTCCCGGACATGCGCAAACTGGCCGAGGACTGGGGAATCGCCTACCAGACCGTCCGCCGGGCCATGCGTGAACTTCAGGAACGCGGCCTCGTCGTCAGCAGGGTCGGCAAGGGAACTTTCGTGAAGGAAAGAAAGTAAATCCGAACAAGCCGCCACCCTTGTTCGATGGCGCTGGCATAGATCGAACTAGACGGTGAGCAAGCTGGCATGGGCCAGCGCGCGCAAAGCTCTGTCCGGTGAATGTGCGCGGTGACGTCCTGGGCGGACCGGGAACGTCGGCATGCGGCCGTCGTAGCCCACCGGAGAACGCTTCTCTGAACCGGAGACCGCGCGAGGCGCCGTTAATGCGGGCCGATGGGGGAACCGAAGCGGAGGAGGTTGCCGTCGGGGTCGAGGATCTGCTCGCCTAATAGTGAGTGCTTGTGAGCGTGCGCACGTTCCAGTGATTCGCCCTCTCCGCCGTTGCGTGGCGCAGCGCGCCCTCAGTCATAATCAGAGCCAACCGCTTGCCGGGCGAGCCGAGGACGCGAGCCGGTCTCGCATGGCCGCCGCCGGTGGGTGCCGTGCACGAGGCGGCCGCGTCGCGGGCGAACGACCCTTAGGGCCTCGCGTTCGTGGGTATGCCACCGCCGCGGAACGGCATGCCAAGACCATCCGGCTCAAGGCGCTGACGGCCCGGCTCAGCCGGGTCCAGCGGCAGGCCGGCCGCGGGGCCGTATCGGTGGTCCGCGGCGGGAAGGCGCTGCTGCGCCAGAGGAACAACCTGCGCGAGGCTGGGCTCAGCGAAGACCAGTGGCGGCGGGCGTGGGAATCGTCGCGGCTGTTCCTGACCGCCGACGGCGAGGCAGACAAGCCGTGGGGGAACGAGACGATCCGGTGGAACCCGGACGAGGGCTGGCTGGAGATCAAGCTCCCCGCCCCGCTGTCACATCTGGCGAACCAGCCGCACGGCCGCTACCGGCTGTCCTGCCCGGCCGGGTTCTGTTACCGCGGGGATGAGGTCGCCGCCCAGGCGGCCAGTGGCGCGGTCCGGTACGACATCTCCTTCGACCCGGTACGTGACCGCTGGTATCTGGCCGCCTCCTGGACCACCGCGCCCGCCCCAGCGGCAGCGCTGGATACGCTGCGGCGGCACCCGGTCGTGGCCATCGATGTCAACCACGGCCACCTCGCCGTCGCCGCGCTCGCCCCCGACGGCAACATCCTCGGTGTGGCGGCCACCGTTCGGCTCGACCTGGCCGGGCTGGCCACGGCCACGCGCGACGGCCACCTGCGGGCCGTCATCAGCAACCTGATCGCCACCGCCCGGCAGCACGATGCCCGCGCGATCGTGATCGAGGACCTGGACTTCGCCGCCGCCCGCGCCGAAGGACGCGAACGGGCCGGCGGCAGGCCCGCCCGCGGCCGCCGCGGCCGGAACTTCCGCCGCGCCGTCTGCGGCCTCCCCACCGGGAAGTTCCGGGACCGCCTGGTGCAGATGGCAGCCAACGCGGGACTGCCGGTCATCGTCGTCGACCCCGCCTACACCTCCCGCTGGGCGGCCGAGCACTGGCTCGCCCCGCTGCGCGCACATCATCCGAAGACGACCGGTCACCACGCGGCAGCGCTGGTGATCGGGCGACGCGGGCTCGGGCACCGGGCCAGGCGCCGCGTGACAGGGAACCAGCCCGCCCCAGCGGAGGCGGCACGGCCAGCCCAGACGCGGCCCCGGACCAAACCGGCGACCAAGCCCGCACCCAGGAAACCCGCCGACCCACCAGGCCCCCGGCAGCCACCCGGCACCAAGACCGGCCGACCTCACCGGACCACGGCAGGCAACCAGGCAGCCCAAGACCGTCCGGGGCCGCCCACTGAGCAGTACTCACTACCGCTCAGTGACTAGGAACGGTCGAAGTGGGTTCCCTCGCGCATGCCCCAGGGGGTGTCGACGGGCGGGTTGGTGTGGCCCGCGATGCCGTCCCGGGTCCACTCCGCGGCAAGCTGATCGGCGTCCCCGACGACGAGGTAGGCCACGCTGACGGTGCCGTCCGGGTAGTAGTCCGACCGGGCGGTGAGATGCATGGCCACCTTGTCCCGCTCGATGAAACCGTAGTCGTCCCCGTCCGCGTACGCGCGGACGGCGAAGCCGAGCGACGCGTAGTGATCCAGGGCGGCCCGGAGGTCCTTGACCGGGAAGATGGGGCACGCCTGCCTCATCCGGGTTCGGTCCATCGTCAGCTGGGTCCCCTCTGCCTTCGCCGCCGGTCTTCTGCTCTCGAGCCTAGAACAGGGCCCCGGCAGGACCGGCGTGGCCGGGCTAGACGGGGGCCTTGCGGGCGTCGGGCTCGGCGATGGTCCTGCGGCCGGGCCAGGGGCCGCGGGCCGGGGCCTGCACCGTGGCCCTGATCTCGCCCATCTGCTCGATGCCGAGGACGACCTCGTCGCCGGGGGCGAGCCAGGGGTACTCCTCCGGGCTGTGCCGGACCGACAGCTCCAGGATGCAGCCGCCCTGGCAGGTGCCGCTGCCGATGATCGATCCCGCTTCCACCCGCGAGTTCCACGAGGCGTAGGAAATCAGCTCCTCGAAGGACCAGTACGCCGAGGACCAGTGGTCGCTGCCGTACTGGCGGCCGTTGACGGTGGACGTCATCAGCAGGTCGTAGCCGTTGCCGCTGCGGCGCGAGGCCAGCTCGTCGGGGGTGACGAAGACCGGGCCCAGCGACGAGCCGAAGTCCTTGCCCTTGAATGGGCCGAGGCGCCCGTCCATCTCGCGGAACTGCAGGTCGCGGGCGGACCAGTCGCACAAGATGGTGAAGCCCGCGATCCGGTCGGCGGCGTCGTCGGCGGTGACCGAGGCCGCTTCGCGGCCGACGACCGCGCCCACCTCCAGCTCGAAGTCGAGCCGCTCCGAGCCGCCGGGGATCTCGATCGGGTCGTGCGGCCCGCGGATCGTCGCGGCGTTGCTGAAGTACCCGATCGGCTGCTCGTACCAGACGTCCGGGCCACGGCTCAGGCCGGACCGCCGCCAGGCCGGCAGGATGTGCTCCTCGAAGACCATGAAGTCGCGCATCGACACCGGGTCGACGGGCTTCAGCAGGGCCAGGTGGCCCATATCGGACTCCCCCGCCGGGTCGGCGTGGATCGCGCCGGCCAGCGCGCGGAGCGCCTCGCCGTCGTCGCCGAAGTAGGGCTCCAGGCGGCCGGCCTCGCGGGCCATCTCGACCACGCCGTCGGGCCGGACGACGCCCAGCCGTGCACCCTGCTCAGTTCGTGCCTTGATGAATCGCACAGTGCCCCAATCAGTAGTCTTAGGCCCCCGGCGTGGCCGGGTCTCAGGCGACCCGGGTGCGGTTGCGGACGAGGTGCGCGACGGTGACCGCGGCGACCAGACCGGCCCCGTAGAAGGCGTCCTGGACCCATCCGCTGTAACCGAGGAGCTGCAGTCCGATGATGCCCGTTTCGAGGAAGTAGATACCGAACAGCGTCCCGATCGGATTGAACTGTCCCGGCATCACGACCGCGGTGCCGAGGAAGACCGCGGCCAGCGCGGGCAGCAGGTAGCTCGGCGACGCGGTCGGGTCGAAGCCGCCCACCGTGGCGACGAGCATGATGCCGGCCAGCGCCGCGACGATGCTGGCGCTGATGTAGCTGCCCACGCGGATCCGGTTCACGTTGATCCCGGCCAGCCGGGCAACCTCCCGGTTCGCGCCGACGAACACGATGTGCCGGCCGATCGGCGTCCACTTGATCACGTAGGCGAAGGCCGCGCACAGGACGATGCCGTACCAGAACGACAGCGGCAGGCCGAGAAAGTCCTGCAGCGCGATCTGAGCGAAGTGCGGGTTGGTCACCGACACCGTGTTCTGGTTGGACAGCAGCTCGGCGAGGCCCAGGTAGAGGCTGGCCGTGCCGAGCGTGACGATCAGCGACGACACGCCCAGCTTGACGATGAAGAACGCATTGACCACGCCACAGGCGATGCAGGACACCAGCGCGATCAGGCAGGCCAGGGCCACGTTCATGTGGTGCAGGCCGGACAGCACCGGGATGATCGTCGCGGCCAGGCCCATGACGCCGGCGAAGGAGAGGTCGAACTCGCCGACGACGAACGTGCACAGCGCCGAGATCGACAGGAACAGCAGCGGGGACTGCGAGCCGAAGATGGCCTGCGCCGTGCTGATCCGCAGGAAGTTATGCGGGGTGACGATGCCGTAAATGATCGCCATCAGGATCCAGACGCCGACCAGGGCGTACCGGGAACCGAACCAGTGCAGCCGGTCCCGGGCCAGTCCGGCGCGCGTGGTCCGGGCCTCTGCGGTGGTCACCCCTGCGGTGGTCACCCCCGCGGAGGTAGCGCGCTCCGGCGGGCCAGCCGGCGGGGCCGCATCCGCCGGAGGAGTCGGGCCGGCCGGCGGGGTGGTGTTCGTCATTGGATCTTCGCTCCGGTCCGTGTCCGCTCCGGGCCTCCCGGTTTGGTCGGACATCGTCATGTCAGGCTCCCTGCGGTGGCTTCGCTGGTCGCGTAGATCTCCTCGATGAGCTGCTCCGGCGTAGCCGCGTCCGCCTGGCGCAGGCCGACTTCGCGGCCGTAGACGAGGATCCGGTCGCAGGTGGCGACCAGGTCCTCCGGTTCGCTGCTGACCAGCAGGATCGATGTGCCGGTGTTGGCGGCGCGCTGCAGCGCGTGCAGGATGTCGGTCCGCGCGCCGATGTCGACCGCCTGCGTGGGCTCGTGCAGGACGAGCAGCGCGGGTCCCGTGTTCAGCCACTTGGCCAGCAGGACCTTCTGCTGGTTCCCGCCACTGAGCTGCTTGACCAGGATGTGCGGGGCGCGGGGCCGGATACCCAGGGTCGCGGCGGCCGCCTCGGCGTCCTCCTGCTGCCAGCGGCGCGCGACGAACCACGGCCGGCCCCGCTTGCCGAGCTCGGGCAGGCTGATGTTGTCGCGCATGCTGAGCTCGAAGGCGAGGCCGTCGCGGTCCCGGCGCTCGGGCACCAGCACCACGCCGGCCCGCAGGCACGCGGCCACGCTGCCGCGGGCCAGGTTGACCTTGGCCGAGCCGGTGCGCAGCTCGCCCGCGACGGCCCGCTGCGCGCCGCTCACCAGGTAGGCGATGTCCTCGTAGCCGCTGCCGGGCAGCCCGGTGAGGCCCAGGATCTCGCCCCGGGCCACCGAGAAGCTCACGTCGGCGAGGTGCGGACCGTTCAGGCCCGTCACGGTGACCGCCGGGCGGCCCGGGTCGGCCGGGCCCTCCTGGCCCTCGGCGCCCTGCCGCTGCGGGCCGGCCACCGCGCGCGGTGTGACGGCCTCGACGGAGCTGCCGAGCATCCGGCGGGCTAGCTCCTGCTCGCTGAGGCCGGAGGTGGGCATCCCGCCGCCGGCCACCCGCCCGTCGCGCAGCACCGTCATCCGGTCGGTGACCGCCATCAGCTCGGACAGGCTGTGGCTGACCATGAGCGCGGAACTGCCGTCGGCGGCGATCCGGCGCAGCAGCTGATGGATGTGCTCCAGGTCGGCGCCGCTGAGCGCGCGGGTCGACTCGTCCAGGATGATCAGCCCCGACCCCGGCGTGAGATCGCGCATCGCGCGGGCGATGGCCACCTCGGCCCGCTGCGCCGCCGTCAGCGTGCCTACCACCCGGGCCGGTGACAGGCTGACCCCGAGCCGGTCCAGCGTGCGCGCGGCCAGCTCGTCGCGGCGGGTCCGGTTGATCCGGCCCAGCCGGGTGGGGAAGCCGCCGACGCAGATGTTCTCCGACACGGTCAGCTGGTCCAGCAGGCCGAGGTCCTGGTGCACCACCGAGACACCCGCGGCGTGCACCTCCGGCCAGCGCACCGGCAGCCGGATGGGCCGGCCGTCGACCTCGAAGAGCGCACCGGGGTCCGGGGTGTAGAGCCCAGTGATGATCTTGATGAGCGTCGACTTGCCCGATCCGTTCTGCCCAGCGAGGCCGTGCACCTCACCGGGCAGAACGGACAGCTCGACATCGGTCAGGACCTGCGCGGACCCGAAGGTCTTGGTCAGCCCGCGGACCGTGAGGCGAGCAGGGTCCGGCATTTACTTGACTCCCCAGGCGGTCAGGAAGGTCTGCTGGAACGCATCGCTGCCGTACCAGGCGTTGGTCGCGTACGCGGCCGGGGTCAGCGAGAGGCCCTTGACCGTGCTGGCGTTGAAGACCCGGACGACCCCGACGGTGAAGGACGGCGTGTGGCCGAGCAGCATCCGGATGATGCCGTCCGCGAACTGCCAGCCCTCGTAGATCGGGCTGGTGCCGATGTCGACGAACTGGACCTGGCTGGCGCTGACCCTTTGCAGCGAGTCGAGGTCGCCGTCGGTGGAGGCCAGCTTGACCTTGTTCGTGTAGCCCGCACTCTGGATGCCCTGCACCGACGGCTGCGCGGCCGCGTCCAGTTCGTCCACCACGTACGTGGTGGACGGGTTCGAGATCAGCGCCGCGCTGACCTGTGACGGCACCTTGGCGATGCTGGCCGTGTTGTACGTGATCTCGTTGATCGTGCAGCCGGAACAGTGGGCGGTCAGGTACTGCTTGCCGTAGGTCGCGGCGTCCAGCGTCTGCGGGGAGTCGGTGACCCCGAGGTAGAGGATGTTCGCCTTGCCCTTGCTGTCGGCGATGACCGCGTCCATGTCCAGCTTCTGCATCAGTTCGATCGTCTGGATCGTGTTGAAGAAGGCGAGCTGGGGTGAGGACGTCTTGCCGCCGTCCGGCGCCTCGCCGGCGACCAGCACCGGGATGTGGTGCGACACCAGGCTGTTGAACGACGTCGGCATCGAGGCGTAGTCGATGTACCCGGTGACCACGCCGTTGGCCCCATCGGTCTCGGCCTGGGAGATGCACGCGACGGCGTTGGTGGGCAGGAACTTCCCGTCGCAGGTGCGCATCGTGATGCCCGCCTTGGCCAGCGCGGACTGCATGGCGACGCCGAACGTGGCCAGGATCGGGACCGACGCACCGATCGGGATGTACCAGACCGACTTGCCCTTCAGGCCGCTGACCCCGCTGACGGTCTGCTGCGCCACGTAGCTGTTGACCGCCTGGGTGAACTGCGCAAGGCCCGCGCTGGCGGCGCTCACGTCGCCCGATCCAGAGTTCGCGGCCTGCGCGCTGCCGCCGGACGACGGTGAACCGCCGCCGCTACTGCTACTGCTGCTGCACGCCGCGGCGGTCAGGGTGATGGCGCCGACGAAGGCGGCAGCCAGGGCTCGCCAGGCGTACCTGCGTGGACGGGGCTTGTACGGCATTGTCTCTGGGCCCTCCGGAAAGTCGGCTGAGGAGCGGCAGGAAGACGTGGCCAACCGGGCGGCAGGCTCGCTTCTGGCGTGCGGGATCGCCCGCTGTCGGCCCTCTGAGTCCGATCGATTCATCTCGTTGTGCTGCTCAGATGAGTGTGAATATCGCCAGTTAGGGATGTCAAGGATTCTTTTAGCAAAAATCGATTTCAATATGGATACTCGTTGGTTGATGCCGAGATCGTCTAGCGTGCTACCGTTTGTGCACAACGCCGAGGGAGATCTGATGCGTGACCCCGCAGCGCCCCGGAGCCTGAGCCGGGCGGTGTACGCCGCTATCCGCGCGGAGATCCTGGCCGGCCGGTACGCCCCCGGCTCCAAGCTCAGCCCGCGCGCGATCGCCACCCAGTACAAGGTCAGCCTGTCCGTCGTGCGGGAGGCGCTGACCCGGCTGACCGAGCAGGACCTGGTGGTCGCCGAGCCGCAGCTCGGGTTCTCCGTGGTCGACCTGGACATCGCCGACGTGCGGGACATCTCCAGGCTCCGGATCCTCATCGAGGGCGCGGGGCTGCGGGAGGCGATCGAGCACGCCGACGTCGAGTACGAGGCGCGCGTGGTGGCCAGCCATCATCGGCTGTCCCGGACCACCTACCTGACCGGTGAGGCCGGCGAGACCGTCACCGAGGACTGGGCCCGCGCGCACGCCGAGTACCACAGCGCGCTGCTGAGCGCGTGCCCGAGCCCGCGGCTGCGCGATCTGGCGGCGAGCCTGCGGGAAACCGCCGAGCTCTACCGGCGGTGGTCGGGGTCGTTCTCGACCGACCAGGCGCCGCGGGACGTACCGGCCGAGCACCGCGGGCTAATGGAGGCCGCGCTCGATCACGACGCGGCGCGCGCCGCGGTCCTGCTCACCGAGCACATCAACAAGACCGCGTCCTTGCTGGAGTTCTACGTCGAGCATCATCCGGTGCAGCCGGGTGCTGACGCGGCGGGCTAGGGGGCCCCATGACCAGTCCGCACCAGGAATCAGGCCCGGCGCCGGTCTGGGAACCCGATCCCGCCGAGACGGAAAAGAGCGTTCTGGCCGCGTTCACCCGGTGGGCCGAGCGCGAGCACGGCATTGACCTGCCGGACTACGACGCCCTGTGGCAGTGGGCAGCGTGCTGATCCACGGCCGGTCCGACGCCACCCTGAACCGCCACGGCGTCCGGCTCGGCAGCGCGGACATCTACCAGGTGGTCGAGCGGCTGCCCGGCATCCGCGAGGCGCTGGTGGTGGGGATCGACGAGCCTGGCGGCGGGTACTGGATGCCGCTGTTCGTCGTGCTGGAGGAGGGCCGCACGCTGGACGGCGAGCTGCGCACGCTGATCACCACGTCGATCCGGCGGGAGGCCTCGCCCCGGCACGTTCCGGACGAGATCTTCGAGGTGGCCGCCATCCCGCACACCCGGACGGGCAAGAAGCTCGAGGTGCCGATCAAGCGGATCCTGCTGGGGGCGAAGCTGGCGGACGTGCTGAGCCTGGGCGCGGTCGATGACTCCGGCTCGCTGGAGGCATTCATCGAGATCAGCGAGTCGCGGGAGCCGGCCCGATAGCGGGCTGAGCCTTGGCCAGACGGGGCAGCAGGCCGAGCGCGTTGCCGCGCAGCACGGCCGCCCTGGCCCCGGCGTCGAGCACGCTGGTGGCGGCGATCGCCTCGGCGAAGGCACGGACCGTGGCCGCCGGGGTGAACGGGTAGTCGCTGCCGTATACGATCTGGCCCGGCTCGACGAGGCTGAGC
The DNA here is from genome assembly GCA_003164955.1 of Actinomycetota bacterium. Lineage (GTDB taxonomy): Bacteria > Actinomycetota > Actinomycetes > Streptosporangiales > Streptosporangiaceae > Bog-532. The sequence continues at coordinate 20,471 of PLRW01000043.1, forward strand.
AGGGCCGGAAGGGCGCGGGGCAGCGGCAGGCCGGCCAGGTCGTAGTACAGCCGGCCGAGGGCCGCGATGACGTCCACCGGCGGAGAGCCCGCGGCGGCGGAGCCCGGCGAGCCGGCCGGGGCGGGCGGGCAGATCAGCGGGTACAGGCGGTCAACACGGTCGGCGAGGACCGGCAGGGCCGCTCCGGCGTGCGGCACCACCCAGCGAATGGCCGGATAGCGGTCCAGCACGCCGTTCAGCGCCAGGTTGACCACCGCGCGGGTCGTGTCGAACAGGAACTCGACCATCGGCCGGGGGCGGCCGAACGACACCTGCTCCCAGCCGCACGGGGACGCGGGGTGGATCGTGACCAGCGCGCCGCGCGCGTCGAGCGCGGCCATGACCGGATCGAGCCGCGCGTCACCCAGGTAGACCGGCCCGTAGTGGGTGTGCAGGCCGATCCCGTCGGCCCCCAGGACGTCGAAGGCGTGCCCGATCTCGGCCAGTGCGGCGCCGATCTCGGGCAGTGGCAGGCTGGCCAGCAGGCCGAACCGGTCCGGGTACGCCGCGACCGCGGCCGCGCCGTCCTCGTTCACGGCACGGGTGAGGCTGGCGCGGGCGGCCGGGGAATCGAGGAAGGAGACGCCCGGCGAGGAGATCGACAGCGCCGCGGCGGCGATCCCCACGTCGTCCATCATGGCGACGACGTCCGCGGCGTCCCATTCGGGCAGGGCGGGCATGCCGTCGGGGTGCGCCTGCCCGTGGGCCAGCGCGGCCGCCCGGTACCGCGCGGGCAGGAAGTGCGCGTGCAGGTCGATGGCAGAGGGCTGCAGCGGCACCGGCTGCAGCGGCGGCAGCGGGACCGGCACGTCAGCTCGCCTGGCCCGCGGGCCGGCCCTCGGGGGCGGCGGTGTCGAGGACCAGCAGGATGGCCGCGGTGCGGTCGACGTGCGCCTCGAACAGCTGGCAGGCGCGGCCGGCGTCGTGCGCCAGCGCGGCCTCCATCAGCTCGCGGTGCTCGGTGGCGATGTCCCGCCGGACCGGCTCCCGGCCCTCGGCCCACGCGCCGGACCAGGCGCGGTACAGCTCGGCCGCGTCGGACAGCCGCACGCAGATGTCGAGCAGAACGGGGTTACCGCACGCCTCGATCAGCTTGTAGTGGAACGCGATGTGGGCGGCCGCCCAGTCGTTGTTCCGGCGGTGCGGGGCGTCGGGACGGTAGATCGGCTCGCTCGCCATCCGGTGGTGGGCCGCGAGAACCTCCGACTCCCAGCCGACGCCGCCGCGCTCGACCGACAGCCGCAGCGCGGCGCCCTCGTTGATCTTCCGGGCCACGGTCAGGTCCGCGAGGGCGTCCGGCGAGAGCGTGATCACGTGGAAGCCGCGGTTGCGCTCGATGCGCACCAGGTTCTGCGTGGCGAGCAGGCCCAGGGCCTCGCGCATGACGCTGATGCTCACGCCGAACCGCTCGCCGAGCTCGGCCGGCTTGAGGCGTTCCCCGGGGGTGAAGCGGCGATCGAAGATGTCGGCCCGCAGCTGGTCATAGACGTCGACGGCGAGACTCTCGCCGCCCGTTCGCTTGGCCATGCCCGGATAATATCACCGCCATAGAAATCGATTATCTATTGACAATCGACTTTCTGGCCGACCACGATGAGAACGCCCTCAACGTAACCCGGCGAATGGAGTGCACGTGCGTATCGTCAACGTCGGCCAGCGGCTGGTCCTGCAGGACCCCTCGGGCGCCGGCCTGGACGTCGGGAAGGCCAGCGACGGCCGGTTTTCCGGCGACCCGCAGGGGGTCTTCGGCCAGTGGGACGAGTTCCGGGAGTGGGCCGCCGGCCAGGAGGGCCGCGCCGACTTCGCGATCGACCCGGCCGACCTGGGCGCGCCGACCCCGGCCCCGCGGCAGGTGTTCGCCATCGGGCTGAACTACGCCGACCACGTCAGCGAGTCGAAGATGGGCCGCCCCGACTCCCCCACGGTCTTCACCAAGTTCCCCTCCTGCATCACCGGGCCGAACGCCACCGTGGAACTGCCCAGCGGCGCCGTCGACTGGGAGGTCGAGCTGGTGGTCGCGATCGGCCGGCAGGCGTACCGCGTCAGCGAGGACGCCGCGTACGACCACGTGGCCGGGTTCATGGTCGGCCAGGATCTGTCCGAACGGGTCATCCAGCTGGCCGGGCCGGTGCCGCAGTTCTCGCTGGGCAAGTCCTACCCCGGCTTCGCGCCGCTCGGCCCCGCGCTGGTCACGGTGGACGAGATCGCCCACCCCGACGACTTGGAGCTCGGCTGCCGCCTGGGTGAGGAGGTGCTGCAGCTCGGCCGGACCCGCGACCTGATGTTCAACGTGCGCGAGCTGATCTCGAAGCTGTCCGCCATCTGCCCGCTGCTGCCCGGGGACATCATCTTCACCGGCACCCCCTCGGGGGTCGGCAACGCCCGCGACCCGAAGCGGTTCATCCCGCCGGGCGCCGTCCTGACCAGCCACATCGAGAGCGTCGGCGAGCTGCGCAACGACTTCGTGGCGGGTCCCGGCTACGAGGGTTCCGAGGGCGGCGACTGACGATGGCGCTGCACCGGCTCACCCGGATCACGATCGGGGTCCCCAACGTCGAGGAAACCGCTGGTTACTACGCCGAGTTCGGCCTGGGCCAGCTGCCCGGCCGGGCCGCGGGCGAGGCCGCCTCCCTCGCGGATCAGGCCACCTCCGCCGGCACTTCCCCCGGTGGGCAGGCTGACTCGGCGGGCGACCAGGGGTACAGCTTCACGACCGGCGACGGCGGCGAGCAGATGCGGCTGGTGCCGGCCGCCCGGCGCCGGCTGGTCGAGCTGCGCGTCGGCGCGGACGACCCGGACGACATCGAACGGGTCGCCGCCTCCCTCGCGAGGCTGGATATCGCAGCGATGAGGACATTGGCGGGAGTGCGCGCGTACGACCCGGGTACCGAGGTGACGGTCGTCGTCGAGGTCGCCGACCGCATCGTGCAGGCTGACACCCCTCCCCCGCCCTACAACACGCCGGGGCACATCGCCCGGCCCGACGCCCGCGCGCCCGGCGTGCTGCGCGAGAACCGGGTGCAGCCGCGCAAGCTCGGGCACGTGGTGCTCGGCTCGACCGACCAGGCCGGCTCGCAGCGGCTGTTCACCGAGGGCCTCGGCTTCAAGATCAGCGACACCGTGCCCGGGCTCGCCGCGTTCATGCGCTGCTCCACCGACCACCACAACGTGCTCGTCCAGCAGGCGCCGCTGGCCTTCCTGCACCACACGTCGTGGCAGGTCAACGACGTCGACGAGGTGGGCCGCGGGGCCACGATGATGCTGGAGAAGGACCCGGCGCGGCACGTGTGGGGGCTGGGCCGCCACCACGTCGGATCGAACTTCTTCTGGTATCTGCGCGACCCGGCCGGGAACTTCTCCGAGTACTACTCCGACCTGGACTGCATCGTCGACGACGCACTGTGGACCCCGCGCACCTGGGAAGGCGCGCGCGGCCTGTACAACTGGGGGCCGCCCCCGCCGCCGTCGTTCCTGGCCCCCGAGGACCTGGCCGGCCTGATGACCGGCGTGCACGGGGCGAGCTGATGCCGGCCTTCGGGTCAGCTGGCACCGACTGCGATGTCCTGGTCATCGGGTACGGGCCGGTCGGCCAGATGCTGACGATCATGCTGGCCCAGTACGGGTACCGGGTCAGTGTGGCCGAACGGTGGGCCGAGGCCTATCCGCGCCCGCGGGCGGTGCACTACGACGACGAGATCGCGCGGGTGTTCGCCGCCGCCGGGGTCGGCGAACAGGTCGCCGCGATCAGCCAGCCGTCCGGTGAATACGACTGGCGCAACGCCGACGGCCGCACGCTGCTCCACTTCGACTGGAGCTCCGCCGGGCCGGGCGGATGGCCGGCCGCCAACATGTTCTCCCAGCCCCGGCTGGAAGCCGTGCTGGCCGCGAAGGCCGAGTCGTTCCCCACGATTGGCGTGCAGCGCGGCTGGCAGGCGATGATGATCGAGGATTGCGGCGATCACGTGGTGACGCTGGCCCGTGACGCCTTCGGTGCGGAGCACCTGATCCGGGCCCGCTACGTGGTCGGCTGCGACGGCGCGAACAGCTTCGTCCGCGAGCACATGGGCACCGGCCTGACCGACCTCGGCTTCTTCTACGACTGGCTGATCCTCGACGTCATCCCGCACGAGGAACGCGAGTGGCGGCCGTTCAACCTGCAGATGTGCGACCCGCGCCGGCCCACCACGGTCGTTTCCGGCGGCCCGGGCCGGCGGCGCTGGGAGTTCATGCGGCTGCCGAACGAGACCATCGAGGAGCTCAACAACGAGCAGACGGCGTGGCGGCTGCTGGAACCGTGGAACCTGACGCCGGGCAACGCGGACCTGGAGCGGCACACCGTCTACACGTTCCAGGCGCGCTGGGCCGACCGCTGGCGGGACGGGCGGGTCCTCATCGCCGGCGACGCGGCGCACCTGATGCCGCCGTTCGCCGGGCAGGGCATGTGCTCCGGCATCCGGGACGCCGCCAACCTGGCCTGGAAGCTGGACCTGGTGCTCTCCGGCCGGTCGTCCGATCGGCTGCTGGACACCTACGCCTCGGAACGTTCGGCGCATATCCAGAACGCGATCGGGATGTCCGTCGAGCTGGGGAACGTGATCTGCCTGACCGACCCGGCCGCGGTCGCCGCGCGGGACGAGGTCATGCTCAGGGCCGAGGGGCGACCCGAGCTCGCGCTGCCGCCGATTCCGCCGCCGGTACTGGGGCCCGGCGTGCTGTCCACGTCGGCCGACGGTTCGCCGGTGGGCGTGGCCGGCCAGCTAAGCCCGCAGGGGCGGGTCGCCTCGGCGTCCGGGGCGGTGGGGCGGTTCGACCAGATGATCGGGACCGGGTTCGTGGTGGCCAGCACCGTGGACCTGTCCGCCGTGCTGAGTTCGGAGCTGCGGGCCTCGCTGGAGCGGATCGGCTCGCATGTGGTCCGTTTCGTGGCGCCTGGTGAGCCGGCGGAGGAGGGCGCGGCGGCCGGGGCCGGCCCGTCCGGGGCCGACCCGTCCGGGGTCGGCCCGTCCGGGGCTGGCACAGCGAAGGTCGCGGTGGACGTGGACGGCTTCTACCTGCCGTGGCTGCGAGAGGCTGGCTACGAGGTGATCGTGGTCCGCCCGGACTTCTACTTCTTCGGTGCGGTACCGACCTCGGCCGAGTTGCCCGCCCTGCTGGCGGAACTGTTCACCAAGGTCGGCCTCACCCGGGAGCCCGTCGCGAGCTGAGTCTGTTTGCTCACTTGTCTCCCTACCGGATGGGGCGTAGCGTCCGGGGCAGTGAGGTGTACTGGGAGGCCGGCGACCACTCGATGCATCACCCCTACCAGGCCGAGCACGGACGGATCAGCCATCCTCCGGCAACAGCGCCGGCCGCGGCGCCATGAACCGAACCGGCCACAAGGTCGCCATCATCACCGGAGGCTCCCAGGGCATCGGCGCCAGCCTGGTCGCGGCCTACCGGCAGCAAGGCTGGGGAGTGGTGGCCAACGCCCGCACGATCAAGCCCGCAAGGGACTCTGACGTGCTCACCGTCGACGGCGACATCGCCGAGCCCGCCACCACCGACCGGATCATCAGCGGTGCGCTGGAGCGGTTCGGGCGCATCGACACCCTCGTCAACAACGCCGGCGTCTTCATCTCCAAGCCGTTCACCGACTACACCGCCGAGGACTACGCCTTCGTGGTCGGCGTCAACCTCACCGGATTCTTCCAGCTGACCCAGCGCGCCATCGCCGAGATGCTCAAGGGCGGCGGCGGCCACGTCGTCAACATCACGACGACCCTCGTCGACTATGCGAGCTCCGGCGCGCCGTCCGCCCTGACCTCACTGACCAAGGGCGGCCTCGCCGCGGCCACCAGGTCACTGGCCGTCGAGTTCGCCTCCCGCGGCATCCGGGTCAACGCCGTCTCGCCCGGCATCATCCAGACGCCGATGCACCCGGCGGACAGCTACGACGGACTCGGTGACCAGCTTCCCCCGCTCGGGCGAGTCGGCCAGATCAGCGACATCGTCGACGGCATCCTGTTCCTGGAGGCATCGCCGTACATCACCGGGGAGATCCTGCACATCGACGGCGGCCAGATCGCCGGTCATTGATCCGGGGTCCCCGGCCACAACGCGGGACCGGGCCTGGTATCTCCCCGGGTACGCCAACAGGTCCGAATCCCTGACCGACTGCCGGAACATGCCGGAGCCGAGGTTGGCCGGGTCACTTCCGTTCGTATAGTCAACGGCGAGGTCGCGTACGGCACCCTCGGTGCCCGCATTCTTACGCCAATCCCGGACATATCCATGGAACATGGGAAATTACTTATCCAGGCGCGGATGAGTGGCCTTATCCAGAAATATATCCGCAAAGGAAATCGGTGCGCTGATCCCGTGCTGGTAAATTTCCTGTCACGCTCACTGGACATTCACTGGGGGGCCTATATTGAACGAGACGTCCCGCGGGCCGCTTTCGCAGCGAAGCATTTCCGCCGCCGGGCCAGATGGTCCTGGGGCTGGCTCGGGCAATAAGGAAAGGCATGACTCATGCACAGGCATTTCACCCGCGCGTTCTGTGCCGCGGCAGCGGCCTTCGCGCTCAGCACCGCCGGCCCCGCGGGCGCGGCGCTGGCCGCGCCATCGGCGACGGCAGCATCGTTCAGCGGCCGCCTGCACGGTGCGGCGGCCACCTCCGCCAGCGGCGTCTGGGCGGTCCGCCTCAACCCGAGCGGGATGCCGATCCTGCACTGGAACGGTACCGTCTGGACGCAGACGGTCACCCCTTCGCCCGGCTTCCTCATCAGCGTGGCGGAATGCCAAGGATATTCAGCAGGTCACCGAAATCCGTGATCGTGTAGTCGGGCACGCAGTCCCGGTACACCTTCGTGCCCTGATCGGAATCGAACATCACGGTCTTCAGGCCGGCCTCCCGCGCTCCGAAGATGTCACGGTGCATGTGGTTGCCGACATACACCGCGTTCCCGGCCGGCACTCCCACGCTGTCGAGCGCCAGCTGAAAAAGCCGCCGGTCCGGCTTGCGGTAGCCATGGTCGCCCGAAATGACGATCGGGTCGAAGTAGCCGAGCAGGCCGACCCGGTGCAGTTCGCCGCGCACATACGCGCTCTGCGCATCGGTGACGAGCGCGAGCGGGTAACGCCCGCGCAGAACGTCGAGCACTTCTCGCACGTTCGGGTAGAGCCTCAGCCGATGACGCGAGATACCACGGGACATCTCGGCCAGAAACAGCGGCATCTGGTCAAGTTTCGCGGCGGGCAGCGTGCGGGTGAAATCGGTCAGGTGACCGTGAATGATCCTCTGCCAGATGGCGACGGCATCGAATTCGGGATACTTCTCCGGACTCGCTCGCTGCTGCTCCTTCATGATCCGGAAGTACAGCTCCCGGACCTGCTCCCGGCACAGGTCGATCCCCTGATACGTGAGGAAGTGCGCTGCGGACCGGAAAATCTGATCCATGCCGTCTTCGGTCTCGATCCTGACCAGGGTGCCGTTCACGTCGAAGACGACCGCCTGAATGTCCATGCTCTGGTGTTAGCACGCCCCAGGCCAGGCTGCGTAGTCGCTCCCGGCGCTCAACCGGCGCGAAGCAGCCTCTTCGCCCCTCGGACCAGCTTCTCGCCATAGTCCGGGCCGATGTAGTCGTTTCGCGCGATCCGCAGCAGGTTGAGCGCCATGTAGTACGGCGCGCGTGCGCTGATCGACTCGAAGGTGCGCTGGCTGACGGTCAGCCTGGTCGACCCCGACAGATTCGTCGCGGCCCTCGGGGGCAACGTAGCCGCGGGTTACTGATAAGGCCTGGTGCCGCGGTCTGTTTGGGCCGAGCCCGGTCCAAAGAATCCCCTGGACTACGAGTCCACGGGAGGGTCGGCCCGGTCGTCGGTGAGGTCGGCCAGCAGATCGAGGACCTCCTCCGGGGAGAGGTCCTCCAGTTCGGCGGCGAACTCGGGCGGGACGATCGCGGCCAGGCGCTGCCCGTCCTCGGTCAGGTAGATGATCTGGCCCCGGGCCGCGGCACGGGCCACGGCGGCGATTTCGCGAGGGGCCTCATCCAGCGGGATCTCGCGCACGAACCGAATGTACGCCGCGTCACCGCGTGCGGCGGGCACCGGGCCCGGTCAGCGCCCCCCGGAGGCGGGCGGGGGTCAGAGCGACAGCAGGCGGGCGGCGGTGCCGCCCACGATGGCGTCGCGGTCGGCGGCGGGGAGGCCGATCGCGTCGACGCGCGCCACGGGGTCGGTGACGCCCATGTCGAAGGGGTAGTCGGTGCCGAGCAGGACGTGGTCCGCGCCGGCGATGGAGACCAGGCGGGACAGGGCGTCGCCGGTGTAGACGAGCGAGTCGAAGTACAGGGCGCCCAGGTATTCGCTGGGCGGGCGGGCCATCAGGCGGCTCTCGGGACGGACCTGATAGGCGTGGTCGGCGCGGCCGAGGTAGTGCGGGAAGTAGCCGCCGCCGTGCGCGGCGCAGATCCGCAGGGACGGGAAGCGGTCGAGTACGCCGCCGAACACCAGGTGGTGCAGCGCGACCGTGGTCTCGGCGGGCTGGCCGACGACGTTGCCGAGGTAGCCGAGGGCCAGCCGGGAGCCCAGGGTGCAGCCCCAGGGGTGGATGAACAGGAACGAGCCGAGTTCCTCGGCGGCCGCCCAGAACGGGTCCAGCGCCGGGTCGGAAAGGTCACCGCCGGGCACGCTGGTGGAGATCTCCGCGCCGCGCATGCCCAGCTCGGTATGGGCCATCCGCAGCTGGTCGGCGGCGAGCTCGGGGTGCTGGAGCGCCACCGTGGCCAGGCCGACCAGGCGGTCCGGCTTTTCCGCGACGGCCGCCGCAATGTGCTCGTTGGCGGCGGCGACGATGTCGTTGGCCAGGGGCGCGTCGGCCCAGTAGTGGTACAGCGTCGGCACGACGCTGATCGCGTGGATGTCCACGCCGGAGGCGTCCATCTGGGCCAGCCGGGTGCTCAGATCGTCGAGCAGCGGCCGGTAGCTCGTCGTCATCAGCTCGATGTTGCGGTGGATCGATCCGGCGCCGAACGTCGCGAACTGCGCGGCCTGCTCGGCGGCCAGGCCGGGCTGATCCTGAACCAGGCCGTAGACGGCGGGCACGTCGACGTGCGCGTGGACGTCGATGACTGTGCTGGCCCGGGGGGACGACCCCCCGGAACCCCCCGGTGCGGCTTCGCCGCGGGGCCCCGAGCTGGTACTCATGGGCGGACACACCGGTTGCGCTGTACACCCAGGCCGGTGATCGTGGACTCCATCACGTCGCCCTCGCGCAGGTAACGGCCGTAGTGCGCGCCGTTGCCCGCGGGCGAGCCGGTCAGCAGCAGGTCGCCCGGGCGCAGCGGGGTGATGGACGAGACGTGCGCGATGAGCTCGGCGATCCCGAAGATCATGTCGGCGGTGGTCTCGTCCTGCATGGTCTCGCCGTTCAGCTTCAGCGTGATCCGCAGGTCCATCGGTTCGGGCACGAACGGCGCGGGGACCAGCCACGGGCCGAGGGGCAGGAACGTCGGCGAGTTCTTGCCCGCCAGCCAGTCGGTGCCCAGACCGGGCATGTCCGGGCGGAACACCCGGTCGCGGGTCGTGATGTCGTTGACGATCGTGTACCCGGCGACGTGCCCGAGCGCCTCGTCCCGGCTGACCTGGTACGCCTCGGTGCCGATGACCACGCCGAGCTCCAGCTCCCAGTCGTGCCGGGCCCCGATGGCGGGCAGGATCACGTCGTCACGGGGACCGCACACCGCCGACGGCAGGCCGACGAACACGTACGGGGTGCCGTGTTCCGCGCGTTCCGTCATCAGCGCGGTGGACTCGCGCAATGTCCGTTCCGGATCATCATCGCCCTTCTCCGCGGCGGCGGCCACCATGAGCTGGACGACGTGGGTCTTGTAGTTCGCGCCGCTCTGGAAGATCTGCCCCGGCCGGAACGGCGCGAGCGGGGTGAGCTCTCCGGCGCTGCGGACCGCGTCCGCCCGGTGCTGGCCCGCAGCCCCGGACTGGCCCGCCCGGCCGGCCACATCGGGCTGGCTGGCCACATCGGGCTGGCTGGCCATGAAGTCGTCAACGGCGGCGCCGAGAAGTTTCTCGTTCGACGGCCAGGCCATCAGAAGCGATTCGATGCCGGTCGCAGCGGGATGCAGCGCGGCCAGCGGAACCACGTCGGGGCCGATCACGACCCCGCAGAAGTCGTCCCCGGCACTCCCCCGGAATCGTCCCAGCGCGTATGGCGTGCCAGCCGGCATTCGCATCCCCGTCATCAGTGATCGTTTCGCTGCCGCTACTGATCCTAGGGAGGGCCTGCCGCGACGGGAACGGCGTCTCATGGATGAAGCTCATCGACGCGGTCGATAACGAGGTCACAGGCTGGCGGCCAGCTTCGTGACGCACTCGCGCAGCCAGTAGTGCGCGGGGTCGTTGTGGAACAGCGGGTGCCAGAACATGGTCTCGACCAGTGGCTCCAGCGGCACGGGCGGCTCCAGCACCTTCAGCTCACGGCGCGCCGGGGTGCTGTTGACCAGCCGCTCGTGCACGAACGCGAACAGCGAGGTTCCGGGCAGCATCCAGGGCACGAGCGTGAAGCTCAGCGTGGACAGCGCGACGTTCGGGTGGATGCCGAGCCGGGCCAGCTGGACGTCCACGAACGCCGGGCCGCCGCTGGTCGAGTGGTACCGGACATAGCGGAGCGTGGTGAGCTGGCCGACCTCCAGGATGTCGGACACCTCGCGGTGCTCGTTCCACACCGCGGCCACGTAGCGGTCGGTGTACAGCGCCCGCTGCGGGAAGTGTGCCATGGCGGGTGAGATGATCTCGTGGGGCATGATGACCAGGTCGACCTGGGAGCGCTCGAGTTCCACCTCGGTCGTCCCGGACACCGGGATCACGTTGACCGCGACGTGCGGCGCCTCGCGGTAGAGCCGCTCCAGCAGCGGCCGCAGCAGGATCAGCGTCACGTAGTCGCTGGCCACGATGGTAAAGGTGCGCTCGTCGGTGGCCGGGTCGAAGTGCGGGCTGGTGGCCAGCATCTGCTCCAGGCCGACGAGGACGGTGCGTACCGGCTCGATCAGCGACTGTCCCATCGGGGTGAGCTCGTGCACGCGCCCGTTCCGCACCAGGAGGGGGTCGCCGAACAGGCGCCGCAGCCGGCCCAGGGCGGCGCTCATCGCGGACTGCCCGATGCCGACCGACTCGGCGGCCCGGGTCACGTGCCGCTGCTCCAGCAGCGCGTTCAGCGGCACCACCAGGTTGAGGTCCATCCGCCGCAATGCGTCCGAGATGTCCATGGACCCGCATCCTCAGGTCGAGCGCGATTATCGATGATGTCGATGATAAACATCTGTGATTGCCGCTATCCCCGGCGCCGTCCGCGTCCTACGTTCGCCAGTAGGCGTGCATGCGCTGTCGGATGGGGAGGCTCCGGTGAAAATTCTGGTCCTGGGCGCGGGAATCGGCGGCCTCGGCGCGTCGATCGCCCTCCGCCAGCAAGGCTTCGACGTCGACCTGGTCGAGATCAAGCCCGAGTTGGCGGTGTACGGGGTCGGCATCAACCAGCCGGGCAACAGCCTGCGCGCCCTGCGCGCCCTCGGGGTGCTGGATGAGATCCGCGCGGTCGGCTTCGAGTACGACCACACTGACTTTTACGACGCCGACGGTGAGCTCATCGTGCACGTGCCCTGCACCCTCGGCGGCGATGGCGTGCCGGCCAACACCGCGCTGTCCCGGCTCAACCTGCACCGCATCCTGATCAGCGCGGCGGAACGCCACGACGTCAAGATCCGGTACGGCGGCACGATGGAGCAGTTCAGCGATAACGGGCGCGCCGTGGACGTGTCGTTCACCGACGGGCGGCGCGAGTCCTATGACCTGGTGGCCGCGTTCGACGGGATCAAGTCGGCCACCCGCCGCGCCGTCTTCGGGCCCGAGCATGACCCGGTGTACTCCGGGTTCGGAGTGTTCCGGGTGACACTGCCGCGGCCGCCGTACGTCGATGGCGTGCGGGTCTACCAGGCGCTCGGGGTCAAGGCGGGGTACATCCCGCTGAGCGCGACGACGATGTACATGTTCGTCGTCACCCCGGACCCCCCGGGGGTCACGCACCGCCGGGAGGACTTCGTCCGCATCCTGCGGTCGCGGATGGCACCGTTCGGCGCGCTGCCGGGCGAGGTACGGGACGCGCTGCAGCCGATGGACGACATTGTCTTCAGCCCGATCTCGGACGTACTGCTGCCGCTGCCGTGGTTCTCCGGGCGGATCGGCATCCTGGGCGACGCGGCGCACGCGTGCGCGCCGCACCTGACCCAGGGGGCCGGGATGGCGCTCGAGGACGGCATCGTGCTGGCCGAGACGCTGGCCGGGGGCGGTTCGCTGGAGGAACGGCTGCGGGCCTTCGGGGAACGGCGGTTCCCGCGGGCCCGGCTGGTCCAGGACGTGTCGCACGGCATCCTGCAGGCCGAGATGAGCATCAACGCCGACAACTACGACGCATCGGTCCAGGGCATGCGCGACCACCAGGTGGAACAGGCACACGCCGTGGAGGCGATCCTCAACGCGCCCGCCTGACCGTCGGCGGCCTGACCTCCTCGCGGCCTGGCCTCGTCCGCGGCCCGCCCCACCCGACTCGCCCGACGATGCAGATCTGGAGTTCCCGTGACCACCACCTCGTTCGGCCCCCCGACGCTCGACGGTGCCGTGCCGCCCCCGCCGCAGCCCGGGCCGCCGCTCCCCCCGGCCATCGCGCCCGCCGCGGTCCGGCCGTCTGAGCAGGCCCGGCGCTCGCCGATCACGCACGTCCGCTACGTCGCGCTGGCCACCGAGGATCTCGCCGGGACGGTCGCGTTCTACCAGGGCATCTGGGGCCTGTACCCGGTCGGGGGCGACGGCGACGTCGTGTTCCTCGGCGCGGTCGGCAGCCCGGAGCCGTTCGTGGTCCGGGTGCGCGCGGCCGCCGAGCGGCGGACCGACCTGATCGCCTTCGGCGCGAAGGACCGGGCGGCCGTGGACGGGCTCGCGGCCGTGCTGGCGACGGACGGCGTGCGGATCGCCGCCGAGCCCGGCACCCTGGCCGTGCCCGGCGGCGGGTACGGCTTCCGCTTCTTCGACCCCGACGGGCGGCTGGTCGAGGTGTCCGCGGACGTCGCGGACAAGCCGTTCCGCGAGATCGAGGCGGGCGAGTCGGTGCCGCGCAAGCTGAGCCACATCGTCGTGAACTCGCCCGACGCGCCGGCGCTGGTGGCGTTCTACGAGCGGTACTTCGGGCTGCGGCTGTCGGACTGGCTGGAGGACCGGATGGCGTTCATGCGCTGCTCGGCCGATCACCACAGCCTGGCGATCGCCGCCGCGCCGCACGCCGGGCTGAACCACGTCTCGTTCGAGCTGCGCGACATCGACGAGTACATGCGGGGCACCGGCCGGATGGTCCGGCACGGTCACGCCCCGCTGTGGGGCCCGGGGCGGCACAGTTCCGGCGACAACGTGTACTCCTACTTCGCCGGGCCGGACAACTTCGTGGTGGAGTACACGACCGCACTGGAGCGGATCAGCGACGAGGACGCCTGGGTCCCGCGGATCTGGCCGGCCACGCCGGAGTACGCCGACCGGTGGGGCACGGCCGGGCCCGGCGAGGACCTGTTCGCGCTCTGGCACCGTACGCCACCGGAGTCCGGGCTGTGGGTCCCGGCCCCGGTCTGAAAAGCTTCGCTATATGAGCGCGAGCAGTCATGACCATCCGGAACTGGGGCCACCCGAGCTGATCGAGGTGGCGGACGGGGTCTACGCCTACGTCCAGCCCGACGGATCGTGGTACATCAACAACACCGGCTTCGTCGTCGGCCCCTCGTCGGTCATCAGCATCGACGGCTGCTCGACCGAGCGCCGTACCCGTGCCTATCTCGACCGGATCGCCACCGTCAGCCCGGCCCCGGTCAGCATGCTGATCAACACGCACCACCACGGCGACCACACCTACGGCAACTCGCTGTTCGGCACGGCCACGATCATCGCCCAGGAGAAGTGCCGGGACGAGATGATTGCGTTCGGGCCACCCGGCAATACCGGCATCTGGGAGCCGGTGGACTGGGGCAACGTGACGCTGGCCCCGCCCACGCTGACGTTCGCCGACCGGGTACGGCTGTGGTCCGGCGACCGCCCGCTGGAGGTCAGCTACGTCGGGCAGGCGGCGCACACCAGCAACGACAGCCTGGTATGGCTACCGGAGCAGGAGGTGCTGTTCTGCGGCGACCTGCTGTTCAACGGCGGCACCCCGTTCCTGCTGATGGGCTCGCTACGGGGCGCGATCGACGTGCTGACCAACGTGGTGGCGCCGATCCCGGCCCGGGTCATCGTGCCGGGCCACGGCGCCCCGTGCGACCACCAGCTGATCGGCACGGTCGTCGGCTACCTGGAGTTCGTCCTGGCCATCGCGCAGAGGGGGATCGACGCGGGCCTGTCGCCGCTGGAGACCGCGCGCCAGACCGACCTGGGCGAGTACGACGGCTGGCTGGATCGCGAGCGCATCGTCGGCAACCTGCACCGCGCCTACGCAGACCTCGGCGCGGCCGGCGGTGCCGACGGGAGCAGCGCCGACGGGAGCAGCGTCGACGTGATAGCGGCGCTGACCGACATGATCGCGTACAACGGGGGCCAGCCCTTGTCCTGCTACGCGTAGGTGCGGCTCACCCCGCGGCTCCGGGTCATGCTCGCGTTCGTCTGCGCGCTCGTCCTGGTGGACACGGTCTTCTTCACGGCCCTGACGCCGCTGCTGCCGCACTACACCAGGACGGCCGGGCTGTCGAAGGCGGGCGCCGGGTTCCTGGTCGCCGCCTATCCCGTCGGCACGCTGGTCGGCGCACTCCCCGGCGGGGCGCTCGCGGCCCGGCTGGGCAACCGGCCCGTGGTCCTGCTCGGCCTGGTGCTGATGAGCGCGTCCACGCTGATCTTCGGCTGGTCGTCGGCTCCGGTCGTGCTGGACGCCGCGCGCTTCGTGCAGGGACTGGCCGGCGCGTGCACCTGGGCGGCCGCCCTGGCCTGGCTGGCACGGGCCGCCCCAGCGGAACGGCGCGGCGAGATGCTCGGCGTCGCGTTCGGCGCCGCCGTCGTCGGGGCACTGTTCGGCCCGCTGGTGGGCACCATCGCGGCTCGCACGGGAACTGGGCCGGCCTTTACCGGCGCGGCGGTGCTGGGCGCGGGCCTGATGGCCGTGGCGTTCATCGTTCCCCGCCCGGATCGCGCCGAGCCGCAACGCATGCGGGAGGCGTGGCCCGCGATCCGCGACCGCCAGGTCGGCACCGGAATGTGGCTGAGCACGATCGCAGGGCTGGCGTTCGGGGTGCTCGACGTGCTCGCGCCGTTGCGGCTGAGCCGGCTGGGGGCCGGGACGCTCGTCATCGGCGCGACCTTCCTGGCCGAGGCGGCCATCGACGCGGCCCTGTCCCCGCTGGTCGGCCGGCTGTCGGACCGGCGCGACCCGCTGGTCCCGGTCCGGCTCTCGCTGGCCGCGGGCGTGGCCGTCAGCCTGCTGGCACCCGTGCTCCGTCCCGCCGCGTGGCTGGTGGCCCTGCTCATCCTGGGCCTGCCGGCCTTCGGCTCACTGTTTACCCCGGGTATGGCCCTGCTCAGTGCCGGCGCGGACCGGCTCGGGCTCAACCAGGGGCTGGCCTTCGGGATGTCGAATCTGGCCTGGGCGGCGGGGCAGGCCGTGGCCGCGGCCGGCAGCGGGGCGCTGGCCGAGGCGACGTCGGATGTCGTGCCGTACTCGCTGCTCGCCGGGGCGTGCCTGCTGAGCCTGATCTTCCTGTGGCGGGGACACCGATCGCGGACCGCGGTGTCAGCCGATCCCGGACCATCGGCATGTCATGAGCAAAAACTTCCTTGACTCATGACCGCGCCGCTGGCTAACGTCGCAGGCGCAGGTCACGGACGACGGCCCCGACGAGGGGCTTAAACAAGGGCGGGAGGACTGCGGTGACAGCCGCCGGGGTACGTTCCGCCCGGCCCGGCCCGGCGGGCGGATCAGGCCCGGCGGGCGGATCAGGCCCGGCGGGCGGGCCCGGCCCGGCAGGGGCCTCCCGGCCGGCGGGTGCCGGGCTGGTCCTGGCCGTGCTCTCGGCCGCGACGTTCAGCACGTCGGGCACATTCGCGTCGTCGCTGATCCGGGCCGGGTGGAGCCCCGCCGCGGCGGTGATCATCCGGATCGCCCTGGCGGCGCTGATGCTGACCGCGCCCGCCGTGGCGCAGTTGCGCGGCCGGTGGCGGCGGCTCCGCCGGGCGGCGCCGCGGGTGGCCGCCTACGGCCTGATCGCGGTGGCGGGCTGCCAGTTGTTCTACTTCAACGCCCTCGCCCGGGTCCCGGTCGGCGTGGCGCTGCTGCTGGAATACCTGGGCACGGTCCTGGTGGTGGGCTGGCTGTGGCTGCGGCACGGCGAGCGGCCCCGCCGCCTCACCGTCATCGGCACCGTGTCGGCCGTGGCCGGGCTGATCATGGTGCTCGGGCTGGCGGGCTCCGCACGGATCAACCTGATCGGGGTCATGTGGGGCCTGCTGGCCGCCGTGGGCCTGGCGGTCTACTTCGTGCTGTCCGCGTCCGCGGACGAGCCGCTGCCGCCGATCGTCATGGCGTGGGGCGGGATGTGCGTGGGCGCGGCCGCCCTCGGCGTGCTCGGCGCGGCGGGCGCGCTCCGGGTGCACCTCAACGCGGCCGACGTCGGCTTCCTCGGGCACCGGGTCAGCTGGATCGTGCCCGTGCTCGGGCTGTCGCTGGTCGCCGCGGTCGTCGCCTACGTCGCGGGCATCGGCGCGGCCCGCCGCCTGGGCGCCAAGCTCGCCTCGTTCATCGGCATGGCCGAGGTGCTGTTCGCGATCCTGTTCGCGTGGCTGCTGCTCGGCCAGTTGCCGACCCCGGTGCAGTTCCTGGGCGGCGCGTTCATCCTGGCCGGAATCGTGCTGGTGCGGGCCAGCGACCTGCGCACGGGCGCGCCGCCGACGACGGCTGAGGCCGATGATGATGCCGAACGGGCACCGGCCGGGGCACACCGGCGTGCGGGCGTGCCCGGCAGCACCGGCACCGAGCCCGTGAGCTAGTGCCGGGTCGGCACACCGGCGCCGGGAACCGTCCGCGGGCCGGCCGCAGCACCGGCGAGGGCCGCGCCGATGGCGTCGAAGGCGCGCAGCGTGTCCTGCAGCATCGCCGGTGACTGCGCGTCCGGCCACGAGGACAGCTTGCCGGCCACCGTACCGGTGCCGGGGTTGACGTAGAGCATCTGCCCATAGATGCCCAGGCAGAGCAGGACAACGTGCTGCTCTCGCGGCACGAACCAGAACTTGTTGCGGTACCAGCCGCCGGGAAGGTAGGGCCCGGACACGGACCGGGCGAAGGCCTCGAGGATGTCCGGATCGGCGGTCCACGACTCGCGCAGCCAGGTAGCGGGGACTACACGGCGCCCCGCAACCTCACCGCCCGCCAGCAGCATCACGCCGAAACGGGCGAGGTCGCGCGCGGTAGCGCACATCCCTCCGTCGTGAATCGCGGTGCCCGCTCCGTCGCAGGTGATCTCGGCGTCACGCTCCGCGCCTATCGGCGACCATACGAGTTCGCTGATGAGGTCGGCCATCCTGGTGTTCGTCGCCCGCTCGCAGACCCACCCGAGGACGTCGGTCTCGCAGGAACGGTAGTCGAAGACCCCGCCGTGCTCGCCGGTTCCGCCGAGGGTCGTCAGGTAGGCGTACATCGAACTGGGCACCCGCCGGTCCGACGCCGGGCGCCAGCCCATGGCCTGCTCGATGACGCGTACCTCGGCGTCCAGATCGGTGTAATCCTCGCTGAACTCGACTCCGGACCGCATGTCCAGGATGTCGCGCAGGCTGGCCCCCCGGTAGCCGCTTGGCCCGAGTTCCGGCACGTGGTCGGTGACCAGATGGGCGGGAGAGAGCAGGCCACGCTCGACGAGGTTGCCGACGACGCAGCCGACAACGGACTTGGAGATCGACATGAGCAGGTGCGGGGTGCCGGGGGCCGTCTCCCCGGCATAACGCTCGAGCACCACCCGGCCGCCGTGCACGACGACGGTGGCGTCGGTGTAGGTGTCTTCGAGCACCTCGTCCACGCTCGCCCTCGTGCCATCGACGCGGTGCAGTGCGATCTCGCCCAGCGGCAGCGGGCTGGCCGGCAGCGGCGTTACCGGGCCCGAACCCCGGGGTATGCGCTGGGTGGGTACAAGCTCACGCATATGCGAAAACGACCACCGGTTGAATGGGGGCTCCTGCCAGTTCGCGAGCGTGACCCGGGCGTCCGGTGGCGGCGGGAATCCTTGCATGAGCATAGGCCGATCTTAGTGGGCTGCTCCGCCCCGGTATCGGCCCAGTCCTGGCGCGGCGAAGCGCTGACCGGAAAGCCCTACTTCACGTACGCGACCGGCACGATGACCGGACGCTCCCCGATTGGCTCGCTTATGTACTTTGAGCTGATGCCTTCGATGTAACGCCGGCACCGCTCGGTGAGACCGGAAGCGGTCTGCATGCGGCCGGTGGTGACAATGATGCCGAGGTCCGCGCCCTTGAAGCGGTAATCACCCGCGCCGTACACGCGCAGGAAGAAGCACTCGTCCTCGCTGGCCAGCTGGTGCCAGTCATGTGACGCGCGGAGAAAGGTCAGCTCCCCATCCGCGCTGAGCCGGTAGGTCCCGGTACGCGGGGCGCCGACGATGCGCTCGACGATGTCGTTCGGCTCCTTCAGGATCAGCTGCGCCCAGGCGTCACCCGCGGCCAGGCCGCGCCACCGTTCGTTGATCTCCTCCACGTCGACGGCGTAGTCCACGTCCATGTACTCGAGCAGGTGGAAGAGGAAGAGCGGGACGTCCGCGTAGGCGCCCGCCGTGACGTTGGTCATCGACGACACACCGGAAATGCGGGGGTTCAGCTCACCGAGGTAGACCTCGTCGGTGTCGAGGTCGATGAGCACGTCGACCTCGAAGAACCCCTTGTAGCCCTCCTGCCCGAGCCGGCCGCCCAGCCGCCGGACGAGCTCGATCGCCTTGGCCCGGTGCTCGTCCGTCAGCGCCTCGGGGAACAGGTCGTCGCCGCACCACCCTCCCCGGTACGGGGTGAGCTCGGGGTAGCCGGTGAGGTCGATCATGAACGGCCCGACGACCGTCCCGTGCCGGGTCAGCACGGCCTCTACCGCCACGGCTTCGTTGTTGATCCGCTTCATCACCTTCGCCTGCTGGCCGACGATGCCGTCGGCGTGGGCGGCCCAGTCTGACTCCGAGGCGACAAAGAAGGTGGTCTTCCCGGAGTCGCCGTAAGGAGTCTGCACGACGAGGTCGGTGCCGAGTCCCGCATCGGCTGCGGCACGGACCAGCGTGTCCCACGAGTTAACCGCTGCGAGCACGTTCGGCACGCTCAGGGCGCCAGCTTCGTTGCCGAGCACCGTCGTCACGATCTTGGAGTCCAGGCGCCGGCGCAGAGCGTCGGACGGGAGGATGATCTCGTACCCCAGCTCGGCGCAAATCCGCTCTGTCTCCTCGTCGAAGAACAGCATCGCCACCTTCGGGCGGCCACCGCGGGAGGCGATGAAGGCCTGCACCTCCGGATCCCGGAGCAGGTAGTTGTTGATCTCCTCGCTGCTCCCGAACTTTATGTACGGCTTGCGCTTGGGGCTGAACACTCGCGGGTGGCCGCCATCCCACGAGTCGAGGTAGGCGACATACCTGAAGTTGCGGACCCAGCGGTCGATACCGAGCAGGTTGAACGCGGTCGGGCCAAAAAAGTAGACCGGTGCGGTGTTCGTGCGGAAGAAACCGCGAATCTCGGAGATCCCGTCGAGGCGCCGGTGGCTGGTGGCCGGAATGCTGGGTGGCTCGCTCATCAGTTCCTCAGACCATACGGAGTGATTTGTCCTATTCTGAGTCGAGCCTAAATCTCTTTCCGGGTGGTGTATAGCAGCGGCTATACAGAATCCGTGCTGATGTCCCAGCAGGCAGGATCCGGGCACGCAGAAAGAGATCCGGTCGCATCCGGGCCCCGCGGGGAGGGATATTTACAAACACATGACATTGCCGAAACTCGGGGGTAGCAAAGCGGGGGTAATCGCTTATCCCGCGAGATGGGAAAACATGCGGAGGGATCGTAAACGGCATTACCGCGATCGGAATTCGTTTGCCGATTGCCGCCACGGGCAAGTTGCCTCCACGGGCAAGCCGACGACCAGTGTGCCGCCGGTTCGGCGTGGGAAGGAGCGAAGCCTACGACGGCGAACGACGGACTTGGCGGCCAGGGGCGGCACACGGAACGGCGCACGGGGCGCCCGCTATTGTGGTCGCGGACGGGCAGGGCTCCGGAGACGGGAACGGCAGTGAGTGACTCCACAGGCGGCTCCACGGGTGGCGAACCGGCCGAGGGTGTGCGGGCGTCGGACGCCGAGCGGGACGCGACGGTCGAGCGGCTGAGCCAGGCCACCGGCGAGGGCCGGCTGACGCTGGAGGAGTTCAGCGAGCGGATGGAGCGCGCCACCGAGGCGCGTACCCGGGCCGAACTGGACCGGCTCGTGACCGATCTTCCCGTCAGCGGCCCGGCGGGCGGCCCCTTGAGCGTCGGCACGCAGGCCGGCCCCTCCTGGCACATCTCGCCGGTCGGCGGGCTGAACGTCTTCGGCCCGTGGCGGATGGGCCGGCACGTCATCGTGGCCACCCTGATCGGCGGCGCCCGGCTTGACCTGAGCCAGGCCGAGCTGGCCGCCCCGGAGGTCACCCTGACCCAGGTGTCCCTGGTGGGCGGGGTCCGCGTCCGGGTGCCGAGCGGGATCCGGGTGGAGGCCTCCGGCCTGAGCCTGGTCGGCGGTACCCAGGTCGAGGGCGCTCCCGATCCCGGCCCGGGCGCCCCCACCATCCATATCCGCGCGTTCTCGCTGATCGGCGGGATCCGGGTCCGGCGCGACGCGCCAGGCCGGCGGTCGGCGGCCAAGCGGCTCGACCAGGGACTCGGACGGGGACCCAGACGGGGAGCGGACTGGCGGTCAGAGCGCCGGGCGGAGCTGGTCGACCGGCGGACGGAGCGGCATGCCGAGCGGCGCGCGGAGCGGCGCTCCCGGCGCGGCCGGTACGGGGGTAGGTAACACCAGCCGATTGAGCACTGGCGGCAGTACCTGCGACTAACTGGGTGCCCCCATTGCACGCTCGCCGAAGGGCTGGGCAGGACCCAGGCGCCGATTTTGGGCTTCTCTACGGCTATGAGCCCATCATGGCCACCGTCGAGTCGTTTGGGATCAAAGAAACCGCCTCAGGAGCGATCCGAGTGCTGGAACGACCATGATTCGTGGCCCGGCCCATCGATCCAGTCAGGCCAGGGCTGCGCAGCGTGCGAACGAACGCAGCAGCCCGGTCTGGCTGCCCCTCGAGCGTAGGCACACGACCACGCCTGGCCCCAGCCCATACCCGCAGCTCAGACTGCAGATTCCGGACAACATGTAACTACAAGCTGCGGAACCCGAAATATATGTGCAGCCTATTTCTTTCCGGACTGAGCGTGGTAATCCAATCCTTTCGGGAAGCAGGCCGCCTTTCATGTAGGCACGCCGTTATTCGCGATATTTGTTACCAGCCGGACATTCTCCCATCAATAACATTCTCCCTTACCTTTATATGTCTGGATAGTTAAGCTCATGCCCGCGGCTCAAAAGGAGCCAGGAAGAAGGAATGGTATGAGGAAGATCTTTGCCTATGCGGCTGTCCCCATCGCAGCCGCGACCATCGTTGGCGGCGTGGCCGCCGCAGGGTCAGCAGCCACCGGGGCGCCGGTCGGTCACTACGTGACCGCTAGCGTCGGCGGTCAGGGCGG
>PLRW01000043.1:42390-42618 GCA_003164955.1 Actinomycetota bacterium
AGCACGGTCAGCACGGTCAGCACGGCCAGGGTGGCCAGGGCGGCCAGCACGGCCAGGGCGGTCAGGGCGATCAGCACGGTCAAGGTGACCAGCACGGTCAGCACGGTCAGCACGGTCAGCACGGTCAAGGTGGCCAGGGCGACCAGCACGGACAGGGCGACCAGCACGGCCAGGGCGGCCAGGGCGACCAGCACGGACAGCACGGCCAGGGCCGACAGCGCGCCCAGC
>PLRW01000197.1 GCA_003164955.1 Actinomycetota bacterium
GCGCTGTGGCCGGAATCACCGCGGACGATGACGTCGAAGCTCATCGGCAGGACAGTCCCCGCCGACTTCCATGCTTCCTCGATGACCGCGTTGTGCGCAGCGATCCAGCCGCACACTTCTGTTTCGCTGCCCTGGTAAGGCTCGGGGGCGCACGCATGCGTAAGCGCGACGATGTCCCGGTGCCGGATGGGGTGTACCGGTCCCCCGTCCAGCGCCGGCGCGCAGACCGCGGGTGCCGCGCCGTGAGCCGGCAGGACGCAGTAGAGATAGCTGGCGCTGGCGGTCATATCGGACCATTCCCCCGGATACCTGGTGCGCGGCTGCCCGATGCGCGGCGCAGTCCGCTGATGACGAGCGTTCCAGCCGGGCTGACGGCGCACCGCGGTTCGCCGACGACCTGCTCGGGAAGCCCTATCCACCGATCATGGCCGTGTGCGTGGCGCAGCACGAGGCCGCGGCCGTCGGCGGCGGCCTGGGCGGATGGCGGCGCGCCGCGCGCCTGCGTCGGGAGGCTGGTGATCACGAGCAGTTCGTCGCCTTCCATGAACACCTCGGTCGGAACGCGGGATGCCAGCCAGCCAGCGGCCACCTTCTCGCCGATGCGCCACGTCTGCTGCCGCATCTCCCGTGACGCCGCGTCGAAATACCTGTCCGCGTAACGGACCGCGGGACCGCCGAGCACCGGCGCAAGCGGCCGGAAGCCCGCATCCATCTCGGCGAGCAGGGGCTCCTCCGTCTCGGCGCCGATCAGCGTCATGAGTTCGGCGGTCGTCGCGTGGCCGCGGCACGCGAGGTAGTCAAGGATCAGCGCGGACGTAGCGGGCAGCCCGGTCAGCCCCGCGGCCAGCCGACGAGATACCGGGGCAGGCAGTTCCGCGGCGGGCGCCCCCGCCTCCGAATAGGGGGCTGGCCGGCCGGCCAGCCGCTGGCCCAGGGCGACTTCCCAGTCATCCAGCCGTGCGGTGATCAGCCAGCACAGGCGCCGCCGCGCCGCCGCCGCCGGCCGGTACGTCAGCCGCAGGACGTGCTTACTGACCAGGATGAATGTCCGCCGCTCCCGGTCCAGGCCCGTGATGGCGGCCAGGTCGATCTTGACGGCGGTACGCTTGCCCGAACCGTCAAAGGTGAACGTAGAACCCTCCAGGTCCAGCCAGCCCAGACGCCAGCAGCCCCGCGGGCTGAGGCTGAGGGCGCCCTGTGCCCGCAGCACCGGGCCTTCCCGAGTTCGGTCATGCATGAGCGCGCTCTATCTCCACCCGCCGCTGCTCCCCGGCCATGCCGTGGATGAGGTCACCGACGAGTCCGTCGAGGTCATCGCGCACGTTTCGGACCGCGTCGGCGACACCGTGCTCGGCTTTGATCTGGTCGACGGCATCCTCCAGTTCAGCCAGGGCATCGCCGAGCCGCTCGATCTCGGCGTCGCTCAGCCTGCCCCCCTCGACGCGGCCGATAGCGGCATGGACGAGGGCCTCCTTGACCACCTCGAGGAGGGCGACGACGAGCGCCAGCAGTCCCTGTCTCAGGTTGTCTCCTTCGAGGTCAAGCATCGCGGTCTCCCTCCTCCGGGTGCGCGACCCGCCGTATGGCCTCAGCCCATGCGGCGACGTTCTCGCCGGTGAACAGGGCCTCGGCCTGGCGTCCGCCGGCTCCATGGCGCACGACGAGCACATCGCGAACCCCGAGGTCTCCGAGGTCGCGGCGCTCGACCGTAAGGTTCCCGATCTGGGCCAGCGGCGCGCGCAGCAGGACGCCCGGACCGACGTCTGCCCGCCAGGTGAGCTCATCCGCCGTCAGTACCGCCCAGCCGGACTTCCACTGCGCCTGGCCATCCGCAGGCAGCCAGCGGTGCCACAACTGACCCGCGGCGGCGTCGAATCCGAGGGATCCGACGTCGGCCGCGGAGAGCTCCGTTACGGTGCGGCCGAGCCGCCGGAGCCGGTCTGTCAGCCATGCCTCCAGGACATCCGCCTCGGCGGTGTAGAGCGCGGCCAGGGTCCCGTCCTCCAGCGCCAGGCAGGTGATGTCGCGGCGTCCGCCCGCGATGTTCTCGCGCTGGATACGGCCGACGCCTGCGATGGCGCTCACCTGGGCAGCGAAGAGGGTCTGCCGCGGCACCGGCCGGATGAGCAGGAGACGCTCGTCCGTCAGCAGCAGACGGCCGGGACGCCAGGCACGCCAGATACCTTCGGTGTCGTGGTATGACCCGTACAGCTCGGCCTGGATCTGCTCACCTGGCCGCAGGGCCAGCTGCCGCCACTCCGCCTCGCCGTTCTCGACGGCCCGCGTTCGCGAATCCCAGTCCTCCATCATGCCGTACTGCAGCATCGTCTCGATCGCGGCTATCGCGGCATGCAGGCTGATACCGATCAGCGGGATGCCCGCCATGCCGATGATGAGGTCGAGCTTGACCACGACCCCCTTGTCCATGACGCGCTCGATCAGATCCGTCATCGTCGCTCGGGGCTGGCGCTGAGGCTCCATGGGCGGCCGTCCGCCTCAGCGCGCCGGNNGGCCGCGCGCCTCGGCCGGCATGATCGCGCGCCAGGCGGGCGTCTGCAGGTTCGTGCCGGCCGGGAATTCGAGGCCATACTTCGCCGCGGTCTCGAAGGAAGCGAGCGCTGCCCGGATCTTGATGCCCAGCAGCTCGACTCCGGCGAGCGAGACCGTGATGTCGGCGTTGATCACAAGACCCTTATCGAGCACAGCGTCGATAACGTCAGCGAGACCGTCACCGCGATCCCTGGCCGGCTCAAACCCCACGGTTCTCCTCCGCCGACGACAGCTGGGGGTAGGGCACGATCACTTCCGCGATCCAATCGGTTTCATCGCGCCGGCGCAGGCCGATTCGATGCCAGGTGACGAGTTCGCCTTCGTTGCTCACCCGGACGTCATACGCG
This sequence comes from Actinomycetota bacterium, assembly GCA_003164955.1. GTDB lineage: Bacteria > Actinomycetota > Actinomycetes > Streptosporangiales > Streptosporangiaceae > Bog-532. The sequence goes on from PLRW01000197.1 coordinate 2,898, forward strand.
CCGACGATCCCCTGGGCCTCGGGTATCCGGTCGAGTTCGAGCATCTCGACCGTCAGCCGCCATCCGTCTGCGTCCTTGTCTCCCCCGGAAACGATCAGCGGCTCCAGGTTCGTCGCCTTGGCGAGCTGTACCTTGGCCCGCTCGGCGATCTGTGTCAGGTGCATCACCAGCTCCTCTCGTTAGTAATCGCGTTCAGGTGTGCCAGCAACTCGGTCTCGGCCGAGTCGTATTCGTCCTCGGTGATCAGGCCAGCCTCCAAGCGCCCCTGTAGCTCCAGCATTTCGCGGCGGATGACCTGCGGATCGTTCAGCTCCCGGTCGGCCGCATCCCGGATCTCCGCGAGGACGAATTTGAGCCCGCCGGCCGGCACCATCACCGGGGCGAGCAGAAGATTCTTCAGAAGTCCCATCCCGGCCCCCTCATCGTGGACGCTTCCACTTGCTCATAGGCCCTCATAGGCCGCCAAGGCCGACGAAGTTGTAGGGCGGCAGCGGGCCGGCGAGCATGAAGCCAAGCCGGCCTGCGTGGATACGGTCCAGGTCCTGCACCGCAGCCCCGAAAGACTCGATCCGCGGACGATCAACGAGGAACGCCGCATTGAGCACCATCAGCTCCGAGAGCGGATCGTTCCTGCGGATGTCGATGGCGTGCGGCTCGAGCGCGCCAGCAAGGTCATCCGCCTCCTGCTTACGCTTTGCTTTGAGCACCTTGGCGGCCCGTTCGCCGAGATCAAGCCTCGCCTCGTAGGTCGCTGCCGCGGGATGCCTGGTCAGGCGATCACGCAAAGCGCGGAGGTCACGGTCGCCGGCGACGGCTTCGGCGAAGACGAGCTGCAGGTCCGTCCATGACGCCTTCAACCCGAGCTCGACACAGCCGGCCACCCGATCGAGCAGCTGCCCCAGCTCGGCCCAGCGCTCCTCCAGGAAGTTCGTGACCACCCACTCCGGGCTCGGCAGCACCGTACCCAGCCGGGTGGGCAGGATCTCAGTCGTGCGCATCACGCCGTCGATGACCGCCTGGTGCCCGCGGACGTTCTTGCGCGTCACCTCGTAGCGCGGCTGCGGCTCGTCGCTCAGCACCGCAGCCAGGCCACGGTGCGAGAGTGTGTAAACGGGCCCGGCGTCGCTGATCGGCGGTACGTCGAGAACCAGCGAGTCACCGTCGCGGACCACGCCGTAGAGGTACACCGACGGCCCCGGGCTCATGGCCGGCCGTCCGGCGCGGCGCCGTCCAGCGCCGCGCCGTCCTGTTCGCTCGGCCCGATCGTCACCATCAGCGCCGGGCCGTCGGCCGCAGCTACCCGAGCGCGGCTGTCGGCATAAGCCAGCAGGTCAGCGCGCGCGGCATTGAGCGCGGTGAATCGCTGAACGGCGTCGGTGCCGGCTGGCTGGCCATCGGGGTGGGACTGCCTGGCGAGCCGCCGGTAGCTCGACAGCACTGCCTGCTTGGTGATCTCGCCCCCCAGCCCGAGGAGGGCGCGGCCTGCCGCGAGTCGTTCGGCGTCGAATCGGGTGACGCTGACCGTACCGAAGGTATAAGGCGGGAGCGGGCCGATGAGACGAAGCAGGCAGGACCCGGCGAGTTCCGCATCCAATCGATCGATAGCCGCCTCGAACTCCGCCATCGCCCGCCGCGGCACGAGGAACGCGACATTGAACACCAGCTCATCGGAGAGCAGAATGTTCGGCCGGATGCATTCCGCCAGCGGCCTGGCGGCCTCCAGGAGCATCTGCTGACAGCGCCCGCGGCGCCGGTCAAGGGCTTCCTTGACGACCTTCCCGACGTTGACCTGCTGGGCGAGACGTTCTTCGGGTGGAGCCTGTACGGCCACCGACTTGGCCTTCATGACCTCCGGATCGCAGGCGACTTCGCCAAGGACCCGTGGCAGGTCCCACGTCGCCGCCACCTCCACCTCGACGAGGCCGGAGAAACGTGTGAGCGAAGCCCGTACCAGCCCGCCCCAGGCGGTCAGGAGCAAACGGACTTCGTCTTCGGAGGCCAGGACCGTGCCGAACTGCGCAGGAAGGACATCGCCCCGTTCGAGTGCGTCCTCGATCACCCGCTGGTGGATGGCCAGCCGGCGCAGCAGTTCCGGCCGCGGCAGGCCGTTCATCGCGGGGCCCGCGTAACGGCCAACGATGGCCGACGCGCCGCCGACGGCGATCGCCGTAACCGGAGACTGCCCGTCTGGCATTCCCTGCGCGCGGAGCGGGGTGCGAAGGACTCCGGCCGCGGCCACCCCGTAGACATAAGTCGGTATCTCAGACATCATCGCCTCTGCGCCTCTTGCGTGCCCCCATCGCGCCCAGCGCGGCCGACACGTCAGCCTGCGTGACTTCAAGAGTTTCAAGGTCGGTGCCCGCGGTCTCCGCATCCTGCGCGATGAACCTGCGCGCCGCCGCCATGGTGGCATCGCGGCAGAGGCCCGCGAGGTCGGCGCCCACGAAACCCTCTGTCTCCGCCGCCAGCACGTCCAGATCGATATCGGCGGTGAGCGGGCGGTTCCGGGTGTGCACGCCGAGAATCGCCCGGCGTGAGGCCTGGTCGGGAAGCGGTACATCGATCTCGATGTCGAAGCGGCCGGGCCGCAGCAAGGCTGGATCGAGGATGTCCGACCGGTTGGTCGCCGCCAGCGTGACGACTCCGCGCAGTTCCTCGATACCGTCCAGTTCGGTCAGCAGCTGGCTCACCACGCGTTCAGTCACGTGGCCCTCACCGCCACCGCCGCCGCGCCGCGGGGCGAGCGCATCGATTTCGTCGATGAAGACGATGCACGGGGCCGCCTGGCGCGCCTTCTTGAACACCTCACGGACACCCTTTTCGGAGTCCCCGATCCACTTGGAAAGCAATTCCGGCCCCTTGATCGAGATGAAGTTCACGCCGCTCTCGCGCGCGGCCGCCTTCGCCAGCAGCGTCTTCCCGCTGCCAGGAGGGCCGGTGAGCAGGATGCCCTTGGCTGGCTGTGCACCGACACGGGTGAGCACGGCCGAATGCAGCAGGGGCCATTCCACGGCCTCGCGAAGTGCCGTTTTCGCTTCCTCCATGCCGCCGATCTCGTCCCAGGAAACGTCGGCCACTTCGGTGAATACCTCCCGCATCGCGGAGGGCTCTACCTCGCGGAGGGCGTCAAGGAAATCGGCCATGGTCACCTCGAGCTCCATCAGCCGCTCGTAGGGAAGCTCCGCAGCCGCCAGGTCGATGGTCGGCATGAGCCTGCGCAGCGCGGCCATCGCGGCTTCGCGCGCGAGCGCTTCCATGTCGGCGCCGACGAAACCGTGCGTGGCGGCGGCGAGGTGATCGGGATCGACATCGGCCGCGAGCGGCATGCCCCGGGTGTGGATCTCGAGGATCTCACGGCGGCCGTTGCGATCCGGGATGCCGATCTCGATCTCCCGGTCGAAGCGGCCCGGCCTGCGCAGGGCCGGATCGAGATTCTGCTGGATGTTGGTGGCCCCGATCACGATCACCTGGCCACGGGTCTTCAGCCCGTCCATCAGCGCCAGCAGCTGCGCGACCACTCGCTTCTCGACCTCGCCCTGCACCTCGGTTCGCTTGGGCGCGATAGCGTCTATCTCGTCGAGGAAGACGATGCTCGGCGCATGCGCCTGCGCCTCCTCGAACACCTTCCGCAGGTTAGCCTCGCTTTCCCCGTAGAACTTGTGGATGATCTCGGGCCCGTTGATATGGAGAAAGTGCGCCGCGGTCTCATTCGCCACCGCCCGCGCGATCAGCGTCTTTCCGCATCCGGGTGAGCCGTAGAGCAGGACTCCCCGGGGCGGGTCTATGCCGAGCCGGTCGAACACCTCCGGAAAGCGCAGCGGCAACTCGATCATTTCCCGGATCCGCGCAATCGTCTTGCCCAGGCCGCCGATGTCCTCATACGAAATCTTCACGATGCGCCGTTCGGCGCTCTCACCGGTTATCTGGATGCGCGTCCCGGCCTGGATAAGAACGAAGCCCCGGGGGGTCGTACTCTCCACCGTGAAATCCTGCGGCCGTGATCCGAAGAGATTGACCCGGATCCGGTCGGCGGCCTGAACCACGAGACCATCGACCAGGCGCCCGACATAGGAGGCATCTCTCGCCTGCTGCGTAAGCCGTGACCGGCCGATGGGCGACAGCGTCACGGTCCGGGCGTCGGCGATGGCGGCCAGTTCCACCCGTACCCGCTCGTCGAGCCCGGCGCCGGCGTTCTCGCGGGCGATCCCGTCGATCTGGATGAGCCCCTTCCCGCGGGCGTCCGGATACGCCGGCATCAGCTTGAGTGCGGTGGCCCGCTCCCCCGTGATCGCCACCACGTCGCCGATGCTTGCGTGCAGCCCCTCCATGCCGTCCGGGTCGAGGCGGGCGATCCCGCGGCCAACATCCTTAGGAAGCGCCTCCGCGACGCGCAAGGTCAGCGGGGGCGATTCGTCGCGTACCGGCGAGCGAGCCATGGCGAGTCCTCAGCCCTCGCCCTGCGTCTTGGTGAAACGCAACTCCAGGTAGCCGTTCTGATAGCTCCGCCGCTGCTCCCCCGGATCGACCGCCGCGGGGAGAAGGATCTCCTTCTCGTACTTACGCTTCGGCCCCGTCGCCGACAGCGCCAGGACGTCCCCGTTGACCTCAAGGTGGATGTCCTTCTCCTGGACTCCCGGAATTTCGGCGACGACCACGATCTCTTCGCCCTCGTCGAAAACGTCGACGAGGGGCTCACGGGTGTCGCTGACGACAGGTCCCTGCGTGGTGTCTCGTACGTTGCCGAAACGCTCGACGGTCGGCGCGCCTCCTGCCCCCGTGCGCACCGAGAAGCCATAAACGCCGCGCAAGCCACCAGGCGAGGTGAACTCCCGCTCTCCTGTCGTCCCCTGCTCGCTCTGCTCGGCGAGGCGCTCGGCCAGGTTGATCAAGTCCCCCAGACCACTCAGCAGGCCCCCAACGCCTTCGCCTGCCGGGCGCTTAGGGCGCGTTCCGCCTGATGTCATCTAGCCCACCTCATTTTCAGCACGGTTGATCAGTAACGGAACTCGATCTCCGCCTGCGGTGGGCTGCGGCGCAGAACCTGCCGCCGGCCGGCCGTCTCAGGCAGTTGCCCTTGCAGGCGTTCGGCCTGGGCGTCGATCTCGGCCAGGCCCCTGGTGATGTGCCCCAGCTTGCGCTGCCAGGACGCCTGCTGGGTGACGAGCCGCTGTCTTTCCCGCGCCAGCCTGGTCAGCAGGGCGTATGCCCATTGCTCATTGGCCGGTCCCCTGCAGGCCAGCCCCCGGGGGGCGCTGCGGATGTCCTGAGCGGTACGGAGCGGTCTCATACGCGCGCCGGGCTGGACTGGTCGGCCGGGCTCGACTGGTCGGCCGGGGAACCCGGGGAAGCCGGGGAGGGCACGCGGTCCTTGCGGGCCGGGGAGGACGCGCGGGCGGGACGGCGGCCGGCCGGGCCGGGCGCATGCTGGCCGATCAGCTCCTGGACCTGCTCCCGGACCACTTGCGGCGTCAGCCCGTTCCAGCCACGCCGACCTGTTTCGCCGGTCAGCACGTCCTGGCACACCTGCTCGAAGACCGGATCGCCAGCCTGCGCGACGGCACCTTGCTGGGCCAGTACCCGTGCGATCACGATCGCGCTGCGCACCGTATGACGATCGGCGCCGCCCAGCACCGGCCGGCTCGCCCGCACCAGTCGCACCACCGTCAGTGCTTCGGCCTCGCTGAGCCCCGACCGGGCCTGGACGATGGCCGTCTCGGTCACCTCGTCGAAGGATTCCAGGTCGATCGTCACCATCCGCTCGAACAGCGCGTCCTGCGCCTGGTGTACGCCTGCGTACTCCACCGGGTTGCTGGTGAAGATGGCCGTGAAGTCCGGGTGGACCGGCACGTAATCGCTTTCGTCGCGATTCGGTGACGGGATGATGAGCAGTCCCTCTTCCAGCACGGAGAGCAGCGCGTTGTTCGCCTCCGGCCGCGACCGGGTGAACTCGTCATACACCAGCGTCAGCCCTTCCCGGCAGGCGGTTGTCAGCCGGTTATCCACCCAGCGCGGGGCAACGTCATCCTCGGTCTTCCGCACCGAGTGGATGAAATTATCAACCACCCGCTTGCGCCGGTATCCTGCCTGCCGGCCGATAAGGTCCGAGCTGCCGAATTCGTCATCACCCACCATCAGCATCACGGGCCTGTCCAGCTGGTGGGCAACATGCAAGGCCAGCGTGGTCTTTCCCACCCCGGACGGGCCGCGGAAATGCACCGGGCACCCGGCCTGCACATATCCAAGCGCCCGCGCAGTGACCTGTGACACATAACCGGTCTCAACGAAATCAGAACGCGGAGCCGGCTTGACCACCGCAGAACCTGTATACACCATATGCGCTTCTCCAGATATTTATTGATCAGAGAACTCAAATTCCTGAGTTCAAAAAGGCATCTCGTTCGCCGGCGCAGCTGAATTCATTCAGCCAGGGAAATATGCATAACCGGCGGGAGCGAGTGCCGGGGCTGGGTCACGATCATCCGCGACCCGCCAGGCCAGCTCTTGCTTGCGGCTAATGCCGTTAATCCGGCAGCCGCGGTCCAGCAGGGCAACTGACGCCCGTCACGCAAGTTCACGCCCGCAGTACTGGCCGGGTGCCCGGAAACTGGGCACCCGGCCACGCGTCCGGCGGTCACGTCTCGGCGTTATCCGATACTGCCGCTTTCGGTGCCTCCGGCTTCGCCACTGGCCGCGGGGCCTCCAGCTTCGCCGCTGCCCGCGGTGCCGCCGGCCTCGTCGCCTCCGGTGCTCCCCTGCGGCGCGGGGGCTGAGTAAACCCGCGTACCGGCGTCCGGGCTGCCCCGGCGCCGGAGCCTCCGGGTATCCCCCCGGTGTGCGCACGCCATATGGCGCTCAGCTCATGGAACTCAGCGGTCCGCGCGCGCGCTTCCTCCGCAGACTCCGCCCGCCGGTCACGCTCGACCGTGGCACGGTTACGTGCATCGCTCGCGGCCTGCGCCGTCCGGTCACGAAAGAAGCCGTCCACCATGAAGGCGACCTCGCTGCTGCGCTTCGATATCTCCGCCAGGCGCTCCCGCGCGCTTTCGGCGGCAGTCGCCCGCATCTCGCGTACCCCCATGGCGCGGTACCGGGCGTCCCTCGCGGCAGTTTCCTGCCGCTCCTTTTCAGTATCCATGCGACGTGAGAACGCCGCCTCAAGATCGCTCACGAGGAGCTGCATCTCGTCCAGGATCGCCATTCGTCGGTCCCCCCCTAGCCTATTGCCGGAAGTAACGGCCCAGCGCATCCGCAGGGCCCAGCAAACGGCGAACCAGTCTCAGCGAGAACATGAACGGGCACCGCCCAATCAGTTTCCCTGTACCTGATTTCCAGTTCACTGGGCCCTGTACGAATGGCGCCCTTATGCCTCCATTGCTGTGGCGGTCAGGCCCACAGCCTCGGCGTACTTCAGGTAGGTCTCCACCGAAGCCACGACGACCCTGGCCTCGATAGCGAGGAGTTCGATGCCGACGAGGGATACCCGCACCCACGCGTCGATTACAATTCCCTTGTCAAGAATCCGGTCAATAACCTCGACCAGGCTCGACGAGCCGATTGCCTTTTCTACGGCCATTAGTCACTCCCCCGTAATGAGCCTGCAGATCCCCGTAATGAGCCTGCAGATCGGACCACATCCGTGCCTGCCGATAAACACATCCGCAGGTGGTGTCGTCTTCCAGAAGCATATACGAGCAATCAACGGCCTGCAAGTCCCGGAAATGAGAATTAATTGCGATGCGCTATTCCCGTATAATTTGCATTATGACATCTCAGATCGGGCGGCCGCGGCAAACTCTTATTTCCGGATGAACCGGCATATTGCAACTATTCGCGCTGCGAGTCATAGGTTAGCGCCGATTTTCGCTAAACAAATACGCCTGCCCCCAGTGTGCGGGGCAGGCGTAATCGTAGCGGAGGGTGCGGCGGTTCGGGTTCAGGCGACGGACTCCTGGCCGGTGTCCCAGGCACTTGTCCCGTCGATCCCGTCGTCTTCGCGCCGTCCTGCGTTACGCGCCAGCGCCGCGTACAGGTCCGACTGAGTGATCTTGAGCCGTGACACGTCAGGAGTGCCGCCATGGGCTCGGGCGATCACTCTGCGCACCGCCTCCATGGCGGCTTCCCGGCAGATACCGGCCAGATCGGCTCCCATGCAGCCTTCCGTCGCGGCGGCCAGCAAGGCAAGGTCGACCTCGCCGGCCAGCGGCTGCTGCCTGGTGTGCACCTGGAGAATCGCCTGCCTGGTGGCGGCGTCGGGAGGCCCGACCTCGATCCGAATATCGAACCGGCCCGGCCGCAGCAGAGCGGGGTCCAGGATGTCGGGCCGGTTCGTTGTCGCCAGGGTAACCACTCCCCGGAGTTCCTCTATCCCATCGAGCTCAGTCAGAAGCTGGCTGACCAGCCGCTCACTGACATGGTTCTCGCCTCCGCCGCCCCGGCGCGGGGCCAGCGCGTCGATCTCGTCCAGGAAGACGATGCAGGGCGCGGCCTGCCGGGCCTTCCCGAAGACCTCCCGGATCCCCTTCTCGGAGTCCCCGACCCACTTGGACAGCAGCTCGGGTCCCTTGACCGAGATGAAATTCACGCCGCTCTCGTGCGCGACCGCTTTCGCCAGCAGCGTCTTGCCGCCTCCGGGCGGCCCGGTCAGCAGGATCCCTTTCGCCGGGCGCACGCCGGCATGAGCGAGCACCGGCGCGTAACGAAGCGGCCACTCGACTGCCTCGCGCAGCGCCGCCTTCGCCTCTTCCAGCCCGCCCACCTCGTGCCAGGTGACCTTAGGTATCTCGGTGAATACTTCGCGCAGCGCCGAAGGTGCCACCTCGTCGAGGGCCGCGGAGAAGTCGCTCATGGTTACCTCGAGCCCCATCAGCTCGCCGTACGGAATATCCGCCGTCGCCAGGTCGACGTTCGGCATGAGCCGCCGGAGCGCGGCCATCGCAGCTTCGCGGGCGAGCGCCATCAGATCGGCCCCGCCGAAGCCGTGCGTGACGGCCGCAAGGTGAGCCACGTCAACGTCCCCGGCCAGCGGCATCGCCCGCGTGTGGATCTGCAGGATCTCGCCGCGTCCGTCACGATCAGGGATGCCGATCTCGATCTCCCGGTCAAAGCGGCCGGGCCGGCGCAGTGCCTGATCAAGATTCTGCGCGATGTTCGTCGCGCCGATCACGATCACCTGACCGCGCGTTTCCAGGCCGTCCATCAGCGCGAGCAACTGCGCCACCACGCGCTTCTCGACCTCGCCCTGTACCTCGCCTCGCTTGGGCGCGATGCCGTCGATCTCATCCAGGAAGATGATAGAGGGCGCCTTCGCCGCGGCCTCCGCAAAGATCTTGCGGAGGTGAGCCTCGCTCTCACCGTAAAACTTGTGGATGATCTCCGGCCCGTTGACGTGGATGAAATGTGCCGCGGTCTCGCTGGCGACCGCCCTGGCCAGCAGGGTCTTGCCACAACCAGGCGGCCCGTAGAGCAGTACTCCTCGCGGCGGATCGATTCCCAGCCGCTCGAACGCCTCCGGGAACCGAAGTGGCAGCTCGATCATCTCGCGTACCCGCGCCACTGCCCGGCCGAGACCGCCGATGTCTCCATACGAGACCTTCGGCCCGCTCCGGCGGCTGCCCGGCTTCCCGGCCACGCCCGGCTTCCCGGCCACGCCCGGCTTCCCGGCCACGCTCACGATGCGGACCTGCGTGCCCGGCTGGATCATTACGTGGCCGGCCGGCACCGTTCCGCTGACCTTGAAATTCTGCGGCCGGGACCCGGAAACGGGCACGCTGACACGCTCGCCGGCCCGCACCACCAGCCCTTCGATGAGCGGCCCGATACAGGAAGCGTCTTGTGCTTGTGGCGCGCGCACGATGCCGATGGGCGTCAGCGTCACCGTCTGGGCAGCCTGTGCCTGCGTCACCTTTACGCTTACCGGCTGGTCGAGCCCGGTGCCCACGTTCTCGCGGGCGATGCCGTCGATCTGGATCTGCCGCTTGCCCCGCCCGGGGAGATACGCCGGCATGATCTTCAGCGCGGTCGAGCTCTGCCGACCATCGACGAGCACTACATCGCCGACTTTCGCCCCAAGGCGTGCCATATCAGCGGGGTCGAGTCGCGCCATGCCGCGGCCTGCGTCCATCGGAACCGCCTTCGCGACTCGCAAGGTCAGGCTGCGCATCTGGTCGTCCAGCGAGGAAGTCATACGCCTTCTTCCTGAGAGCTACCAGCAAAGGGGCGGCGAACTGCCGGGCTGGCGACCGTCATAACGTTCGGATGCCACTGATGGTACATATGTTACCTAATGGGAAATATGATCGTATCTGGATAGTTATGATCTGGGTCACATCGCCGGGTGGTGCGCCGTCCACGGTCCGGCCGGTGAGTGCCGCCACAGACGCCTGCCGTCGAGGTCAAGGGGCCGGCGAGCAGCATGCCGCCCAGCCGCGGACGCAAGTGACAGCCTGATCCGGGGCCGTGACGCCGGTACAGCGGCCGTATTCGAGGGACCGGGCGAACTACTCGCGCACTTCCCAGGCAGCCTGCTGGCCGTCAGCGACGTAGCGGCCAGCGTGCCGGATAGCGGGGGACGCACCGGGCCCGGCGGAAGGAATTCCGTCGCCTTATCCCGGTTTCCCGGGCTGCGGGGGGCTGGCATGTAATGGGAAGACTGACGATCGCGATGGAGGAGCCTGATGGCGTATCAAGTAGTGAACCCGGCGACGGGGAAGCTGGAGAGCGAGTACCCGACGGCGACCGACGCGGAGATCAGCGACGTGCTGGAGCGGGCGGACCAGGGATACCGGTCATGGCGGCGGACGCCGCTGGAGGAGCGGGCCGGGATCCTGCGCCAGGTCGCTCAGCTGTACCGGGACCGCGCGGACGAGCTGGCCGCGATCATCACCCGGGAGATGGGCAAGATCACCAAGGCGGCGCTGGGTGAGCTGAAGTTCGCCTCCAACATCTACCGGTACTACGCCGAGAACGGCGCCGAGCTGCTGCGGGACCAGCCGCTGGACAGCCGGCTGCCCGGGTCGGCCTGGGTGCGCAAGAGCCCGATCGGGGCGCTGCTCGGGATCATGCCGTGGAACTACCCGTACTACCAGGTGGCCCGGTTCGCGGCGCCGAACCTGATGATCGGGAACACCATCGTGCTCAAGCACGCGCCGCAGTGCCCGGAGTCGGCGCTGGCCATGCAGCAGATCTTCCGCGACGCGGGGTTGCCGGAGGACGCGTACGTCAACGTGTTCGCCAGCAACGAGCAGGTCGCGCGCATGATCGCGGACCCGCGGATCGCCGGGGTGTCGGTGACCGGCAGCGAGCGGGCCGGATCGGCGGTGGCCGCCGCCGCCGGGCAGCATCTGAAGAAGGTGGTGCTGGAACTGGGCGGCAGCGACCCGTTCATTGTGCTGGACGGCGCCGACCTGCCCGCGGTGGCCAAGACGGCGGCCGCGGCCCGGATGGAGAACGGCGGCCAGGCTTGCAACGCGTCCAAGCGGATGATCGTGGCCGAGGGCGTCTACGACGACTTCATGGCCGAGTTCACCGCGGCCATGTCCGGCTACGTGACCGGCGACCCGACCGACCCGGCCACCGGCTACGGGCCGCTGTCCTCGGAGCAGGCGGCGCAGAACCTGATGGCCCAGCTCGAGGACGCAGTCCGCAAGGGCGCCACCGTGCACCTGGGCGGGCACCGGCTCGACGGGCCCGGCGCGTTCGTGGAGCCGACCGTGCTGTCCGGAGTGACGCCGGACATGCGCGCCTTCGGCGAGGAGCTGTTCGGCCCCGCGGCCGTGGTGTACAAGGTGGCCGGCGCGGACGAGGCCGTCGAGCTGGCCAACAGTAGTGCGTTCGGCCTGGGCGGTTCGGTGTTCAGCAGCGACCAGCAGGTGGCCCTGGACGTGGCCGACCGGCTGGACGTGGGCATGGTGTGGATCAACTCCGCCCAGCTGGGCGGCCCGGAACTGCCATTCGGCGGCACCAAGCGGTCCGGTGTCGGCCGCGAGCTCGGCCCGCTCGGCATCGACGAGTTCGTCAACAAGAAGCTCATGCACACGCCGCCCGAAGGCTAGCCGCGCGCGCCGTCCGCATCGGCCGCGCTTGCGGTCAATGCCCTGGCTGCATGATCCGGTCCGGCTGCCGTGGCCCGGACCTTTGACCCTGATGCCGCTGACCAGGTGATCCCAGGCTGGAGGGGCCGGTGCCGGGAGGGGCACCGGGCCGCCGCGCGGCAGGCTGGCTGATCTGCCAATCGGACGCAGACGGCACAGGACGGCCGGGGAGGGGACGCG
>PLRW01000124.1 GCA_003164955.1 Actinomycetota bacterium
GCCGCAACCAGCAGTGCCGCAACCAACGGGCACGCCCCGGCGGCGAATGGGAACGGTGCCAATGGGAACGGTGCCGTGCCGAACGGCCCCCCTGCCGGGGCCAACGGGCAGGGGGTCAATGGGCGCAGTGGGACGGCTCGCGGGCCCGGCGAGGCCGGGGGCACGGCGTCGCCACCCTCCCGCGGTCGGCGCGGATGGCCTAGGCTGACGTTATGCCGCGCTATGAGTACCGCTGCCGCGCCTGCGGTTCCACGTTCGAGATGACCCGGCCGATGAGCGAGTCCTCGGCGCCCTGCCCCTGCCCGGACGGCCACGATGACACGGTCAAGCTCCTGTCCACGGTGGCCGTGGGCGGCCGGAGCACCAGCAGCGCGGGACCAGCCTCCCCGGGTGCATTCGGCGCCAGTGGTGGCGGAAGTGGCGGCGGCTGCTGTGGCGGGGCCTGCGGCTGCGGCTAAGGTCCGGCAAGCGCAGCCAGACACCGCTCCCCCGCTGAGCAAAACCCTGGCCGGCTGAGGAAACCCTGGTCAGACACCCGGCGGACGAAACACTGGCGAAACACTTCTGCCACCCCCCGTAATCAACGCGGAACATCCGGACAGTAGGTTGAGGGCGTGGCGGACATCTTCGACGGGTATCAGCCCGCGGAGGCCTGGGACGAGATGTTCTCGGGACCCGGGGAGCCGCGCCCGGCCTACGACGGGCTGATCAGCGCCCTGCAGCCGATGGACCCGGCCGAGCTGCGCTACCGCGCCGACCAGCTCGCGAGGGTCTTCACCGACCGGGGAGTGACCTTCGACCTGGGCGGTGAGGAACGGCCGTTCCCGCTCGACCTGGTCCCCCGGGTCATCGACGCCGTGGAATGGGACCTGATCGTGCGCGGCGTCCGGCAGCGGGTCCGCGCGCTGGAGGCGTTCCTCGCCGACGTCTACTCCGACCGGCAGGTGTTCGCCGACGGCGTCGTCCCCTGGCGGGTGCTGTTCACCTCCTCCGGCTTCCACCGCCAGGTGGCCGGGCTGGTCCCGCCGAACGGCGTCCGGGTCCATGTCGCCGGCATCGACCTGATCAGGGACGAGTACGGGGCGCTGCGGGTCCTGGAGGACAACGTCCGGGTCCCGTCCGGGGTCAGCTACGTGATCGAGAACCGGCTGGCCATGACGCGGACGTTCCCCGGGCTGTTCGCCGAGCAGCGGGTGACCCCGGTGGACGAGTACCCGGCGCGCCTGCTCGCCGCGCTCCGCGCCGCCGCCCCGGAGGGCGCCCACGAACCGGTGATCGTCGTCCTCACGCCGGGCGTCAACAACGCGGCCTACTTCGAGCACGCCCTGCTGGCCCGGCTCATGGGCGCCGAACTGGTCGAGGGACGCGACCTGTTCTGCACGGGCAACCGCGTCTACCTGCGCACCACCCACGGGCGGCGCCTGGTCGACGTGATCTACCGCCGGATGGACGACGACTTCCTGGACCCGGTGCTGTTCCGGCCCGATTCGGTCATCGGCTGCCCCGGCCTCATCAACGCCGCCCGGTCCGGGCACGTGACGATCGCCAACGGGGTCGGCAACGGCGTGGCCGATGACAAGCTCATCTACACCTACGTGCCCGACCTGATCCGCTACTACTTCAACGAGGAGCCGGTGCTGCCCAACGTCGAGTCCTACCGGCTGGACAATCCGGACGTGCGCACCTGGGTCCTCAGCCAGCTGGGCCATCTCGTGCTCAAGCCGGTGGACGGGGCCGGCGGCAAGGGCATCGTCATCGGGCCGCACGCCGACGAGGAGACGCTGACCGAACTGCACGGCATGGTGGCCGCCAACCCGCGTGGCTGGATCGCGCAGCGGCCGGTGGGCCTGTCGACGTCGCCGGTGCTGATCGGGGAACGGCTGGAGCCCCGCCACATCGACCTGCGGCCGTTCGCCGTCAACGACGGGAACGATGTCTGGTTGCTGCCCGGCGGCCTGACCCGGGTGGCGCTGCCCAAGGGGGCGCTCGTGGTGAACTCCAGCCAGGGCGGCGGCTCCAAGGACACCTGGGTGATGTCCACCGACGCGCATTCCGCGGAACGGGCCGACGCGCCCGATTTCACTCCCGCCGCCGTCGCCCCCAGCGGCATGCTCGCCGACCGGCAGAGCGACCCCTTCCAGAGCCAGGACCAGTGATGGCCGACGATGGGCTGCTCAGCCGGATCGCGGAGACGCTGTACTGGACCGGCCGCTATGTGGAGCGGGCCGACGACACGGCGCGCACCCTGGACGTGTACGTGCACCACATGCTCGAGGACCCGGAGGTGGACGAGGACTCCGACTGCCGCGCCATGCTGGCCATCCTGGGAGTGCCGGCACCCGAGGAAGGCCGGATGGACATCGGCATGGCGCTGTCCCGGCTGGCCTACGACCCGAAGAACCCGAGCGCGATCGCGGGCGCGATCCTGGCCGCGCGGGCGGGCGTCCGCAGCGTGCGGGACGTCGTCTCCAGCGAGATGTGGGAATGCCTGAACGTGACCGGTCTCGGCCTGAACTCGCACCGGCGGTCGGCCGAGCGGCTCGGCCCGCACATCTACTTCCGGTTCGTCCGCGAGCGCTCGGCGCTGTTCTTCGGCCTGGCCGACTCCACCATGAGCCACGACGACGCGTGGCGGTTCCTTATCCTGGGCCGGAGCCTGGAGCGGGTCGACATGACCGCGCGCCTGCTGCTGGCCCGGATGTCCGGGTCCCGGCATCAGCTCGGCTGGCTCACCGTGCTGCACGCCTGCGGGGCGCACGAATCGTTCATCCGGACCCACGGGTGGGCCAGCGAGCCGGTCGACGTGGCCGAGTTCCTGATGCTCGACCGGCTGTTCCCGCGGTCGGTGCTGCACGCCCTGTCCACGGCGGAGGAGTGCCTGCTGGCCCTGGATCCCGACGACGCGGTGCGCTCCGGCATGGGTGACCCGGCCCGGCGGCCGATCGGCCAGCTGCGGACGCGGCTGGAGTACGCCGACCCGAAGCAGCTCGAGGCCGAGCTGCCCGAGCTGGTCGGCTCGCTGCAGGCCGCGTGCATGGCGGCCAACCGGGCGATCGCCAAGCGCTACTTCTCCAGTGCCGCCCCGGTGGCGTGGGCGCAGGAGGGGTTATGACCGGCTGGCGGATCGGGATCGTGCACACCACGCGGGTCAGTTACAGCGGCGAGGCGCGCGCCTCCTACAACGAGTGCCGGATGACCCCGCCGAACATGGCCCGGCAGACCGTGCTCGCCACCACGGTCCGCACCGGGTCGAACGCGCCGATCTGGAGCTACCGCGACTACTGGGGCACGACGGTCAGCTCCTTCGATATCCAGGAGCCGCACCACGAGCTGCTCGTACAGGCCAGCGCGACGGTGCAGACCAACACCGCGCCGGTGGCCAACCCGGCGCTGGGCTGGGCCGAGCTCCGCGACCGGGCGGCCAACAGCTACGTCCTGGAGTTCCTGGCCGAGACCCAGCGCACCACGATCGCGCCCGAGGTGGCCGGCGAAGTCACCGGCTGGGTGGTCGGCGCCGAACCGGACGAGGCCGCGCGCGAGATCGTCAAGCTGGTCAACCGCCGGGTGTCCTACCAGCCCGGCTCGACCGGGGTGCAGACGAGCGCACAGGAGGCGTGGGACGCCCGGTCGGGCGTGTGCCAGGACATGGCGCACGTCAGCGTGGGGCTGCTGCGGGCCGCGGGGCTCCCGGCGCGGTACGTCTCCGGGTACCTGCACCCCGACCCCAAGGCGGAGCCGGGGCACGCGGTGGCCGGGCAGAGCCACGCCTGGGCCGAATACTGGACTGGCGAGTGGGTCCCGTGCGACCCGACCAGCCTGGCGCCGGTCGCCGAGCGGCACGTGGTGCTCGGCCGCGGGCGTGACTACTCCGACGTCTCCCCGCTCAAGGGAATCTACAGCGGCGCGCCCAGCGTCGCGATGAAAGTAACCGTGGAGGTCACCCGCCTGGCCTGACGGCCCGTCACGAACTCGCGCTGGTCCCGGCGAACGCCGCCTGACTGGGATGCGGGATGCCGATCGCCACCCCGAGCCGCCGCCACACCACGTTCGATGTGGTGATATGCCGCGTCGCACCCAGGCCGCGCACCAGTTCGCAGCCGGCCGCGTCCAGCGTGACCGGGGCGAACCGGTGGGAGCCGGCCGCGAAGGTCAGCTTGTAGGTGATGCCGAAGTCGGCCGGGCACGCGATCACCGTGTGCGACGCGGGCTGCAGCGCGCACAGGCTCTGCGCGACCGACTGCGCGTCGGGTGCGTTGCTCACCTTCTCCGTCGCGGGGAAAGCGAACCGGGGGTGATTCCCCGGCAGGGCGCTCGTCCGCTGCACGGTCAGGCTGTCGACCTGCGCGATCGCCCCGCACAGCCCCGAGCCGTTGGCGGCCAGGTTCCCGCTGCTCGCTGCTGATTTGGGCTGGGTCGCACTGGGCGACGCTGAACTGGACGAAGCGGTATGGCCGGCGGAACCGCTCCCGCAGGCCGCGACCGCGGCGACGGTGGCCGTGGCCAGCGCCGCGGCGGAGACGGTGCGGGAAGCCAGGCCCACTATCTGCCGCCTGCTTCCGGGCTGCCGCCTGCTTCCGGGTGACGTGCGCTTGCGCCGCACGAGCATCTGTATTCTCCGTTTCCCGGCCATGGGCACTCGGGCAGTTCCTCGCTAACTGGCCTTATTGGGGATTGGACGGCGCCGCCCCGCGTGCGGTTCCCTTCGAACCGGCGCAGATGGCGCGCGCCACAACGGGAATCTCCGGCCGAGTGACAGTACAGCCTGCCCCTGGCAGTACAGCCTGCGTCAGATGAGACGGCCGGCCCGTCTCGAATGCGGCAGCGCACAGCCCGCGCATCCCGTTACCTGGAACATATCGGTACTGACGATGGAGGCGGTCATCATGACGATGCTTCTCGACGGGAGATCATCGGGCCCACGGCCTGGTGGCCAATCCTGGACGCCGGAGGAACCAGAGGAACCAGGGGAAACTGCGGCGGAATGGGACGACGGGCCGGCCGCTCAGGGGCTCCTGGGCGAGATGGCGGCGCTGCTCCGGGACAGCAGGCCCGGCCTGATGGCCGGGATATCGGCGCTGGCGGCCATGACGGTAGGCCTGGCGGTGGAGGTCATGGCCTTTTCCGCGGTGTCCCGGCCCGTCGCCGCGACCTGGGCGTGCGCCGGCCTGTTCACGATCGCGGCCTTGTGCTGGCTGCGCGCGGCCGCCCTGTTCATGCTGAGCGGCGTGCCACTGGGGCGCACGCTAGCTCAGGTGCGGGCGCGCACGGGTGCGCCGCAGGATCCGCGCGCGCCGTGGGCCAGCGCCCCGCCCGCGACGGCCGGGCAGTGGACCTGGGCCCACGCGCACCTCATGGTCAGCCAGAGCCGGTTCCGTTACCAGCGCATTCAGCACGCGATGAACTGGACACTGCTCACCGGCGCCGCCTTCCTGGCCTGCTCGGCCGCGCTCCTGTTCACCCGGTGATTGTTCACTCCCTGGACGGGCGCTGCCACCTCTCACGGCGACCGGAACTTGGTTAGCGATGTGAACATAGGCGATTGTTAACCGCGGTTCGGTAGTCCATCGTGGAAGACAGGAACTCGCCCCGCGGCCCGGCTGCGGCGAGACTGATGGGCTAGCGATGACGGGCACATGGTGACAGCAAGCGAACCGGCCAGGGGATGCGGGCCGGCGATGGGATGCGGGCCGGCCGGAGGATTTTGGGGACGGCTCCCCGAGCCGGAGAGGGAACTGCTCCGGCTGGCCGGGCATATTCGTAACTTCCCCCCGGCCGCCACCATGTGCGTGCAGGGTGACCCGGCCACCCACCTTTTCGTTCTGGTCAGCGGGCTGGTTAAGGTCATCTCGGTCACTGGCGCCGGGCAGCAGGCCGTGCTGGCCCTGCGCGGCCGCGGGGACGTGGTGGGGGAAGTGGCGGGCGAGGTGACCGGCTACCGGACGGCCACCATTGAAGTCATCGAGCCGGTGCGGTCGATCGTCGTCTCGCACCGGCGGTTCGCGGCGTTCCTGGACGAGAACCCCGTCGCGGCGCGCGTGTACCGGCACGCGCTCACGCAGCGCTGGAACGACGCCGCCGAGAGCCTGCGCGTCCAGTCCGTCACCAGCGGGGCCCAGCGGCTGGCCCGGCTGATGCTCGCGCTCGCCGACGGATACGGCCGGAGCAACGGCGGCCAGACGGCGATTGAGCTGCCGCTGTCCCAGGTGGAGCTCGCGAGCCTGGTGTGCGCGTCGCGGGCCACCGTGACCCGGGCCCTGCGCAAGTGGCGGCAGGACGGGGTAGTCGATACGTCCACGCACCGGATCACGATCATCGACCGGGCCGCTCTGGCCCGGATCGCGGGCCTGCAATCCTAATGCGATCAGGCCCGGTGCCGATCAGACCCCGTGCCGATTAGACCCCCGTGCCGAGGAGGGCGCCGAGGATGCGGGCGAGCACTTCGAGGTCGGCCGGGGGAAGCTCACGGACCGGGCGTGGCGGGTCGTTCAGGATCCGCTCGGCCAACTGGGCCTGCCCGGCGCCATCCGGGGTGATCGTGACGATCTTCGACCGCCGGTCACCCGCCCGGACGGTCCGCGTCACCAGTCCCCTGCGTTCCAGATCGTCCACCACCACGGTGGTGTACGGCGGGTCGGTGCCCAGTGCCGCGGCCAGCTCGCGCATCGTCATCGGGCCGTCCACGACGCGGCGCAGCGCCTTGGCGCGGATGAAACTCATGCCGAGCGCGTCGCACACCTTCTTGCGGCGGTCGTAGCGGTCGAGCACCAGGGCCCGCATGCCCTGCCAGGCCTGCGCCGCCAGTTCGGCGGCGGCGCCACCAGCCGGGGAGGCCAGGCGGCTCCCGGGGGCGGCCAAGCCTCCGGGGGCGGCCAAGCCTCCGGGGGCGGCGGGGGCCGCGGGGAGGGAGGGGGGAATGGTCATGGCACGCTCACCGGTGCCCTTTCGTCGTCGGGCGAGAGCAGTTCGGCGGTTCGGGCCGCCGTCCGCTGCGCCCAGGAGCCGGTCGTGACAAGCGCGAGGATAAGCGTTACGGCCCCGCAGGCGGCCACGATCCACCATCCGGGACGGCTGGCGGCCACGAATCCGGCGCGCAGGCCGCCCTGCAGGCCGCCCCGCAGGCCCCCGCTCAGGATCGAGCCCATCACCGCGACGCCCAGTGACTGGCCGACCTGGCGGCTCGCGGAGGCGACACCCGCCGCGACCCCGGCCTGCTGCCGCGGCATGCCGGACACCGCGGAGTTCGTGATCGGCGCGTTGACCAGGCCGAGACCGAGACCGAAGATCACGTAGCTGGGGAACAGGAAGCCGGTGCCGGACGTCTCGGTGAGCATGGTCAGCAGCATCCCGCTCACGATCAGCGCGATGCCGGACACCACCATCGGTATCCGCGCCCCACGGCTGGCCACGATCCGGCCGGCCAACGGCGAGGCCGCGGCCATCGCCAGCGCCAGCGGCAGCAGGTACAGGCCGGCGGTCAGCGCCCGGAATCCCCGGACGTCCTGCAGGTACAGCGTGTTCAGGAAGAGGAACCCGCCCAGCGCGGCGGTGATGGCCACCGCGATGATCGTCGCGCCGGAGAACGGCGCGCTGCGGAAGAACCGGGGGTCGAGCAGCGGGTCCTCGCGGCGCGACTCGTACCGCACAAAGACCGCCAGCGCGGCGGCCGTGACCGCGAAGAGGCTGATGATAATGGCCGAGCCCCATCCCGCCGCGGGACCCTCGATGATGGCGTAGGTCAGCGAGGCGAGCAGGACGATCAGCAGCACCTGGCCGACCGGGTCCGGGCGGCGGGCCCGCTCCGCCTTCGACTCCGGCACGAACAGCGCCGCGAGGACGATCGCCGCCATGCCCACCGGGATGTTGACCCAGAAGATGCTGCGCCAGCCGGCCGAGTCCACCAGCACACCGCCCACCACTGGCCCGAGCGCCATGCTGAGGCCGAACACGCCGCCCCAGACACCGATGGCCCGGGCCCGCTCGCGGCGGTCGGTGAACGTGTTGGTGATGATCGACATCGCGACCGGGTTGAGCATGGACCCGCCCATGGCCTGGACCATCCGGAAGACGATCAGCCAGCCCAGGCCGGGTGCCAGGCTGCACAGCAGCGAGCCCACGGTGAAGACGCTCAGGCCGGCCTGGAAGGTCCTGCGGCGCCCGATGCGGTCCGCGGTCGCCCCGGAGAACATCAGCAGGCTGGCCAGCACCAGCGTGTACGCGTCGATGATCCACTGCAGGCCGGACACCGACGAGTGCAGCTCACGCCCGATCGACGGCAGCGCGACGTTCACGATCGTGCTATCGAGGCCGACGATGAACAGGCTCATGCAGCAGATGGCCAGAACGAGCATCCGGCGCCGGGGGCTGAGCTCGGGCAGGGCGGTTCACCTCGGTTGCGCGCCCGGGGACGCGGGCCCGGCCCCGGGAAATTTGTGTTAATACAACGATTGCGATTCTACAACTAACCGGGCCAACAGGCCTGGCCAGGGACGGCCAGCGAGGAGAGATTCGTCACGAATCGGTCACGTCCGCCCGCCCCAAGTGTGCGGTGCAGCCTGCCGGGAACAGAGCCGCCCGCCGGGAACAAGCCGGAGGCGTGTCACCTCTGGTTGCCAATCTGCTCATCGAGCCCAGCATCACGTTTGGCTGCGATGAGGCGCATCAAGGGTCTACA
This sequence comes from Actinomycetota bacterium, assembly GCA_003164955.1. GTDB lineage: Bacteria > Actinomycetota > Actinomycetes > Streptosporangiales > Streptosporangiaceae > Bog-532. The sequence continues at coordinate 8,672 of PLRW01000124.1, forward strand.
TTTGTGCCACCTAAACAGGCGCCCGAGGGCTCCGCCGCTGCGGAGCAGCGGACCACGGGCCTTAGGTGCCGTGGGGGTAACGATGAGCCGGAGGCTACTTCAGCTGGTCATGCCGGTGTTCCCGGACCGGCGTATGTTCCGCCTCCATGACGCGGCCGTCGACCCGAACGCCCCTGGCGCCCCTCTTCCCCCGGTCGGATCGCTGATCAGCGTCAACCGCGAGCAACTCTGGGTCGGCAGCCTGCAGGAGCAGCTCGACGTCCGCCTCGTCATCGAGGAATGGGACGGAGCACCGCCGCCGTTCGGCGACACCTGGCAGGAGGAGGCGAAATGCCGCCTCTACCTGCGCGGGTACCTCAGCATCGACGAAGGGTCCGCGGGCAAGGCCATTCACGGGCTGCGCCTGGCCAGCGGCGTGGGCAACTACGCGGTCCGCGTCTACGCGAGCAACCGTGAGGAAGCGGCGCGCCGCTACGCGGAACTCTACGATGCCCACCGCAACCCGCTCGCTGATGAGTTCCAGCAGGCCAAGAAGCAGCTGGAAGGACTCGAGCGGTACCTGATCCAGCTCTGGCGCGAGTACTAGTCCCGCCCGGTCAGGGGCTCTGGCCGTCGGCCCCGATCAGGGGCTCTGGCCGGCGCTCATCGAGGCGCGCTGACTGGTGGTCCCGGGTGAGCCGTCCGCCTGGTGCACGGCCGTCCCCGGCGAACGGGACGAGGAATTCTGCTTCGCCGTGCTGCCGGAGGCGGTGCTGCCGGAGGCGGCCCGGGCGGCGGTACTGCCTGAGGCGGCCGGGCTCTTGGCCGGCGCCGAAGCAGCGGTGCTCGCGGCGGTGCTCGCGGACCGGGCCGTGGACTTGCTCGTGGTGTTCTTGGCCGGCTTCGTGCCGGGGCCGGCGCCGATCTTCGGCTGTCCGGTGCCGGTAGTGGAGACGGTCGTCACCGCATGGCCAGATGTCCGTGAACCGGAACGAAAGGGCAAGATCGCGTAGACCATGAGAGAGACCATCGCGACCACGGTGACAGTGAGCAGGGAACCGACAACGCGCGCACGCCCAGAACGGAAGACGTTGACCCGGCTCGGCCGGCGGAAAGCCGACAAGCGGGCGGCCAGCACCGGATCCTCCGCGGCAAGCCGCCGTTCAATCTCAGCGAGCATGCGCTGCTCGTCCATAGACAGCGCCATAGCGCCACCTCCGCGTCGCACGCCGGTGGATACGTTTCTTACTATCCCCCATGTGCAAGATCTTTATCCAATTGTTCCGGCTTTGTAGTCACCCGTTTTACGGACTGGTTGGCGGACTGGCCGGGCGGGGCCCGTTCAGGGCTGGACCAGCCGGTCGAACAGGTGCCTGAGTTCGGCGTCCGGGTCTGCGGTAAGTCCGCTGTGCACCGGTCCCGGCTGGACTGGGGCGGACACCATGCGAACATATGTTTGCCTTCCTCGAATAAGAGTTCTAGGCTCGCCGGTATGCGATGGGATCACCTGCGGCTGGACGGCCTCGCGGAGAACGGCCCCCAGGAGGGCGGCGCGGCCGCGGGAAGCGCGGCGGAGGAGGACACGGCGGGCGGGAGCACCAGTGGGGGCAGGCCCGCACCGGGCTGCGGGCCGCCGGGGGGCGCCCTGTTCGAGCGGGGCGCGATCACGCGCACGTTCGACACGCCGGGGTTCCGCGGCATGACCTTCTACGAGATCCAGGCCAAGTCCATCGTCAACCGGGTCCCGGCGACCTCCCGGATGGCCTTCGGCTGGACGATCAACCCCTACCGAGGCTGCCAGCATGCGTGTGCGTACTGCCAACCAGGCGAAACGCCCATTCTGATGGCAGACGGCCGCACCAAACCCCTGGCGGACATCCGCGCCGGCGACGCGATCTACGGCACCGTCCGCCGCGGTTTCTACCGGCGGTACGCGATCACGACGGTCCTCGCGCACTGGTCCACGATCAAGCCCGCCTACCGGATCACGCTGCAGGACGGCACCCAGCTGATCGCCAGCGGCGACCACCGCTTCCTCACCGAGCGGGGCTGGAAGCACGTGACCGGCGCGGAGCAGGGCCCGCTGCAGCGGCCGTTTTTGACCGTCAACAACAAGCTGATGGGGATGGGCGGGTTCGCGGAGCCGCCCAAGAACACCGTCGACTACCGGCGTGGCTACCTCTGCGGCATGGTTCGCGGCGATGGTCACCTGCCCAGCCACCACTACACACGAGGAAAAGGTAACCAATTCCGCCTCGCGCTGGTGGACACGGAGGGACTGACCAGGACCCGCTACTGCCTGGGCACCTTCGGCATCGTGACGACGGAGCGCACCTTTGCCGAAGCTCACGGGCAGCGGAAGGCCATGAGGGCGATATACGTGTCCTCGGCTGGCTCGGTAGAAGCGATCCGGCACCTGATCGCCTGGCCCGAGGCGCCTACGCCGGAGTGGCGGAAGGGCTTCCTGGCCGGGATCTTCGACGCCGAAGGCGGCTACAGCCAAGGGGTCATCCGGATCGCCAATACCGATCCCGAGATCATCAGCCGCACGGCCGCGGCACTGGCGTCGCTCGGCTTTGCCTATGAGGCCGAACGCACCGGGAGGCCGAACGGCCTCGTCTATCTTCGGCTGCGCGGCGGGCTCAGGGAAGTGCTCCGGTTCTTCCACACCGTCGATACGGCCATCACCAGGAAGCGCTCGATCGACGGTGTCGCGCTCAAGAGCGACGCCGAGCTGCAGGTGACCGAGATCAAGGCCCTGGGCATCGAGGTGCCCATGTACGACATCACCACCGGGACGGGCGACTTCATCGCCAACGGGGTGGTCAGCCACAACTGTTTCGCGCGCAACTCGCATACCTATCTCGACCTGGACGCCGGCCAGGACTTCAACTCCAAGGTGGTCGTCAAGGTCAACGCCCCCGAGTTGCTGCGCAAGACGCTCACGTCATCGCGCTGGGCGGGCGAGCACATCGCGATGGGCACCAACGTCGACTGCTACCAGCGCGCCGAGGGCCGCTACCAGTTGATGCGCGGCATCATCACCGCGCTGCGCGATCACGCGAACCCCTTCTCGATCCTGACCAAGGGCACCCTGATCCTCCGTGACCTGGACCTGCTCACCCAGGCGGCCGAGGTCACCGACGTGGGCCTGAACGTCTCCGTCGGCTTTGTCGATAAAGCGCTTTGGCGATCTCTGGAGCCCGGCACGCCGAGCCCGGAGCGGCGGCTGGACGTCTGCGCCACGCTGACCGGTGCCGGGCTGCGCTGCGGCGTGCTGATGGGCCCCGTGGTGCCGTTCCTGTCCGACTCCCCCGCCCAGCTGGAGGCCGCCGTACGCCGGATCGCCGAGGCCGGCGCTGGGCACGTCACCCCGATCGTCCTGCACCTGCGGCCCGGGACGCGGGACTGGTATCTGCGCTGGCTGAGCGAGAACCATCCCGGCCTGCTCCCCCGTTACCGCGCTATGTACCGGCGGGGAGCCTACGCGCCGAAGGACTACCAGGCGGAGATCACCGGACGGGTGCGCGGACTCGCCCGGCGCTATGGCGTCGGGGCCACGACGCCCGCGGCGGCCCGTTCGGCCGGCGCCCCGGCCGGCCCCGGCCCCGGCCGGGGCACGGGCCCGATCCGGCCGGAGACCCGGTCGGGGCAGGCTCTGGTCACCGTGCGGCAGGAGCCCATGCAGCTCAGCTTGCTCTAAGATGCACCGGCCCACGTCCCGGCCCACGTCCCGGAAGCTGGCTATCGGCTCGGGAGCGATCGCGGTAGCCCGAACCATGGGAGAACGCTGGCCTCGAAGCGGGTCATGGCGCAGATCCGGTCGCCGGTAAGGGTGAGGACGTACAGGCCGGTCCCGTGGCGGATGCCGCCAGGCGCGCGCAGGTAGGCCCCGAACGCCGGCTGGCCGTTGGCTCGCGCCGGCACGAGGTCGAACCTGCGGCCCGCGCCGAACAGGCCGGCGCAGAAGCGGGCCACGAGGTCCCGGCCTTCGTATTCGAAGGGCAGCGGCGGCATCGACATGAACACGTCGTCGGCCAGCAGGGCCACCAGCGCACCGAGGTCGGCGGACTCCCACGCGCGGACGAACTTCGCCACGAGCGCATCCTCGGCGGGTGAGCCGCTGGCGGGAGGCGATTCCCGGCCGGCGGCTGGCGGCCGCTGGCGCTGCAGGCCGGCGCGCGCCCGTTTGAGGGCGCTGTTGACCGATTCGACGGTCGAGTCCAGCATGCCGGCCACCTCGCTCGCGTGGAATCCGAGGACGTCACGCAAGATCAGGACGGCGACCTGGCGAGGCGGCAGGATCTGCAGGGCGGTCACGAAGGCCAGCGAGATGGCTTCGGTCTGCTCGTAGCGGGCCTCCGGCCCGGGCGGCACGTCGGCGACACCCTCCAGGAGGGCGTCGGGAAACGGCTGCAGCCAGACGACCTCGCCGAGCCGGGTCGGCTCGGGCGGTTCAACCCCCGGCACGTCCCACTCCTTGGCCGGGCGCCGGCTGGCCGCTCGGCGCGCGTCGAGGCACCGGTTGGTGGCGATCCGGTACAGCCAGGTGCGCAGCGAGGCTCGCCCCTCGAACCCGCCGAGGCCTTGCCAGGCGGTCAGCAGCGTGTTCTGGAGGGCGTCCTCGGCATCCTGGAACGATCCGAGCATCCGGTAGCAGTGCACCTGGAGCTCGCGGCGGTACGGCTCGGTCAGCTCCCGGAACGCGTCACCGTCCCCGCCCCGCGCCCTTGCGATCAGGTCGGCTGCCACCACCCTCGCGTCACCGCCTTCCCGCACCTTGCCGCCTT
>PLRW01000356.1 GCA_003164955.1 Actinomycetota bacterium
GCGGCAGTCGTCGTCTTCGGTGGCCGGGTCATCGGCAGGCGCGGGAGCCAGGCTGTCCGCGCGGTGGATGGCCGCCGCGACGGCCCCGCCGAGCGTCCACGTGCGCGCTGCCCGGTGGCTCACCTTCGCCTGGATGGTGTGCTGCGGCTCGCGGCGGGTGAAGTAGACGTAGCCGAGGATGAGGATGATGGCGGCAACCACGGCGAGGCCGATGAGGTTGCCGCGGGTCAGGACGCTCATGCCGCGCCCCGCTCACCGTGCAGGATGCGCCGGAACCGGTCCGCCTGGATTGATGCGGGGGTGAAGTGCGCGCCGACGGCGATGAGGCCGTCGATCTTCTTGTACGCCTGGAAGGTACCGGTGCTATTGACGACATCCTCATCCAGCCAGTCGGCGACCTCGCGGAGGCGGCCGGGGCGGGGGGTGCCGTCCGGCATCGGGAAGCTGAGTCGCATGACGCCGCCGAGGAGGGGAGGCATCCCCCTGCGGGCCATGAGGAAGTTCGTTAGCGTTACGGACGCGGCTATGAGCCGGTCCTGCTCGTCGCCGGTGGCGGCGAGGTCTAGATCAGTCATTTTGCGTTTCCCCTTGTATGCTCGGTGTTGCGTTTTCCGCTAAGGGCCTCTCGGCTGCTCCCCGAGGGGCCCTTGGAATTTCCCGGTCAGGCGACCGCGCGCTCCGGCTCGTCGTCGGCGTCCCCGGTCTGCAGGTCGCTGACCTGAAGGCCGAGCGCACCGGCCAGGGGCTGCAGGGCCCGCCGGGATGGGTGCCTGATGGTGCCGTTCTCGATGCGCGAGATGTGGGTCTGGTCCATCTCGTAGCCCAGTTCCGCGCACCTCTGGCCGAGCTGAGCCTGAGTGAGGCGCAGCCGGAGACGTTCTCTCCAGACGCGCTTTCCGTTGATCGGGGGGCCAGTGCTTCGTCCCATGCCCACACCGTACATGCTTCGGCATGCGTCGGCAAGCGCGGGCCGGCGTGTCGCGGGCGCTGGCCGGCGAATGCCGGTAATTCAACCGGATGTCCGTTTACGCTGGCACCGGCATGCGGATTCCGGTACGCTCCGTGATGGACGGATGCGCCCAGTGAGAAGGATGTCCTTCGATGTCGGATGAGAACGATTACCGCCGCGACCTCGCCAGGAGGATGGAGGAGCGGCGCGTGGAGTTGCGCCTGTACTGGGAGGACGTGGCCAGGGCCGGCGGCGTGTCCCTGCGCGCCCTGCATTCGGCGCGGAACGGCGACCGTGAAATCCGCCCGCTCACGCAGCGTGGCATTGAGGATGGCCTGCAATGGCCAGCCGGTTACATCCACGCCATCCTGCGGGGCAAGACCCCTCCCGGCCTGGACAGCGACGCGCCCCCGCAGCCACCCGCCGCGCCCGAGCCGGAAGCCCCGCGGCCACCAGATGATCAGGTCCGCTTGCCCGCCGGCGTCGCCGCTCAAATGAGTGACGTGGCCCTGCGCAGCATCGCGCCCTCGATGCTGGAGCACGTGCAGGACGCACTTGCCCGGAACCCGGCTGCGGCCGGNNACGGCCCGGCTGCAGAACATGCAGGAGGAGTGGCGCAGCCGCCGCAGTGGATGAACGCACACTTGCGGGGAAGTTTCGGTCTGGTGTAGTCCAGACATAGAAACGAAACGTCTATCTTTGAGACGAAGTGACCACCTGGCGGTACCACCCGCCAGGTTTTGGGGTTTGGGGGGGCTCGTGGCACACGAACGTGCAGACCCAGAGGAACCAGGGAACATGGCTTACCCGGCAGAGCGGGCAGCCCTGGTGGATGCGGAGTTCGCGCAGGCCAGGGCGGACCGGGCAGCCGCGGCGGCGGAACTGCGGGGTATCCGCACCATGATCGGGGGATTCTCCGTCCTCGCGCGGGATGTTCTTGGCGAACTGAAACGCCAGCGCGCGGACCTAAATGCCCTCCAGGAGCGGGAGCGCCTCCTGGCGGCCGCTGCGGAGATCATGACCGGGGAGGCACTCTCAGTCAGCGGCCCCGGCATCCCGCAGCCCCGCCGGAACGGCACCGCCCGGCCGCCGCTGCGGCTCATCACCGGCACCGGCTGAACCCCGAGAAGCAGCCAGCCCCGCCAGCGGGGGCCTGGCGAGGCTGTTCGTGCTGCCGGCCGCTACGGGGTAAGCGGCCGGGCCTCCGGAAGGAGGGCGTACATCCAAACGTGAGGCAATCGCGCGGGGCTGTCAAGCAGGCTCGCGGTTCTCGCCGCCGGGTTCGTCTTCCTCGTTCAATGTCAACGCGTCCCCTGCTCCCGGCGTCTCTCTAGCGACACCTAGCAGCGGGGGGCTGGATGGCCAGCAGCGACGCACCGGACCGCATGCTCGCAGCCGCCGCCCGCAAAGCCGCTTTCGCTCAAGCGCATCCGGGCGTGGCCATCATCCGCAAACCCGGGCCGGCGGCGTTCTGGGAAGCGTCCCAGGTTCTCCCCGACGGGAGCGTGCGGCTTGTCCGGGAGAAGGATCTGGAAAGGTTCGTGGACCGGATTGAGGCGGCGGACTGGGACGCGCAGCCCGAACCTGAGCTGACGCGCCGGGGCCGGGAGCGGGGCCTCTGGTGGGATGCGGCACGAAAGTGGGAATCACCGTGGGGTGTGGGGCGAAGGCCGCGATGACCACGGTTCCGCTCAGGCCAGACCCTCAGCAGCCGACGTGATTAGTCGCCGCGCTTGGTCGCCCTCCACTGAGGCGCTGAGCAGGTTCGCGAACGCCACCCGGCACATTTCCACCTGATCGGGCGCGGTCACGTTGTACGGCCGGGTCAGCCACTCAAGATGGACCTGAGGCTCGCCGCCCGCGACCTCATCGAAGATGACGAACCCGCCGAGCCGCCAGACGGCGACCGGGCGCATCGGCAGGATTCCGACTTGCATGTTGGGACGCCTTGTGGCCCGCTCGATGACAGCGAGCTGTTCCCGATGCTCATCGATCACCGCAGGGTCATCCGGAGGACCGTAGGGCCAGCGGAGCACTGCCTCAGGGATGACGAACCGGAAGCGCTTGCTCTCGTCGGAGAGGACCCGCTGCCGCTCAATCCGGCTCATCACCCTCTGTGCGAGGTCAGGCGGCTCCCCGCCGGGCCCGGACGAGAGCAGCCGCACAGCGTACGCCGGGGTCTGCATCAGTCCGGGCATCGCGGCAGGCTGGTAGTTACTCAGGATGCCGGTCCTGGCTTCCATCTCGGCCGTCTCGATCGCGAAGTCGGTTGAACCGGTCTCGCTGGCCTCATCCCATGATGACGGCCCGAGCGCGATCTTTTCGCCCAGCGCGACAAGCTCAGCAAGCTTCTCGTCAGACGCTTCGGCCGCCCGCGCCCACCTGACGATCTGATCGGATTTGATGGTCTTCTGCTCGCCGCTCTCGATGCGGGAGATGGTGCTCTGCGCGATCCCGCTCCGCTCGGCAAAGCTGCGCATCGACAGGCCGGACTTGACGCGCACGCGCTTCAGTTCATCCCTGAGGCGCTTACGCGGCCCCTCGCTGCCGAAAGCGCCCATCAGGTGGCAAGCCCGGCCGTTATGAACTCAGCCAGCGGAACGGAGTGCGTGAGCGCGAGGTCGTACAGTTCGCGGAAGCGCTGAACGACGCCCTGATGGTCGTTGGCCCGGTAGCTGAGCACGCGCCCGGCCGCGCTGTAGTCGAACACGATGGCCGTGCCGCACTTAGTCTCGGCGTCGAACACGGCGAAGTCGCGGCGCAATCCGAGCAGATCCGGGTCTGCGGTGCGTTCGGTGATGCGGACGTCTTCGCCCGCCGCGGCGTTCTCCGCGTACACAGCGAGTTCGTACCGCAGGTAGTCCGTGAGCGGCTGGTCGATGACGTGGATCCGGCCGACCTTCCGCCCAGCTCCGGTGAGCCGCTTGATGAGCCGCAGATCCTCTACCTTGCCGGGGCCGGGCGACGGAAGCGGCTGGCCCGCATGAAACGCGCGGTATCGCTCGTCGCCGGTCACGTCATAGTGCTGCAGCGTCTCCAGCCGGTACGCCGAGACGCTGCAGCCCTGGTAGAGGTCTGCGGGTGTCATCCGTCCTCCGTCACCTTTCGCGCGCCCCGCAGGAAGACGTACTTCGGCATCACGATCGCGTCTTCCCCATCAGGGATGTTGAGTGACCGCCGGGTGTTGCCGTCAAGCTTGTAGCCCTGCAAGACGAGGTTGTCGCCGTCGTCAATGATGCCGAGCACGGTCGGGCACGAGTTGATCCCATCGCTGTCGTCCGAACCGGCGATCTTGTACAGGCGCTGACCCATTGGCGCATCTCCTTGAGTGTGAGTATTCGCATTGATCCGCATACTTGCAAGCTTCCCTCAGCCCTGTGAGCGGGTCAAGAACGTTCCCTCAGCCGTAATCCTGCCAGGCGTAGCCGATTCCCCGCGCGTCACGCCTTGACTGATGCGGAGTGATGAGCCATGATGCGGAGTGATGACAGAACGTTCCCCGGCATCGGAGGTTGGCGTGGCGGAGCCCGAGCAGTCACGGCGGTGCCCAAAGTGCCATCGCGCGCTGCCCGTCGGTGCGTTCTACGCGACCAGCGCCGAGTGCAAGGACTGCAAGCGGGACCGCTCACAGCGGAACCGGGCTTTGCAGGCACGCAAGATCGCCGCATTCGAGCGCTTCGTGGATGTGCTGATCACCCTCGCGGACGGAACCGCCGAGCCTTCGGGAGAGCGCGGTAGCGCACGCAAGGGGACGGCGGCCTGATGAACATGACTGCCGTCTGCGGGCGCTGCGGGACGGTCTACTTCGTCGCCCAGGGCCACTCCTGCTCAGGCGGCCGAACGGGCCTGATGACTTGCCCCATGACAAACGAAAGCGGGCCCGCGTTGCACCGCGGACCCGCCGTGAAGGTCTCCCCATCCACCCCTGAACGGAGCCAACCTGATGGCCATCGTAACGCCAATCCGCCGCAACCTGCCGGTCCGGCACCCGAACCGCCGTCCCCAGACCCGCAGCGAGGCCTATGCCGCGCTCGCCGCCCACTTCGAGCGGCGCTGCACCCCGGAGGACGTGAGGGCATCCGAGCTGTACTTCTCGGCTCAGCTCGGCCTGTCCCCCTCGGCCCCGGTCGCGGCGGCCATGCGGGAACTGGCGGCAGCGCGGTGAGCGCCGGCCTGTCCTTTCCCGGCCAGCCCGGCCACGAGGACGACGACCCGCAGGCCGACCTGACACTGATGGCCCTGTTCGAGGCCCTCAATGACCTGTCCACGGCGGCGCTCATCGCCGAGACGGACGAGGCCCACCGGGTTGAGGACCTGCTCGGGTCCGCCGCGCTGACCGCGTTCGGGTTCGCCCCGGACAGCGACGAGGCGAAGGGACTGCACCTGCTCATCGGTGCGATCCGGCGCGCGGCGGCGGTGACCTCATGAGCGCCCTGCTCCGGGGTCTCCTTCTGGCCGAGAACGACGCCGACGCCGAACGCCGGGCGCTCGCTCTCCTGCCGGGCCATCTGCGGCAGGACGGTGACGCTGCGGCGGCGTGGGCCCGCTGGGAAGCCGCTCACGCCGCCTTGCAGGAGGCTGTGGCGGCGGCGCGCTGCGGGGTGACCTCGTGAGCGTCCTCACCCTCGGGCACGAGGTGCACGCCGCCGATCTTGACGTGGAAGTGACGGCATGAAAACCCGCAGCACTTTGACCTACAGCCCCGGCGCGGCCGGGCCGGTCCTCGGGCTGGTCGTGAACCCGTCCACGGCGCAGCTCGCCGAGGCGTCCGACTGCGACCCCGAACCCGGGGACTGGCAGGCCAAGGCTCTGTGCGCCGAAACAGACCCCGAGGCGTTCTTCCCGGAGAAGGGCG
>PLRW01000100.1 GCA_003164955.1 Actinomycetota bacterium
CCGCCGATTCCGCCGATTCCGCCGACCCCGGCAGCCCTGGCAGTCCCCTCAGGCCCGCCGACCCTGGCAGCCCCGGCAGTCCCCTCGGATCCACCGACCCCGGCAGCCTTGTCAAACTCATTGACCCTGGCAGCCTCTCCAGCCGTATTCATTACGGCGACCCCACTAGCCTCAGTCATCACGGTGGCCGCTTCAGCCCCAGGACCGTGCACGCCATCGTGGACGGCGAGCCGCTGGGCGGCCGGATCACGGCCTACGCCATCACCCCGGACGGCGCCGACCTGGACATTGACGGCGTCCGCCGCCGGTACGCCGTGCACCGGGTGGAAACCGCGGATGGGGCGGATGGCGCCGAGGTGTACGTGGACGGGGGCGGCGCATCCACGGCGTTCGCCGAGGTGCCGCGGTTCTCGCGGCCGGGCGCGGCCGGGCACGCCGGGTCGCTGGTCGCCCCGACGCCCGGGATGGTCGTCCGTGTCCTGGCCGCCGAGGGGGACCAGGTCATCGCCGGGCAGCCGCTCGTCGTCCTGGAGGCGATGAAGATGGAGCACACCGTCACCGCGCCCGTGGACGGCACGCTCACCGCGCTGCGGGTGGCGGCGGGGGAGCAGGTCGCCACCGGCCAGATCATCGCCACCGTGGAAGATACGGCCGATGACGCGGTGCTGACAGACGCGGTGCTGACAGACACAGCGGAGGAGAAGTGACCGTGCCCAGGCGGCCCGTCCGTATCGCGAACTGCTCCGGGTTCTACGGCGACCGGATCGCGGCCGCGCGCGAGATGCTGGCGGGGCCGATCGACGTGCTCACCGGCGACTACCTCGCCGAGCTGACCATGCTCATCTTGTGGAAGAGCCGCCGCAAGGACTCGGCCCTGGGCTACGCGTCCACCTTCCTGCGCCAGATGGAGGACGTGCTGGGCCCCTGCCTGGACCGGGGCATCCCGATCGTGGCCAACGCGGGCGGCCTCAACCCCGCGGGCCTGGCCGCCCGGCTCGGGGAACTCGCCGCCAAGCTCGGCCTGACCGCCCGGATCGCGTACCTGACCGGGGACGACCTCGCGCCGCGGATCGGCGCTCTCCAGGCCGAGGGGCACGCGTTCACCCACGCCGACACCGGCGTGCCGCTGGCCGGGGCGGACCGGCCGGTGGTCACCGCGAACGCCTACCTGGGCGGGTGGGGGATCGCGGCCGCGCTGGAGGCCGGCGCGGACGTGGTGGTCTGCCCCCGCGTCACGGACGCGAGCCTGGCCGTCGGGCCGGCCGCATGGTGGCACGGCTGGGCCCGTGACGACTGGGACGCGCTGGCCGGCGCCGTCGTGGCGGGGCACGTCATCGAGTGCGGCCCGCAGGCGACCGGTGGCAACTACAGCTTCCTGGCGGAGGTCACCGACCGGCGCTACCCGGGCTTCCCGATCGCCGAGATCGCCGCCGACGGCAGTTCGGTCATCACCAAGCACGACGGCACCGGCGGCCTGGTCTCCGTCGGCACCGTCACCGCGCAGCTGCTGTACGAGATCGGTGCGCCCGCCTACCTGAACCCGGACGTGGTCGCGCACTTCGGCACGGTGCGGCTGCAGCAGGCCGGCCCGGACCGGGTGGCGATCAGCGGCACCCGGGGCAGCCCGCCCCCGGACACGCTGAAGGTCGCGCTGAACATGCTCGGTGGCTACCGGAACACCACCACCATGGTCCTCACCGGCCTGGACATCGAGGAGAAGGCCGCGCACGCGGAAAAGCTGCTGTTCGACCTGCTCGGCGGGGCGGCCCGGTTCGGCGAGGTCGACGTGCGGCTGCTGCGTTTCGACCACCCGGACGCCCCCGTCAACACCGAAGCCACCGCACACCTGCGGATCACGGTCAAGGACCAGGACGAGGCCGTCGTCGGCCGGGCGTTCTCCAACGTCACGCAGGAACTGGCACTCGGCGGATACGCCGGGTTCCACACCACGTCGCCGCCCACCGCGGCCAGCGCGTACGGCGTCTACTGGCCCGCGCTCATCCCGGCCCGCGTCGTCACGCAAACCGTGCACCTGCCGGACGGCACATCCCAGGTCGTCCCGCACACCCCCGGCGTCCCCGCCACCTCTGCTACAGCTGCCCTCCCTGCTGCAGCTGCCCCGCCAGCCGTCACTGTCCCGCCAGCCACACTCGCGACAGACGTCACCGGCTACGTCCAGATTCCCCTCGGGCGCGTCGCCGGCGCGCGGTCCGGCGACAAGGGCGGCAACGCGAACGTCGGCCTCTGGGCGCGCAGCGACGAGGCCTACGCCTGGCTGCGCCGCGAGCTCACCGTGGAGCGGTTCCGCGAACTGCTCACCGAGGCCGCCGCCCTCGGCGTGCAGCGCTACGAACTCCCGAACCTCCGCGCCCTCAACTTCGTCGTGGAAGGGCTGCTCGCCCCCGGTGTGGCCGCCACCATCCGCCCCGACGCCCAGGCCAAGGGCCTCGGCGAGTACCTGCGCTCGCGCACCGTCTCCGTCCCGGCCGTCCTGGCCGCCGAGTTCACCTGACCCGCTGACCGGCCCGCGTATGGTTCCCTACTGGTCATGATCTCTGTCACCGAGACCGGACCGCCGGCGTGGTTCACCGGCGCCCTTTCCGCTGCTGCCGAACGGGCCCTGGTGAGCGCCGAAGGCACCTCGATCGCCTACCGCGCCTGGGGTGAGCGGGGTGCCCCGGGCATCGTGCTGGTCCACGGAGGAGCGGCTCATTCCCGCTGGTGGGATCACATCGCCCCGCTGCTGGCCGAGGGCTCGGAGCACCGGCGGGTGGTCGCCCTCGACCTGTCCGGGCACGGTGACAGCGGGCGGCGGGAGACCTACAGCCTGGACGTGTGGGCGCGGGAGGTGCTCGCCGCGGCCACCGACGCCGGGATCGCCGGGACGCCCACCGTGATCGGGCACAGCATGGGCGGTTTCGTCACGCTGCGGCTGGCCAGCCTGTTCGGGGCGCAGATCACCGGGGCGGTGGTCATCGATTCCCCGGTGCGCGACCTTACCCCGGAGGAGCGGGCAGCCCGGGAGCACCGCGCCTTCGGGCCGCTGCACGTCTATCCCACCCGGGAGGCGGCCATCGCGCGGTTCCGCCCGGTGCCCAACCAGCCCACGCTGCCCTACATCACCAGTCACGTGGCCGAGACGTCGGTGCGCGCCGCCGAGGGCGGGTGGACCTGGAAGTTCGACCCGCGGGTCTTCGGCCGGCAACAGCTGGGCGTCGCCCTGCTCACCCGGCTGGACTGCCGCGTGGCGCTGTTCCGGGCCGAGCACGGCATCATGTCCCGGCAGATGAGCGAGGTCATGTACGACCGGCTCGGCCGCGTCGCCCCGCTCATCGAGATCCCCGCCGCTGGTCACCACGTCATGCTCGACCAGCCCATCGCGCTTATCGCCGCCCTGCGGACCCTGCTGTCCGACTGGGACCACTCCCGGCCCGCCGCCTAGCCGCGGACCTCTTCGCGCGAGTCAGCCGACGCTGCCAGGGACGGGCACCCCGATGGGGGAAGGGTAGGGAATCGCGGCGGCGCAGGCCTGCGCGATGGGCGTGAGGACGCCCGCGAGTTCCTTGGTTCCGGCCGGGCCGAGGCGGGCCCACGGCCGGGACGCGGCCCGGTCCGTGGCCGCCTCGACAGCGGCGTGCGCGTCCCGGCCTGCGGGCGTCAGGTCGCCCTCCGGGCCGATCCAGCCCCGGTCGGCCAGCCGGGCCTGCGCGGCGTCCCATTGCTCATCGGTCCAGCCGCGGCCGGGCTGGATGTCCTCGCGCCGCAGGTTCAGTGCGCACCGCAGGACCAGTGCG
>PLRW01000169.1 GCA_003164955.1 Actinomycetota bacterium
GGCCGCGTCGGTTTATCCGGCCGCGCCGGTGACCGCACACGACGTCGCCGCACGCGTGCAACGCGCCGCGCTCCGGCGCGGCCTGATCCTCGAGATCGGCGGCCGGGAAGACAGCGTGGTGCGGATACTCCCGCCGCTCAATGTGACACGGCGTACCACCGACGACGCGCTCGCGATTATCGCGTCGGCCATCACGGCGGTCCAGGCGGAACTGGAAGCCGGAAGAGGTTAAAGCAGTCATGACAGTAATTGAGGGTCCAATGACGTCCCCTGGCCTGACCGAGCCGGACTCGGTCCTGCCCGCTGCGCGGGGTGCCGGCACCCCGCACGGCAGGCGCGTGGTGTGGAAATTCGGCGGCACGTCGGTCGGCGACGCCGGCCGGCTCCGCGCGGTCGCTGAGCGGCTGGTGGCCGCCCGGCGCCAGGGCACGCAGGTGGTCGCGGTGCTGTCCGCGATGGGCGGGACCACCGATGAGCTCGTCCAGCAGGCCTATGGCCTGTCCACCGAGCCGCAGCCGCGGGAACTGGACGCGCTGCTGTCCGTCGGTGAGATGATGTCCTGCGCGCTCGCCGCGATCGCCGTGCACGACCTCGGTGAACGCGCGGTCTCGCTGACCGGCGCGCAGGCCGGGATCTGCACCGACGACGCTCATGGCAACGCGCGGCTGCAGCAGATCTGCCCCCGGCGGATCACCGAGGCGCTAGACGAAGGCGCAATCGTGCTCGTCGCCGGGTTCCAGGGCGTGTCCGGCCACGGTGACATCACCACGCTGGGCCGCGGCGGCTCAGACGCCACCGCGATCGCCCTCGCCTCGGCGCTCGGCGCCCGCGAATGCGACATCTTCACCGATGTGCCCGGGGTGTTCACCGCGGATCCCCGGGTGGTGCCCGACGCTCGCAAGCTCACCGCGGTCAGCCACGAAGAGATGCTCCATCTCGCCGACGCCGGCGCGCGAGTGTTGCAGACACGAGCGGTCGAGCTCGCCGCTGCCCACGACATCGACATCCATGTCCGGTCCAGCTTCACTTCCGAGCCCGGAACCTGGATCCGCCGCCAGACCTCCGCGCTCGAGGACGAGCGGATCTCCGGGATCGCGCACACCGGGCACGACCCGGTGTATACCGTCTCCTGCCCGTCCCCGGCCATGGTTACCGCGGCCATGGCCCAGCGCGGACTCGCCATCGGCCTGATCCTGCCCGACGAACAGAACGTGCGGTTCACCGCTCCCGGCGTCGGCGGCGCCCAGGTGACCGCGGCGATGGCCGCGATGGACCTGGACGTGTCCGTCCACGACGACCTCGGCAGCGTCAGCGTGGTCAGCTCCATGGTGGTCAACCGGTCCGACATCGCCGCGACCATCCTGTCGGCCCTGGAAAACAGCCGCATCCACGCGCACCTGATCACCTGCATGCCAAGCCGCGTCTCCTGTCACGTCCTGGCTGCCGATGTCGGCCGGGCCGCGCAAGTCCTGCACGACGCCTTCCAGCTGCATGCCGCCGAGGAAAGCATTTCGGGCAGCTCGGCGACGGAAATGTCGCGAACCGCCCCAGTAGCAGTTCGCTAGAAGTAGCTTGGCGCGCCCGCGTCCGGCAATCCGAGCTGGCTTTAAACCGCCAGGTCCAGGCGCCGCGCCAGCACGTATCAAGCCGCATGCCACGACATGGGCAAAAGCGGCCGTCGGGGAGGGCCCCGGCGAGCATTTAGGGGAGGAAGTTAAATTGATGCCAACGCTGACACGGGCGCGCGATGCCGTGCAGCCCCACCCGGGGTCACGCCAATGCCTGGATGGCCGGGTCCTGGCTGCGGCCGGTTATGAGGATGGTGCCCGGTGGCGGGAGGGTGAGCGGCTGGAACACGTGTTTGAGGCTCGCTGTGACGAGCTGCGCGATCGGGGCCGGGCTGATCGCCTCGCCGTCGACGCCGGGGATGTGACGCTGACGTATGCGGAGCTGGATGCCCGCGCGAACCGGCTGGCCCGGTTCCTGGTGCGCCGCGGGGTACGGCCGGGGGACCGGATCGGCCTGCTATTCGACGAGGCGATCGACAGCTACGCAGGCATGCTGGCGGTACTGAAGGCCCATGCGGCGTACGTGCCGCTCGATGCGGCCTTTCCCGGCGACCGGCTGGCGTTCATCGCCGCCGACGCAAGCCTGCGGCTGGTGCTGACCCATTCCCGGCTGGCTGATCAGGCCGAATCACTGGCTGCCGCGACCGAGGTGCTGCCGGTGGATCAGGTTCGGGCCGGGGTGGTGGCCGAGACCACGGACCGGCTGGGGCCGGGCGAGGTGGCGGCCGCGGCGGATGACCTGTGCTACGTCATCTACACCTCGGGCACGACCGGCCGCCCGAAGGGGGTGGCGATCACCCACGCCAGCATCTGCAACTTCGTGCGGGTAGCGGCCGAGGTCTACGGCATGGCCGAAGACGACCGGGTGTACCAGGGCATGACGATCGCGTTCGACTTCTCCGTCGAGGAGATCTGGGTGCCGTGGGCCTCCGGGGCCACCCTGGTGCCCAAGCCGCCCGGCCCGCACCTGCTGGGCCACGACCTGGACACGTTCCTGCGGGACCGCCAGATATCGGCGTTGTGCTGCGTGCCGACCCTGCTGGCCACGCTGGAAGACGACCATCCCGGGCTGCGGTTCCTGCTGGTCTCGGGGGAATCCTGCCCCCAGGACCTGATCAGCCGCTGGCACCGGCCCGGGCGGCGGTTCCTCAACGTCTACGGCCCCACCGAGGCCACCGTGACCGCGACGTGGACGCTGCTGGACCCGGACCGGCGCGTGACGATCGGGGTGCCGCTGCCCACCTATTCCGTAGTCATCCTCGATCCGGATACCAGCCGCGCGCTGCCGCCCGGCCAGATGGGGGAGATCGGCATCGCCGGGATCGGCCTGGCCCGGGGCTACCTCAACCGCCCGGACCTGACCGAACGCGCCTTCATCGGCGACTTCCTGGGCATCCCGGGCAACCCGGACGGCCGGATCTACCGGACCGGCGATCTGGGCCAGATCAACGCCGGCGGCGAAATCGAGCACCACGGCCGGATCGACACCCAAGTCAAGATCCGCGGTTACCGGGTGGAACTAGCCGAGATCGAATCGGTGCTGCTGGCCGTGCCCGGCATCGCCCAGGCCGCCGTCGAGGCCTACCGCCCTGGCCCTGGCGCTGGCCCTGGCCCTGGCCCCGTCGAGCTGGCCGCCTACTACAGCCCCGCCCGGGACACCCCGCCGCCAGAGGCTGATCAGATCTATGCGCACCTGCGCGGCCGGCTGCCGTCCTATATGGTGCCCGCGTACCTGGAGCAGCTGCCCGCCCTTCCGGTCCTGCCCAGCGGCAAGACCGACCGGAAGAGCCTGCCCCCGCCGTCCGGCGAACGCCGGCTGGCCGCGTGCGGCGACTATGTGGCTCCCGCCGAGGGCATCGAACGGGACCTGGCCGAGCTGCTGGCCAGCGTGCTGCGGGTGGAGCGGGTATCGGCCGACAGTCACTTCTTCGATGACCTGGGCGCCGACTCGCTGCTGATGGCACGCTTCAATGCTGCGATCCGCGACCGCGGCGACCTCCCGGCCGTCTCCATGAAGGATGTCTACCTGCATCCGACCATCCGCCGCCTGGCCGCGGCGCTGGCCATCTGCGTCGATTCGGCCGCCGGGCCAGCGCCCGGCGCTGCTGGGGGCCTGGCGCAGCTCGCTGACGGGCCGGCGCCGAGCCTGGCCCGGCCGGCCGAGCGCGACGCCGCCCCGGCCGGTACCCCCCAGTACCTGCTGTGCGGCGCGCTGCAGCTGCTGGCCTTCGTGGGGTACGCGTTCCTGGCCGCCCTGTGGCTGAACGACGGCCTGGCCTGGATCTCCGCAAGCAGCGGGATGCTGGGGGTCTATGCCCGCGCGGCCGTCATCGGCGGCGGCGGGCTGCTGGTCATGGGTGCGCTCCCGGTGGCCGCGAAGTGGGCCCTGATCGGGCGCTGGAAGCCGCAGCGGATCCGGGTATGGAGCCTGGCGTACGTCCGCTTCTGGGTGGTCAAGACGCTGGTCATCGCCAACCCCATGGCGCGGATGTTCGTCGGCACCCCGCTGTACGGCCTGTACCTGCGGGCCCTGGGGGCGAAAGTCGGCCGGGGCGCGGTCATCTTCACCCCGCACCTGCCGGTGTGCACCGACCTGCTCAGCATCGGGCCCGGCGCGGTGATCCGCAAGGACTCCTATCTCAACGGCTACCGCGCGCGGGCCGGTCTCATCGAGACCGGCCCGGTCACCATCGGCGCGGCCGCCTTCGTCGGCGAGCAGACGGTCCTGGACATCGGCACCGTCCTGGGCGACGCCGCCCAGCTCGGGCACTCCTCCGCGCTGCACGCCGGTCAGGTGGTCCCGGCCGGGCAATGCTGGCACGGCTCGCCGGCCCAGGCCGCCGATCCCGGCTACAACTACCAGACCGTCCCGCCCGCCCGCTGCAGCAGTCTTCGCCGGGGCGCCACCGCCATCGGCCGGCTGCTGCTGGCGGTCGCTGTCATCGGGCCGCTGGAGACAGCGGTGGCGGCCGCGGTGCTGTATCACCCGGCGATGCTCACCCGCCTGCTCGCAGGCGGCCCGATGACCGGCTGGATGTACGGACAGGACGCGGCCGAGATCTCCGCAGCCGCATTCTTCGGCCTGCTCGTGGCCGGGCTGCTGCTCATCACCACCGTTCCCCGGCTGCTGGCCGCCGCCCTCCAGCCCGGGAAGGTGTATCCGCTGTTCGGCATGCATTACGCACTCCAGCGAGCCATCGCCCGGCTGACCAATATCCGCTTCTTCAACTACTTGTTCGGCGACAGCTCCGCGGTCGTCTACTACCTGCGGGCGCTGGGCTACCGGCTGACGCCGGTGCAGCAGACCGGCTCCAACTTCGGCATGGCGGTCAAGCACGAGGTGCCCACCTTGGCGTCAGTCGGGACCGGCACGCTGGTCTCCGACGGGCTGTCGTTCATCAACGCGGAGTTCTCGGCCACCTCGTTCCGCGTCCTGCCCACCGCCATCGGCAAGCGGAACTTCGTCGGCAACGGCGTCACCTACCCGGCCGGCGCCCGCGTCGGCGACGACTGCCTGATCGCCACCAAGGCCATGGTCCCGATCGCCGGCCCGGTCCGCGAAGGGGTCGGGCTGCTCGGCTCGCCCTGCTTTGAGATCCCCCGCACCGTCAGCCGGGACCACCGCTTCGATCACCTGGCCACCGGGCCCGAACGGCGCCGCCGGCTGGCCGCCAAGAACCGGTACAACGCCGCCACCATCGGCTGGTATCTGCTGGTGCGCTGGTTCTACCTCTTCGGTCTGGCGCTCCTTGCGCTGCTCGCGGCCGGAGCCGACGGCCGGTCCGACATGCTCAGCACCGCATCGATGCTCGTCGCCGACCTTGCGTTCACCGTCGGCTACTGGGTGCTAGTCGATCGCGCCGTCACCGGGTTCCGCCGCCTGCGCCCGCAGTACTGCTCGATCTACCAGCCCGCGTTCTGGCGCCACGAACGCTTCTGGAAGGTGCCCGCCACCGCCTACATCCACCTGTTCAGCGGGACCCCCTACATGGGCCTCATCTGGCGCCTGCTCGGCGTGCGGACCGGCCGCCGCCTGTTCGACGACGGCTGCCACATCGTGGAGCGGAGCATGGTCAGCGTGGGTAGCGACGCCACGCTGAACGTGTCCACGACCGTGCAGGGCCATTCCCTCGAAGACGGCGCCTTCAAATCCGGCCCCATCACCATCGGCGCCCGAGCCACCCTCGGCACCGGCAGCTTCGTCCACTACGGCGCCGTCATCGGCGACGCAGCAATCATCGACACCGATTCCTTCGTCATGAAAGGCGAACACATCCCGCCGCGGTCACGCTGGCAGGGCAACCCCGCCGCCAGCGTGCCTGACAACGACGGCAGCCGCCCACCGGCGCCCCGGGCGCCCGCCGACTGATCCACGGTTACCCGCCCGGCCGCAGCAGCGCATTCCAGCCGATCCGCCGCGCTGCTGCGGCCAGGGACGGCCGGACCAGAGCAAGGCGAGCCCGGCGGGACTCGCTGGTCTCGTGGGCGGCAGCAGGGCCTGCTCCCGGTGCCTCCCATCTCAGGGTGCCAGCGTCGGAAATGACGTAACTGCGGTTGCCGAGCTCCGGCGTCTCGACGATGTCGGCTCTC
>PLRW01000172.1 GCA_003164955.1 Actinomycetota bacterium
GTGGACAGCCTGGTACGGGAGATGCACGACGGCCTGCCGGGCAGCGCTGCTCCCAACGCGGACCACGCCGCTCGCCACCTCGGCGGCGGCACTCCGTAGGACCGCGGACGGTGGGCCGGGGCCTCATCGCGTCCGCATTCCGCTCGGGCACGACTGCGCCCGTCACGTCGGCCCGTCACCCGGACGGCGGAGCCTCCACCTAGCCGACCAACGCCAATAGAGCAGCAGTGCTGCCGCTTGCTCTAAAATCTGGAGCGAAGTAGAACCCACAAGATCAGTTACGCCGAAGGCTGGGCAGACCCACCCGGCAAGACCGCGCTGGTAGGGGACGCCGTAGTCAGGCCGGGGTGTCCCGCCCGGATGCGGGCCGGCGGGCGGTGGTGTAGCCGATGAGGGAGCGACGGGTCAGGGAACCGTCGAAGTTACGCACACTTTCCAGGAGGCGGAACGCGTCGTCGCGGGCGTTGGGCTGCCGGTTGGGTGCGATGTGCTGCCAGGCGATCCGGGGTGCCTGGGACCAGCTCGCGGCCCACCATTGGCGCGGGCCGGTGTAGCGGGCCTCGGCGTCCGCGGCGGTCGTAGTGATGTCCGTATAGCCGGCCGCGGCCAGCATCGCAGCCACGGTCACGCCGCTGGCGAACGGAGGGTGGTGCAGCAGGTTCGCGAACCCTTCTCCCTCCGGGAGGTAGGCGTCGACGGCCGCGATGACGGGGGCCCAGCGCGGGTCCTCGGCGACATTCCAGGAGAACGCGAGCATCCCGCCCGGCCGGAGCAGGCCCAGCCAGGACCGGGCCGCGCGGGCAGGATCGGGCAGCAGGAAGACCACCATGCTGGCGACCACCACGTCGAAGCTGCCGGCCGCATACGGGGGTTGAGCGGCGTCGGCGCGGGCCAGGGCGACGTTGCCCGGGCGGAGCGCCGCGCAGGTGGCCGCGGCACGCCGGAGCATCGCTGCGGACAGGTCAATGCCTGTCACCTGCCCGCCGGTCCCGGTCGCGCGGGATGCGGCGATCAGCGCGGCGCCCGCGCCGCACCCAGCATCCAGCACCCGGTCACCAGGCCTGATCCGGGCCAGCTCGATCAGGCGGCCGGCGATGGCGGTGAAGAAAGTGACACCGTGGGTGTCGTAGCCGGGGGCGGCCGCATCGAAACCGGCGATCACCCGGGAAGGGAAGTCCGGGGTTTGTGCTGTTCCGGGCATCACGGGGCTCAGCTGATCATCGAGCTAACGTTGAAGGGCTGGGCGAGCATGCCGAACTGGTGCATGATGTCGGCGACCCGCTGGATCTGCATCACGTCGACACTCGTTGGGAAGTTACCGGTCACCGCCAGCGATGCCACCTGCTCGCTGACGCCGAGGTAGCGCTGCAGCACCTGCTCGACCGTCAAGCGGCTGGTATCAGCGACCTGCTGCCCCCGGTTCAGCGCCCGGGTGAACGCCGCTGCCGTCTTCGGGTACCGGCCAGCCCAGGCGGCGGTGGTGACATAGCCGGAGATCGGGAAATTCTGAGTGGCGCCCTGATCGCCGTCAGCGACCACCTGGGCGCCGTATTTGATCTGGGCTTCGGTCAGGTAGGGCTCGACCAGCCACGCCGCGTCGATCCGGCGGGCCGCCAGCGCAGCCCCCATCGCCGGGAACGGGATGGCTACGAATTTCACCGACCTGGGCCGGACGCCGTTCTCGGCCAGCACCGAGGACACGATTAGCGTGGCCACATTGGCCAGGGCGTTGACGCCGATGACCTTCCCGCGCAGCCCGGCTACGGAGGTGACGGGCGAGCTCGTCAGGGTGACGATCTCCTGCTCGTGTGCGGTGGCATTGTTTCCCTCCACCAGGATCCGCAACTTCGCCACGCCTTTGGCCTGCGCAGCGATGAATGACACGTAATTGCCGAAGTTGACGTCGAGGCGGCCATTCAGCAGATCGGTCATTACCGGCCCGCTCCCGGTGGTGGGCACGATCGTCACGTGCAGGCCCTCGTCGGCAAAGAACCCCCGCTGCTGCGCGACGTACAATCCGGCCGCAGTCACCGCCTTGATCGCCCCCACCTGCAGATGGGTTTTCTCCACCACCGATGTCGTCGTCGCCTGCCCCGCCCCGCATCCTGCGCTAGCCAGCACCGCGGCTCCGGCCGTTATCACGCCCCGCCTCGAGATCGCTGCGGCGGCTTTATTTCCTGTTATCTCGGACATGCCGGAAACGATGGGCTGACACGGCCGACAACAGGAAGCGGTAGTGTCAGATCGTGCCGACCGTGTCATCCGCGAGCGGAAGGCGGTACCCGGGGACGGGGATGGCACTTACGCCGCCGGGCAGACGGAGCCGGTCCGCCTCCTGCTGGGAGGTAGCTATCGCCAGCAGGTCCAGCAGGCCGATGGCCGGTGCCAGCCGCAGACGGCGCGATGGCAGGCACGCCCAGCTAGCCGGGTTTCCCTCTCCGATGGGGGCTGGTGGAGCAGGGATACCGCTGCCCAGGCAGTGCCAGCGGATCGTCGGCCCGCCTTCGGCGATCGGGCGGTCAACGGGCACATCCGGTTCGGTCCACGGAGACGAGCCGGACGCGGCGAGGAAGTAGCAGCTGTCACCTGCGCTGATCACGGCCAGTGCCTGCTCAGGGTGCGGCAGGGCGGGCAGACCGCGAACCGCGTCGGCAGCGCCGCTGGTGTAGGTCCACCATCGGGCAGCCAGCCGCCCTGCCGAGCGCGGGATCTCCAGGGCATCGACAACGGTCCCGGTGACCAGGACCAGACGGTCCTGACGTTGCTCAACGGGCCAGCCAAGCTCCCGGTAAGCCGCTAAAGCCTCGCCCAGCGCGCCGCTGCCCCCGGTGGCACGCAATCTGCGCAAGCCCGCATTACCGTCCGGTGGTATCCGTTGGGTGTTACCGGCCGGGTGCCGATGGGTCGCTGTCTGCAGGTGGATCTGGTCGTAGCGGCGGGCGAGCACCCCGTCGGTCCCAAACAGCTCGTCACATTTCCGCCAGAACCGCCGGGCCGCGTATCCGCCACTTTCCGTGTTGGACACGGCGCTGCGAGTGTAACCAATCCGTGACGCGAGCTGCTGCTGGCTCAGATCGGCCTCCTTACGGAGGCCGCGTAGCTGCCGCCCCAGGTCTTGGCGTAATGCGAGGACTCGTTCACGCTCGCTCACCGTCACCTCCCGCCGCCCCCATCAAGGGTTACCCACCTATCGGTGGCGCGAGGGCAACGATGGTGCTTCCCGCCCGACACGGTGGGCTCCCGCCATGCCTGGCCGATGTGGGCATACCGACGCTGCCGGTACGGCTGCACATCACCGACCGTCCGTGCCGGGTCGAACGGCGCGTCATAGCAGCGGGCCAATTGAGTCAAGGCCGCGCCGGACAATATCGTCAGCGGGCGGCCGATGGGGTAATCGCTGCTTGTTGGCCTGACACGGCTTGTCACTCCATACGAGCTTCGTGACATTGTCAACGATCTCCTTTCCCTTATGGCGGGTATGCAAGGGCAGCCGTCACCGGCCCAGGTCGTGCCCCGTCGACCGGGCCGCGAGCTGACGCCACGGGTCACGCCCGGCGGAGTGGCGGGTAAGACGGCTCCGCGCGATCGTCGGGTCAGAACCTGCGGTGCCGGCGGTCAACCTCACCTTCTCGGACGCTTTGTCCTAAATTAGGCTAAGGGAGCTTTTGGCGAGGATATACAAGCTGGGCTGCCCCCGGTTCGCTGAAGGCCATGACCTCTGGGAGCTGAGGCTCATGGCATCACGGCGCATACATCCCGTGGAGCTGCGGGAACGTACGGTGAAGACGGTCTTCGAGTTGCATGCGGAGACGGGAATACGCGGGGATCGTTTGTCCGGGTGGGTGAGCGGCTCGGCATCAATACCGAGACTTTCCATAATTGGATGCAGAAATCGGAGGTTGATTCCGGGCAAGGCCGGGGATCACGACTGAGGATATTAAGCGGATCGCCGAGCTGGAACGGAAAACCGTGAGCTGCGCCGGGCGAATGAGATCCTGAAGGCGGCGAGGGCCCATTTCGCCTGGGAACTCGAGTCGGGACGTCGTGCCGGCCGAGTTCAGTGATTCGCCTAAGGACCAGTTCGGGGTGGAGCCGGCCTGCGCAGTCATGGAAATCGTGATACCTCGATCCGCCATGCCGAGCGGCTGGGTGATATCAGTGCGGTCCGGCCGGCCGGAAAGGCGATTGTCCCTTGACCGGCCAATGGATAACTCCAGGGATATTGGCCGGTTAATCCTGCGACAATGCTGCGGCGGAATCACTGAACAGCCTTACAAGAGAGAGCTCATAGACCGGAAGGACCATGGGACAGTACGGGTAGCGGGTTCGCGCCCGCGCCCCGGGCGGATTCAGGCCATAGGCCACCGCGAAGCCGCGCCCTGACGACCCGGTAGTGGTCCCCGGTGAGATACCCATATCGTGACCGAGGGGCACGGCGCAGCCTCGCAGCGCCTAAGCTTTGAGCTCCTCCAGACACCCGGCCCCGTGCCCCGTGCTTGTGCAGAGGTGGTTAACGTCGAAGCGACCGGCCCGGAGCGCAGCGCCGCCGAATTGCCTGCCGCGCCCGGTAAGGGCGATCTCCCCGTGCCTGACCGGATCCCGTCCCGGTTCCGCGGCACACGCCACGTTGAACTTCGTGCCGCCTGGCGGCGGCACCATCGGCCGCTGACCGTGGTGGCCTGCCTCGGCGCGGTCCTCCTGCTGTACGCCGCCTACCTGGGGCAGTCAAGAGCTCTCGGCACTGACGCGGACGGCGCGAGCAACGTGCTCCAGGCCTGGGACATGCTGCACGGAAACCCGCTGCTACGTGGCTGGTGGCTCTCGGACGTGTCCTTCTACACCACCGAGTTGCCGGAGTACATGCTCGTGGAGCTGGTCCGCGGGCTGAATCCGGGAGTCATCAACGCGGCGGGAGCGGCCACGTACACCGCGCTGCTCGCGCTCGCGGTGCTGCTGGCCAGGGGCCGGGCCACCGGGACCGCGGGACTTCTGCGGGTCCTGATCGCGGGGGGCATCATGCTCGCCCCCGGCCCCGGGATCGGCGCGGCCAGCGTCCTTTCCTCACCCGACCACACGGGCACCCAGGTCGTGCTCCTGCTCATCTGGCTGGTGATCGACAGGCTTGGCGACCGCTGGTATCTGCCTTGGCTGGTCGGCGTGCTGCTCACGTGGGTGGAGATGGCTGACCAGATGGCCGTGTACGTGGGGGCCCTGCCGGTCATCGTCGTTTCCGCCATCCGCCTGTCTCAGCGACGCGGATCATGGCGGCTCGACGTGGGCCTGCTAGCGGCGGCAGCCGCCTCGGTCGCGCTGGCGATGGCCGGCACGCTCCTCATCCGCCGGGCGGGTGGCTTCGTCGCCGCACCCACCCATGCGGTCTTCATCACTTCGGCTCAGCTGCCGCACAACGTGTCGCTGACGGCAGAATCGGTACTGGCCCTGTTTGGCGCCGACTTCTTCGGGCTGCGGTTCGGACCTGCTGCGGCGGTCGCGCTGCTGCACCTTACCGGTGTGCTCCTGGTGGCGTGGGCTTGCTGTATCGCGGCCCGGCGGCGGCCGGACGCGGGCGGGCGGCTGGTCCCGATACTCGTCGCGGGCATCGGCATCAACCTGGCCGCGTTCGTGCTCAGTACCCAGGCGATTGATCTCGGATCGACGCATGAGCTCGCCGCGGTGCTTCCGTTCGGCGCGGTCCTCGCCGGGCGGCTCATCCCCGGCAGGCCGGCGACCGCCGCGCTCCTTCCCGCGTTGCTCGCGGTACTGGTGGGCTACGCCGGCGCGCTGGCCTACCATGCCACCAGACCCCCGCGGCCGCCAGCCACGCAGGCCGTGGCATCGTGGCTGACGGCCAATCACCTGACGGCCGGAATTGGCGACTACTGGACGGCCAACGTCACGACCGTCGCGACCAGCGGGCGGGTAGCGGTACGGCCTGTCGATCTCTCCTGTGGCCGTTTCTCCCCGGATGCCTGGGAATCTAAGGAATCGTGGTACGAACCCCCGAGTACGGCAACGTTTCTCGTGCTCGCACTCACCAGTGCCACCGGGGCGGACGGCACCGCCGCGGACGCCGTCGCCCAGTTCGGTGCTCCGGTGCGTACCGCCCGGATAGGCGCCTACGAGGTGCTGGTCTGGAATCATGATCTGCTGCCCGCGGTCACGGGCGGGTCCGCCCGCGGCTGCGGCCCGCCGTGGCTTGAAGCGGAGCGCGTTAGAGGCTGATCCGTCATAAAATAGATAGGAATACTATGTTTCCCGCGGGCCGCGGCGGTAAAGTCACGACTCGTGAAGGCCCTGGTTCTAGCCGGGGGATCGGGCACCCGGCTCCGGCCGATCACCCATACATCCGCCAAGCAGCTGCTGCCCGTCGCAAATAAGCCCGTGCTGTTCTACGGCCTGGAAGCGATCCGGGACGCGGGGATCACCGACGTCGGCGTCGTGGTCGGCGATGCGGCGCGGGCGATCCAGTCGGCGGTGGGCGACGGCCGGGCGTTCGGCCTGCGAGTGACCTATATCCGGCAGGCCGCCCCGCTGGGGCTGGCCCATGCCGTCCTGACCGCCCGGGAGTTCCTGGGTGACGACGACTTCGTGATGTACCTGGGGGACAACTTCATCGTGGGCGGGATCACCGCACTGGTGGAGGAGTTCCGTTCCAGCCGGCCGGATGCGCACATCATGCTGACGACGGTGCCGGATCCGCGCCAGTTCGGTGTGGCCGAACTGGATCACGCAGGCCAGGTTGTCGGCTTGGAAGAGAAGCCCGAGCATCCAAAGAGCGACCTGGCACTGGTGGGGGTGTACCTGTTCACCGCGGCGGTGCACGAGGCGATAGCCGGGCTGGCGCCGTCGCAGCGGGGAGAGCTGGAGATCACTGAGGCCATCCAGTGGCTGATCCAGCATGGCCGCAAGGTCACCTCCACGGTCATCTCGGGATACTGGAAGGACACCGGTAACGTCGCGGACATGCTGGAAGTCAACCGGATGGTGCTGGAAAGCGCCGAGCCGCGGATGGCCGGCACAGCAGACCCGGCGAGCGAGCTGATCGGGCGGGTGGTCATCGAGACCGGGGCCCAGATCAGCGGATCCCGGATCGTCGGCCCGGCGATCATCGGTGCCGGGACCGTGGTGACCGGCTCCTACGTCGGCCCGTTCACCTCGGTGGCGCCGGGCTGCATCATCGCCGACAGCGAGATCGAGTACTCGATCGTGCTCAGCGGAGCCTCCATCCGTGGTGTCCGCCGGATCGAGGCGTCGCTGATCGGTCACGACGTCGAGGTGACACCGGCGCCCCGGGTCCGCGGGGCGCACCGCCTCATTCTGGGAGATCACAGCAAGGTGCAGATCAGTTCCTAAAGCCCTGGAGACCGCGTGAGAATCCTGGTGACCGGCGGTGCCGGGTTCATCGGCTCGCATTACGTCCGCACGCTTCTGGGCGGCGGCTACCCCGGCTATGAGGACGCGGACGTGACCGTCCTGGACGCGCTGACCTACGCCGGGAACCTGGCGAACCTGGCGCCGGTCCTGGCCAGCCCGCGGCTGCGGTTCGTCCGGGGCGACATCGCCGACGCCGCGCTGGCCGGCTCGCTCGTACCCGGCCACGACGCAGTGATCAATTTCGCCGCCGAGACCCATGTGGACCGGTCGATCACCGGTGCGGCGCCGTTCGTGGCCAGCAACGTGGCCGGGGTGCAGGTGCTGCTGCAGGCGTGCCTGGAAGCTGGGGTCGGGCCGGTGGTGCAGGTGTCGACCGACGAGGTGTACGGCAGCGTGGCGTCAGGTTCCTGGACCGAGCAGGCCCCGGTCGAGCCGAACTCCCCGTACGCGGCGGCCAAGGCCGGGGGCGACCTGATCGCCCGGGCCTATGCCCGCACTCATGGAGTGGACGTGCGCATCACCCGCTGCTGCAACAACTACGGCCCCTACCAGCATCCGGAAAAGGTCGTCCCGCTGTTCGTGACCAACCTGCTCGACCGGCGATGCGTCCCGCTGTACGGCGACGGCAGCAACGTACGCGGCTGGATCCACGTCGACGACCACTGCCGCGGCATCCAGCTAGTGCTGGAGCGGGGCGCGGGCGGGCAGATCTATCACATCAACGGTGATGCCGAGCTGACCAACAGCGAGCTGACCGCCGCGCTTCTGGAGTGCTGCGGAGCGGACTGGGACATGGTGGCCCGGGTGCCGGACCGCAAGGGTCATGACGGGCGCTACTCGCTGGACGATCACAGGCTGCGGGCCCTGGGCTACGCCCCCCGGATCCCGTTCCGTCGGGGTCTGGAGGCGACCGTGCGGTGGTATCAGGCCAACCGCGCCTGGTGGGAGCCGCTGAAGCAGCCGGGGCCGGGCGCCGCGGCCAGCCCGGCGGTCCCGGCCGGCACCGGGCGGGCGCCATGATCCGGTGGCTGGTTACCGGGGCCGGCGGCATGCTGGGCCGTGAGCTGGTCGCTGTCCTGGGCCACCGGGGGGAGGCCGTCACCGGCCTGGACCGGGCCGGCCTGGATGTGACCGATGCCGCTGCCGTCGCTGAGGCCCTGGCCGCCTTCCGGCCGGATGTGGTCGTCAACTGCGCGGCCTGGACCGGCGTCGACGACGCCGAGGCGCACGAGCGGCAGGCGCTGGCGATCAACGGCGGCGGCGCGGCCAACCTCGCCGCGGCCTGCCAAGCCGGCCGTGCGCGTCTGGTGCAGGTGTCGACCGACTACGTCTTCGCCGGGACCGCCCAGCGGCCGTATGCCGAGGACGACATCCCGGCACCGCGTTCCGCCTACGGGCGTACCAAGCTGGCCGGTGAGCGAGCCGTGCTCGACGGCCTGCCCGACGCGGGCTATGTGGTCCGTACAGCCTGGCTGTACGGGGCGTACGGGCGGAGCTTCGCCCGTACGATGATCACGCTGGAGCGCCGGCGGCCGACCGTCGACGTCGTCGACGACCAGTACGGCCAGCCCACCTGGACCGCTGACGTGGCCGGGCAGATCATCGCCCTGATCCATTCGGCGGCCAGTCCGGGTATCTACCACGCGACGAGTTCCGGGCAGACCACCTGGTTCGGGCTGGCCCGCGAGATTTTCCGGCTGCTCGGCGCTGACCCGGCCCGGGTCAGGCCGGTTCCCGCCACCGCACTGTCCCGGCCAGCGCCACGTCCCGCCCGCAGCGTGCTCGGCCACGGCGCCTGGACCCGGTCGGGTGTGCCGCCGATCGGGAACTGGCAGCCGTCCCTGAAGCGGGCGCTCCCGGAGATCGCCGCCGGGGAGCGGCAGGCCGTGGCGGCTGAATGATGGCCGGTCACTCGCTCTGGACGCTCGTGGCCATGTGCTCGCCGCCGGCGGTGCGGCGCAGTCGGTCCCGGTAGGCCGTGCAGTCAGCGTAGGCCGGCAGCATCGCGTCACGCTTCGCCTGCTCCAGCGTTGGGGCGGCGGCATCCTTGCCGGACAGCACCGGTTCCGCGCCGGCCGGCCAGGCGATGCCGATTTCCGGGTCAAACGGGTCCACGCTGTGCTCGCGTCCCGGCGCGTAGGCGGTGGAGCACAGGTAGACAACCGTCGCCTCGGCACTGAGCGCCATGAACGCATGGCCCAGCCCCTCGGAAAGGAATACCGCGCACCGGCTGGCGTCATCCAGCCGCATCGCCTCCCAGCGTCCGTAGCTGGGGGATCCGATCCTGACGTCGACGATCACATCGAGGATGGCGCCGCTGACGCAGACGACGTATTTCGCCTGGCCGGGTGGGACGTCAGCGAAGTGGATACCCCGGATCACGCCCCGGCGGGACACCGAGCAGTTCGCCTGCGCGACCTCTGGCTGGTATCCGAGCGACGCGGCGAGTTCCCCGGCCCGGAACCACTCCAGGAAAGACCCCCTGCTGTCCGACAAGATCCGGGGCGTGAACATCCAGGCGCCGTCGATCCCGGTCGGCTCCATGTGGCACTCCTTAACGTCGGGCCTTAACGTCCGGCTGCCTTCCCCGGCCGGCGGACATACCCGGCCGCCAGGCCGGCCGCCAGCAGGTCGCCGGCGGTGGTCAGCACGCGGGAGACGAGGGCCACCGCGGTGGCCGCCCCGACGCCCAGCACCGGGCTCAGCAACGCCACGAGCACCACCTCGCGCACCCCGGCCCCGGCCGGCGCGAACACGGCGAGGAAACCGGCACTCCAGGCGAGGGCGAAGCCGCCGATGGCCAGCAGCGCCCCCGTACCGCGAGGTGCGCCGAGCCGCGTCGCGAGCAGCCAGATCTGCAGGCCGTAGAAGATCCACGACCCGAACGACCAGGCGAGCGAGGTTGCTATGGCCCGGGCCGTCAGCGGCTGCTCGAGCGGAGGCCGCCGGGTCAGCCGGAACAACCGGCCCAGCACGTAATTGAGCACCTTCGGGTGCAGGCAGGCCAGCAAGGCGGGAGCGGCCAGGAAGGCCCACAGGTAGGGCGCCGATCCCGCCACGAACGGCAGCGTGACGAGCGCGGTGAGCAATCCGCTGAGCACGGACACGAGCATGGTAAGCACGGAGGCGCTCGCCGAGTGATGCCGCGGCACGCGGTGGGCGCTGCCCAGCTCCATCTGCGCCAGAACCGGCCAGACCGATCCGGGGAGGTATTTCCCCAGCTGGCCGACGAACATGATCCGGGCCGCGGTCCGGGCCGGCAGCGGCGAGCCGAGCCCGGCGAGCAGCCGCCGCCAGACCTGCATCGCCGCGAACATGGCAATCAGCACGCTGACCATGGCGGCGCCGGCCGTCAGGATCCCGATACTGGCCAGCGCGGCACGTACGCCCGACCACTGGCGGGCCACCGCGTAGCCGCCGATGGCGACCGCGGCCGCGGCGAATCCCCAGCGGACCGGCCGGCTGGTGAGGATCCGCCTGGCCACGGTCCACGAGGTGCGGATCCCGCCGCGTAGCGTGCCGCCGCGGCCGGGCCGCCCGTCCGCAGCGGCGGCGGGCGGACTGTCCGATATCGCGGGGCGATCCGGCATAGCGACAGCCTCACTGTGGATTCGGGCATTCGCAGAACTTTGCACCGATGGGGCAAACCGGAATACTAGGGTATAGGGATCATGCGCGCTTTGCTCTTCGGCACCTATGACACCTCGCTTCATCCGAGAATCGGCACGATCGCCGAGGGCCTGCGGGCCCGCGGTATCGACGTGGCCGAATGCAACGCACCGCTAGGCCTCGACACGGCGGCGAGGGTGGGCATGCTGGCGCACCCGTGGCGGGCTCCGGCCCTGCTGGCCCGGCTGGCCCGGCGCTGGGTGATCCTGGCCCGGACCGCCCGCCGGATGCCCGCACCGGACGTGGTGCTGGTCGGCTATCTCGGCCACTTCGACGTCTACCTGGCCAGGCTGATCTTCCGCCGGGTGCCGATCGTGCTCGACCACCTCATCGGGGCCAGCGACACCGCACGGGACCGGCGGCTGGGCGGGATCGCGCTCCAGGCCCTCCTGAAGATGATCGACGCAGGCGCCCTGAGAGCCGCCAGCATCGTTGTCGTGGACACCGAGGAGCACCTGGCCCGCCTGCCCGGACGGCACCAGGCCCGGGCGGTGGTCGTACCGGTCGGCGCGCCATCGGCGTGGTACCTGGCGGCCCGGCCTGCTGAGCGGGACGACACTGGCGGGCCGGTGCGGGTGGTGTTCTACGGCCTGTACACCCCCCTGCAGGGCACTCCGGTCATCGGCGCCGCGCTGGGGCAGATCGCCGGGGCGCCCCTCGAGGTCACCATGATCGGTGACGGCCAGGACAAGGCCGCCACGATGGCCGCGGCGGACGGCAACGACGCGGTCCGCTGGCTGGACTGGGTGCCCGCCGCTGAACTGGCCGCCCTGGTCGCCAGCCACGACGTCTGCCTGGGCATCTTCGGCACCGGTGAGAAGGCGCTCCGCGTGGTGCCGAACAAGGTGTTCCAGGGGGCAGCCGCGGGCTGCGCGATCGTGACCTCGGATACCGCGCCGCAGCAGCGGGCCCTGGACGGGGCCGCCGTCCTGGTCCCGCCCGGCGACCCTGACACGCTGGCCGCGGTCCTGCTGCGGCTGGCCGGTGACCGCAGCGAAGTGGCCCGGCTCGGCCGGCAGGCCCGCCAGCTGGCCGACGAGCAATTCAGACCAGAGCAGATCGTGCTCCCGCTCATCCGGGAACTCGTCACGGATCGCGGCACCGCTACCGCCGCCCGGCCTTAGGCAGGTGCCACGGATGGCTTCCGGTTCGACGGCCATGGGGATACCAGCGGATATCAGCGCGCTGTCGCCGCTCACACCGAACGCCTGGCTCCGCTACGAACTGGTCAAAGACATGTTCCCGCCCGGAATCAGCGACGTGCTGGAAGTCGGCTGCGGTCAGGGTGCGCTGGGTGTCCGGCTGGCCCAGCGTTACAACTACCTGGGGGTCGAGCCGGACCAGGCGTCCTGGGCGGTAGCCAGCCAGCGGATCAGCGCGGCCGGACGGGGGGAGGTCCGCAACGTCTCGGTCCAGGACCTCGGCGACGACCGGTTCGACCTGGTGTGCGCGTTCGAGGTGCTCGAGCACATCGACGACGACGCGGCCGCGCTGAAGGCGTGGGCGAGCAGGCTGCGCACCCCCGGCTGGCTGCTGCTCTCCGTGCCCGCGCACCAGGACCGGTACGGCCCGGCCGACGAGCTGGTGGGCCACTTCCGCCGCTATGATCCCGCAGCGATGACGGCTCTGCTGACCGGCTGCGGTTTCACTGAGATACAGCTACGCCAGTATGGCTTCCCGCTCGGTTACCTGCTGGAAGCCGGGCGCAACCTGATCGCCCGGCGGCGGCTCGCCGCCGCGGCAGCCACGTCGGCGGCGGAGCGCA
The DNA here is from genome assembly GCA_003164955.1 of Actinomycetota bacterium. GTDB lineage: Bacteria > Actinomycetota > Actinomycetes > Streptosporangiales > Streptosporangiaceae > Bog-532. The sequence goes on from PLRW01000172.1 coordinate 12,809, forward strand.
CCGCCGGATCCGGCCGGCTGCTCCAGCCGTCCGGCGGCCCGCGCGCGACGGCCGCCCGCTGGGGGACCGCGCCCTTCCGGGTGGTGCAGCGGGCCTTCCCGAACACCGGGACCGGCCTCCTGGCCCTGGCCCGGCTCGACGGTAGGCTCCCGCAGCCGTAGACCGGCAGCCGTCACGGCCGCGGTGGCCACCGGGCGGGCACCGCGGCCGATCCCCGATGCTAAGGGGCGCCCCAGGGCGTGGAATGACCAGCCGGCTGACCGCCACCGCCGCTCGTCGAGGGCGGACCGGGTATCGATGACGTTACGCCGCGCGCCGATGACCGTGAGGCGGGTGCGGGCCCTATCGTCCAGGTCCACCATGGTCAGACGTCTCCTCTCGATCGGACGATCAGATCGGCGAGCAGCGCGAGAGACGCGATGAGTACCCCGGTCAGGAAGATCAGCACCGTATTGACCGCAAACAGCAGCGGGTGCACGATCAGGTCGTAAACGCCCTTGAGGATGCCGAGCCCCAGCAGGAACAGCGCCACCGGCATCAGCACCTTGAGCGGGTTGAAGTACATCACCATCCGCAGCACCTGCAGGATGTACCGGTAGGCGTCCTTGACGAACTTGAACTTCGACGTCCCCGCCCGCTTGGCGTACTCGATTGGCACGTACCGCACATCGTGCTGGTTGGCCAGGAACGCGACCGTGATCGTGGTGACGCAGGAGAACCCCGGCGGCAGCAGCCGCAGGTACGGCTGCGCGACCTCGCGCCGGAACGCCCTGAGCCCGGAGTTCAGGTCCGGGATCTGGGCGTTGGTGAGCACTTCGGCGAGCTTGCGGATGACGAACTTGGCCGGTACCCGCAGCAGTTTGTGCGTGCCCTGCTCGCTGGTCCGCGCCCCCACGACCTGATCGATGGCCGGGTCCTTCTCGAGGATCTGGACCAGCTCGGGAATCCGTTCGTTGGGATACGTCAGGTCAGCGTCGGTCCACACGACGATCTCGCCCCGCGCCCGCTGGGTGCCGATGCGGCGGACCGTGCCGGACCCGCCGTTGCGGTGGAACGGCACGATTTCCATGTGCGGGAACCGGGGCGCGGCCTCGTAGAGACGGGCCAGGGTCTCATCGGTGGAGGCGTCGTCGAACGCGAGCAGTTCGTAGCCGTACCCGCTGGCGTCCATGGCCGCGCAGATCCGTGCCACCTCGGCCGTCACGTGACCCTGCTCGTTGTAGCAGGGCAGGATGATCGAGACGTACGGGGACGAAGGTGAATCGGTCACGGCGCCGGCTCCCACATAGAGACGTCCAGGTTTTCCGGCAGGGTGGTCCGCGGTGGGAACATCAGCGTGCTGTTGTCCATTCTCGTGCTCAGCGTCATGACCTTCCTCACGACCCCGCCGTAGGGCTTTAGTTCCGATGTGTCGGCGGCCAGGAGCACCGGCCGCCGCCCGGCCCGCTGGATGTCCCGCACGACGTCCCGCACCGCAGTGACCTGTGTGGACGTGTGCACCGGGGTGACGCGCGCCGCCGGGTCACCGCACATTCCGCGGACGATCTCGGTGAGCCGGTCGGCGGTGAAACCGTCGACGAAGACGACCGACGAGTCTTTGGGGATCGCCGCGCACATGCCCTCGACCGCATTGAGCTCGCCGGCGTGCGTGGCCGTGAACGCGAGGCCGTCGGCGACGGGGATGAGCCCGAGCGGGCCCCCGCTCCTGACTCCGAGCCCGAACGTGGTCATCGAGGCCGGCAGCAGCAGGGCGACCGTGCAGACCGCGCCGGTGCCGATGCTGGCCACTCCGGCGAAGCCGTTCTGGCGGAGCCAGCCGACCAGCCAGGCGGACGCCCAGACCGCCAGCAGGATGAAACCCGGCAGCACGGCGGCGACGAGGCGGCGGCTGGCCCACGGCTGATCGGGGGTGATCGCCGGCCGGTACAGGAACGTGACGATGGTCCACGCGAACGTGATCAGCGGCAGGGTCCACAGCGGGGCCTGGCCGCGCAGGCACCTGCGGGCCAGCAGCGCGGCCCCGGCCGTGCCGAGAATCACCGCGGGCACGCCGATGTACCAGAACACCCAGTGCAGGCTCAGCTCCGCGTAGGTTCGGTTCGGGTCGATGGGCAGGTGATTTGCCTGCTGGAAGCCGGTCATTTCCGTTTTGAGGGCCGGGGCCGCCGGACTCCGGACCGTCTGCACCCAGGGGCGGACGGCGAACGCGACCACGATGAGGACGGCCAGCGCCGAGGCGGCGTCCGGCAGCCACCTCCGCGTCACCTGGGGCAGGCCGCGGTTCCACAGCAGCGGAAGCGCCGCCAGCGTGACGGCGAGCACGAGAGCGGCGGCCAGCGCCAGCAGTTCCAGCGACGACTTGTTGGTGGACAGGTACGGCCGGGAGAACACCAGCCCGTCAACGATGCCGTAGGCCGCGCCCACCGCCACACCGCCGATCAGCGGTAGGGCCTGCCGTCGCCGGCCGAGCAGCAGCAGGCCGCAGTAGGGGGCCATCGGCAGGATGTCGCTGACCCCGTCGATGCGCACCAGCACGGTCAGGCCGAGCGCCAGGCCCGCGAGCGCCGCGAGAACCCGGTCACCGCCGGCCCGGTTCCGGCTGAGGGAGTCGATGACCAGGCAGAGCCCGCCGAAGAACAGGATCTGCGCCAGCGGCTCGCTGTAGCTCGACCGGCTGGTGAACTGCTCGGGCATGGAAACCGCGAGGGCGAGGGCCGCCAGCGGCGCCCACCGCGGCCCGACCAGCCGGGCGGTCAGGCCACCGAAGGTGAGCAGCGCCGCCGCCCCCAGCACCGGCGCCGTGACCAGAGCCGCGTTCGCGCCGCCAGCCCAGAGAGCGCCCGACAGCACCATCGGCAGCCCAGCCATGAACTGCGGCACGATGCTGCCCCCGACCTGGTAGTACGCGAAGCTGCTGAACTTGAGCAGGCTGCTGTGCGCACCGCCGAAGGCCGCCCGATCCTGCGGGATCGGCAGCGACCCGTGCCGGGAGATCCATTCCGCGAACTGGAAATAGGACGCCGGGTCGCGGATCACGATGATGAACTGCGAGTGGTAGACGACCTGATCGGCACCGAAGGCGACGGCGACCACGACGACCCCCGCGGCCGCCCACCAGGGCGTGCGGGCCTTCTCCGCCGCGCGCACCGGCCAGACCCCCGCCGACGGGGCGGGGATCCAGCGCAGGCCGAGCAGCACGAGCACGACCGCGACCGGCACCGATCCGGCCAGCGCAAGCACGGGCGTGAACCGGCCGATGAGCAGCAGCAGGAAACCGGCCAGGAGCCAGGCCATGACCAGCAGCGCCGGCAGCACGGACAGCCGCGCGAGCAGCTGTCCGGCCGGATCCGGCAGGCCGGCCGCCGGCCCGCCACCTGCATCCCCGGCGGCGGAACCGGCGGTCTCCGGCTTGGCGCCGACGCTCATCCGCCGTGCCCCGCGGAACCCGGGCCGGCCTTGGCCGCATCGGGCCCGGCCTTGGCCGCATTGGCACTGTGCAGCACGATGAAACCTCCGTGGTCAAAGACGGTCTTGTAGCCGTGCCGCTGGAGCAGCGCGATGCGCTGTTCCTGTTCCTGTACGGAGTGGAAGGTGAACTGCGGCCCGAACGTCGCGGCGATCACCCACGGCGCGAATACCGGGGTTCCGCCGTCGCCGTCCCAGAGCAGAACGGTATCCCGGCCGGACAGGTGCGGGCCGAGCCGGTCCACGGCTTCGACGGTGACGCCGCTCGGCACGGCGGCGACGGCGGCCGCGGCCGCCTGCTCCTCCGCGGTCCGCTGGTAGAACGACGGGTGGAGGGCGGGCCCGAGCGCGAACCGGGGAATCAGGTACACCCCGACGGCGCACATCGCCACGGCGGCGCAGAGCCCCACCGTGCTCACGCTCCCGTCCGTCTCGTTGCGGGCCGGTTTCCCCGCCCTGGCGCGGTTGCCCTGCCTGGCCCGTCGCACCCACCGGCCCAGCCGGGCCGCGCCGTCGACGCCGCCACAGGCGAGGATGATCACGAGGTAGGCGTTGTAGTGATAGCCGGTAACCCACCAGTTGGGGAACTGGTCCTGCAGCATCCGTTCCGCCAGCAGCGGGATGACCGCGATCGAGATCGGTGACAGCAGCGGCAGGAAGCAGAACGGGGCCAGCAGCCAGAGGATGGTGTCCAGCTTGATACCGGGCGTGATGAACAACCGAAGGGCGCCGAGCGGATGCGTGACGATGTGCACCGCGACCTGGGGCGCGTCCCGGCCGAGCGCGCCGTACGCCCAGTAGTAGCTGGCACGGCCCCCGAAGGCCGGGATGAGGACGTAGGTTGCCAGCCAGGTATCCGCCACCCCGCCGACGATGAGAGCGAGGGCGACGATGCGCTGTCTGCGCACCTGCCGCGGCCTCGCGACGGCGAGGTAGACCCCGATCCCAGCGACCAGCAGCCCCATGTCCTCCTTGACCAGGAGCAGGGCCGCCAGGGCGATCAGCGCGGTCCGCAGCCGCCCCGCCTGCAAGCGCTCGAGCGCCACCGCGATCAGCACGGGCGCGAACGCGACCTCATGGAAGTCGAAGGCGGCCGCCGAGCCGATCGGCCAGCTCACCATGTACGCCACGGAAACGAGATACGCGGCGGCGGTCGCCTTCCCCCCGCCGCCGAACGCCCGGCGGGTGAACACCCACAGCGGCGGGAGGGCGAGCGCGAAGAGCACGGCCTGCGCCACGAGGAGGGTCGTCGGGCTGTCGTGGATCCAGTACAGCGGGGCCAGCGACGCGAGGATCGGCGACCAGTGATCGCCCAGGATGGAGAAGTGCGGGCCGAATCCGTTGTGCAGGCCCTTGACGATCGAGATCCCGGGGCGGAAGTGGGCGTACGACCGTACGGCCTCATCGAAGATCACGAGGTCGTAGGACGAGGTCTGGAAGGTGTAGTTGAGGACCAGCGAGAACACGGAGTAGCCGGCCGCCATCAGCGCGGCCAGCATCCCTACCGCGACCATGTGCGCGGCCCGGTACCTGGTGACCTGGCGGTCAGCATGCTGCCGCGCGGCGGGCGCGGCGCTGTCTACTGTCACTCGGCGAGACCTGTCGCTTCGAGTTGGCTCATATGTTTATATGTGCACTCTGACGTGAGTTGCGGGCTGCCCGCCGTGGCCGGGCACCGCGGGCTGGACGATATGACTACACAACAGGTCGCACGGTATACCAGGGCCGCCTCGCGAGTGTAAACGGCTTAGGCAATCGGAATTATCGGAAATGCGGAACTTTACCATCCCGATAGGCTGACCGATCCGCGCGGCTGGTATTGCCCGCTAACTCTGCAGAGCCTGAGCGGCTAGTTCTGTGACCGGGCACGGGTAACCCACAAGTACCCCGCCGCGGAGGCCACGGCTGCGGCACCCATGATCACGTAGAAGTTGCCGAGCAGCAGCAACCCGCCATGCCAGGTGTACTCCAGGCCGTTGCCGTGCGGGGCGAGCCGCAGGAGCCCTGCCGGGAGCCACTCGATGACGTGGCCGACCGGGCCCGGCCTCGGCCACATGCCGAACAGGATGAGAAGCACCGCGGCTCCGGCGGCCCGGGCGATCCGGTCCCGTGGGTGGATGGTCGCCGGGTCTCGCGTCCCCGTCGCCCCGCGCCTGGCGCCGGCGGCCATGAGCGCAAGGCCCGGCACGACAGCCCAGACCCAGTGATGGGTCCACGAGATCGGCGAGATCAGCAGGCCGGTGAGCCCGGTCAGCACGATTCCGAGGAGTTCGAGACCTCGCCGGCTAGCGAGCGCCGCCGTCGCCAGACCGGCCACTGCGACGGCGAACGCCACGGCCAGCCAGAGTGTGTGGGCCGCTGACTGGCCGGGAAGCAGCCGCTCTAGGAGCCCGCTGATCGACTGGTTCTGCAGCCTAGAGTCGGTCCGGCTGGCAATATTGCCGGTCCAGAAATCACGCGAGGCAGCCGGAAGCGCCAGGAATCCGATCACGACCGTAACGGTGAAGCTGAGCACGGCCACCAACCCGGCGCGGATTCTCCGCGACCCCAGCAGGAAAGGGATGAAGATCAGCGGGGTCAGCTTCATCCCTGCCGCTATGCCGATGCCGATTCCCTTCCACTTGCAGGAGTCCGGCAATGCGAGATCGACGATCACCAATGTCAGCAAGATCAAATTAATCTGGCCGAAGTACATCGTCATATAGACGGGCTCCAGCCACAGCGCCATCGCCGCCAGCGCGAACGCGAGGGCCGTGCCAGTAAGCCCACGGTGTCCGGAGATGCGCAGCGAAGCGCAGAGGATCACCGGCAGTAGCAGCACGTTGATGACGACCAGCGCACTCTGCCACACCCCGAAGTTGAACGAGGTGCCCAGGGCGAACACCAGAGCCGCGAACGGAGGATAGGTGAACGGGAGCTTCTCTGCATTCGGCTCACCGAGGAGCACGCGGTACAGGTCCGCAGGGTGCTGGTGGACTATCACACCCGCGGCGCGGTAGATCCACTCGTCGGTGTGCCCCCACAAAATCGGGTTGGCGCTGATGAGTTGCTGGTACACCAGTACCGAAGCCGCGAATGCGGCCACACCGGCGGCGAGCCAGGCAAGCGCCGGCGTTCGCGTCAGATGGCCGTTCGCCATGGCCCTTGGTCTGCGCAGGATCGCCGCTCTCACCCCGGAGTGCCTATTCTCTTCCCGTGCGGTGGACTGGCCTGCCTGCTGCTGCGGTACGGGAACCTCACGGGCGGGAGACCCCAACGGTTCTCCTTCGGATGTCCAGGTGACATGCGGGCTAGCGAATTTAGCGCTGGTCGGCCAGCGGGTTGGCCGGCAGCAGGTTATTGCCGCCAGTGTGGGTCACGCGTGGCACATGATAGCCGTTGGCAATCATCCCGGGGATCAGGGTCGAGATAGTCGAGGCCCGGCGCGGATGGTCAGCGGGTTAACGGGGAACTGGCCGCCGATCACGATGGCGGGGCCGGTCAGGCATCCAGGATCTCGGTGAGACGGTCGCGGGGCAGCGCGGGTACGCGGTGGTCGTCGCGGCCGGTCATCGTCTCGTTGGCCACCAGGGCGTTGAGCACGGCCTCGTCGGTGGCCTGGACGGTCGCCTCGAACAGATCGTCGATATCGTCCCAGGCCAGGAACGACAGCGTGCGGAGGGACAGCCGGCCGGACCGGGTGACGCCCATCTGCCCGTCCATCTGGCCCGCGTTGGCGGTGGAGAAGGCCAGGAAGATATCCCCGGAACTGTGCGATCCGGTGGTCCCGGTGCGGCCGATGCCCAGGGTGACGCGCCGCGCCAGGGCACTGCACTGCTGCGGGAGCAGCGGGGCGTCGGTGGCCACGACCACGATGACCGATCCCGCGCCCGCGGGCAGGAACCACTCCCCCGCCTCCATCGGGTTGTCTTCCGGGAGGGCCTTGCCGACCGGGCGGCCCGCGACGGTCAGGTGACGGCGCCGGCCGAAGTTGGCCTGCACGAAGGCGCCGACCGTATACGTGCCGGTCCCGATGGCCACGAGGCGCGAAGCGGTCCCGCTGCCGCCCTTGTACCCGTAGCAGCACATGCCGGTCCCGCCGCCGACCGAGCCCTCGTCCAGCGGGCCGCTGCGGGCACGGTCGATCGCGGTGACCGCGTGCCCGGGCGTGACATGGGCACCGCTGACGTCGCTGAGGTAGCCGTCGTAGGTCTCCCCGACCACGGGAAATTCCCACGGAAGCTGGCCGGGCCGGTTCTGGTTGATCCAGTCCACGACACCGCGGTGCGCGGTGCCGACGGCGTAGGTGTTGGTCAGCATGACCGCCGAGCTCAGGATTCCGGTCTCGGTGAGCCAGTGAGAGCCGGTCATCTCACCGTTGCCGTTGAAGGAGTGCCAGCCCGCGGCGCACGCGCCCCAGTCCTGTTTGCCGCGGGGCAGGATCGCGGTGACGCCGGTCCGTACCGGGCCATGGCCGACCCGCATCGACCCGGACCCCTCGATCAGGGTGACGTAGCCGACCTCCACCCCCGGCACGTCGGTGATGGCGTTGTGGGGACCGGGCCGCCCGTCGAACGGAACGCCGATCGACCGGGCCCGCGGCAGCCCGGCGGGCGTGCACTGATGCGATTCCTTCATGACGTGCATTCTTCCGTGTCCGGGGCCGCGTGCTGGCCGCCGTCCGGGCCACGTCCGGGCCGGCTCCGCGCTCGGCCCCGACGGGCCGCATCTGGTAGACGCTGGTCATTGACGCTCGTCAGCCCTAGGCGGGAGCGGCTTTGTCCGCTAGACCTGTAACGGGGTGTGAACGATCAACGCCCGGGATGCATGCCCAGCCGAATTAATCCGGTTAAATCAACCCAGCTGATTGGGCACGGCTGAATGAGGAGAGTGCCGATGCCCAGCGACCTGGATCCGGCCGAGACCGGGGAATGGCGTGACTCCCTCGACGCGGTGCTGGAATTCGATGGCCCGGAACGGGCGTATTTCCTGCTCGACGAGCTGATCGAGGAGGCCCGCCGGAACGGCGCGCCGGTGCCCTACTCGGCCAACACGCCCTACCTGAACACGATCCCGCCGCAGCGCGAGCAGCACAGTCCCGGCGACCAGGCCATCGAGCACACCATCCGGGCGATGATCCGGTGGAACGCGGTGGCGATCGTGCTCCGGGCCAACAAGGAATCCTCGGAGCTGGGCGGGCACATCGCGAGCTTCCAGTCCGCCGCCACGCTGTACGACGTCGGCTTCAACCACTTCTGGCACGCGCCCTCGGAAGGGCACGGCGGGGACCTCGTCTACCTGCAGGGCCACTCGGCTCCCGGCATCTACGCGCGGGCGTTCGTGGAAGGCCGGCTCACCGGGGAGCAGCTCGACCACTTCCGGCAGGAGACCGGCGGCCAGGGACTGTCCTCCTACCCGCACCCGTGGCTGATGCCGGAGTTCTGGCAGTTCCCGACGGTCTCGATGGGGCTCGGGCCGCTGATGGCCATCTACCAGGCCCGGTTCCTGAAGTACCTGTCCAACCGCGACCTGGCCAGCACGGACAACCGGCACGTGTGGGCGTTCCTGGGAGACGGGGAGATGGACGAGCCCGAATCGCTGGGCGCCATCTCGCTGGCCGGCCGGGAGCGGCTGGACAACCTGATCTTCGTGGTCAACTGCAACCTGCAGCGGCTGGACGGCCCGGTGCGCGGCAACGGCAAGATCATCCAGGAGCTGGAGGCGCTGTTCCGCGGGGCCGGGTGGAACGTGCTCAAGGTGATCTGGGGCAGCAGCTGGGACCCGCTGATCGCCCGCGACACCAGCGGCATCCTGCTCAAGCGGATGGAGGAGGCCGTCGACGGGGAGTACCAGGACTTCAAGTCCAAGAACGGCGCGTACGTCCGGCAGCACTTCTTCGGCAAGTACCCCGAACTGCTGGACATGGTGGCGGACATGTCCGACGACGAGGTATGGGCGCTGGCCCGCGGCGGCCACGACCCGGTCAAGGTCTACGCCGCGTACGCCGAGGCCGTCGAGCACACCGGGCGGCCCACGGTCATCCTGGCCAAGACGGTCAAGGGCTACGGGATGGGTGAGGCCGGTGAGGGCCAGAACATCACCCACCAGCAAAAGAAGATGGCCGAGAACACCCTGCGCGCGTTCCGGGACCGGTTCGGCATCGACGTGACCGATGACAAGATCGCCGAGCTGCCCTACCTGCGGCCGGCGGAGGACAGCCCGGAAATGCGCTACCTGCGGCAGCGGCGGGAAGCCCTGGGCGGCTACCTGCCGGCCCGGCGGACGACGTCCCAGCCGCTGAAGGTGCCCCCGCTGTCGGCGTTCGACAGCCAGCTCAAGGGCACCGGCGAGCGCGAGATCTCCACGACCATGGCGTTCGTCCGGATCCTGAACACCCTGCTGCGGGACAAGGCGATCGGCCGGCGCGTGGTGCCGATCGTGCCGGACGAGTCGCGGACCTTCGGCATGGAGGGCATGTTCCGGCAGTTCGGCATCTTCTCCCAGAACGGGCAGCTGTACCAGCCGGAGGACGCCAACCTGCTGATGTTCTACCGGGAGAGCAAGACGGGCCAGATGCTGCAGGAGGGCATCACCGAGCCGGGCGCGATGTCGTCCTGGATCGCCGCGGCGACCTCCTACAGCACGTCGGATACGCCGATGATCCCGTTCTATGTCTACTACTCGATGTTCGGTTTCCAGCGCGTCGGCGACCTGGCCTGGGCGGCCGGGGACAGCCGGGCGCGCGGGTTCCTCATCGGCGGGACCGCCGGGCGCACCACCCTCAACGGGGAAGGCCTCCAGCACGAGGACGGGCAGAGCCACATCATCTCGGCGACGATTCCCAACTGCGTGTCCTACGACCCGGCGTTCGGTTACGAGGTCGCCGTCATCGTGCACGAGGGGCTACGGCGGATGTTCGCCGAGCAGGAGGACGTCTACTACTACCTGACCGTGATGAACGAGAACTACCGGCACCCGCCCATGCCGGACGGAGCCGAAGAGGGCATTCTCCGCGGGATGTACCTGCTCCAGGAGGGACGGAAGAGGAAAGGCAAGCCCCGGGTGCAACTGCTGGGCAGCGGGACCATCCTGCGCGAGGTGATCGCCGCCGCCGAGCTGCTGGACGCCGACTTCGGGGTGACGGCCGACGTCTGGAGCGTGCCCAGCTTCACCGAACTGCGCCGTGACGGGCTGGCCGCCGAACGCTGGAACATGCTGCACCCCACCGACCCGCCGCGGCCGAGCTGGGTCGAGACCTGCCTGAACGGCCGGGCCGCCGGGCCCGTGGTGGCCGCGACCGACTACATAAAGTCCTTCGCCGACCAGATCCGGCCGTTCGTTCCGCGCCGGTACCGGGTCCTGGGCACGGACGGGTTCGGCCGGTCCGACTACCGGCGCAAGCTGCGCTCGTTCTTCGAGGTGGACCGGCACTACGTCGCGGTCGCCGCGCTGCACAGCCTGGCCGCCGACGGGACCGTCCCGTTGGCGACCGTCGCCGACGCCATCGCGCGGTACGAGATCGACGCCGGCAAGCCGAATCCGCCCGAGGTCTAGCGAAGGGGTCCCAGATGACGACCGAGGTTCAGGTACCCGACATCGGGGCCTTCGATGACGTGCCGATCATCGAGGTGCACGTCAAGGCGGGCGACCGGGTCAACGAGGAAGACCCGCTGATCACGCTCGAGTCCGACAAGGCCACGATGGACGTGCCCGCCCCGGTGGCCGGCCAGGTGGCGGAGATCGCGGTCAAGATCGGGGACCGGGTCAGCACCGGATCGCTGATCCTGACCATCGACCCCGGCGACGGCGCGGTCGAAGCCCCGCCGACGCTGGTGGAGCAGCAGGAGCCCGAGGTACCCGCTGAGGCTGGTGGGCCCGATGGGTCACATGGGTCTGTTATGGCTAATGGGGACAAGGTGGCCGTTGGGGCTACCGGGTCTACCGGGGCCGAAGGGATCGCTGGGTCCAAGTGGGCTGCCGGGGCCGAAGGGATCGCTGGGGCCGTTGGGGCTGCCGGGGCCAAGGAGGTCATTGAGATGGCCGGGCCGGCGACCGACTTCACCGGTGTGCACGCGGGTCCGAGCGTGCGCCGGACCGCCCGCGAGCTGGGCGTGGACCTGACCGCGGTGACCGGCAGCGGGCCCAAGGGCCGGATCACCAAGGACGACCTGCTCGCGCACCTCCGCGGACCGTCCCCGGCGGGCCCGGCGTCCCCGCCTGTCGTGGGGCCGGCGGCCGGAACCGGCATCCCGGAGATCCCCGCGCAGGACTTCGCCCAGTTCGGGCCGGTCGAGACGCGGCCACTGTCCCGCATCAGGAAACTGTCCGGGCCGCACCTGCATCGATCCTGGCTGAACGTACCGCACGTGACGCATCACGACGAGGCGGACATCACGCTCCTGGACCCCTACCGCCGGGAACTGGACGCCGCCGCGCGGCCCGACGGGTACCGGGTGACCCTCCTCGCCTTCCTGCTGAAGGCGTCCGTCTCCGGGCTCAAGCGGTTCCCCGAGTTCAACAGCTCCCTGTCGCCGGAAAAGGACAGCCTGATCGTGAAGGGCTACTACCACCTCGGGGTGGCCGTGGACACCCCCGAGGGCCTGGTCGTCCCGGTGATCAGGGACGTGGACCGCAAGGGCATCATCGAGCTCAGCCAGGAACTGAGCGCGGTGTCGGGCCGCGCCCGCGACGGCAAGCTGACGGTCACCGACCTGCAGGGAGGCACGTTCACGATCTCCAGCCTGGGCGGCATCGGCGGCGTCGCCTTCACCCCGATCGTGAACGCTCCCGAAGTGGCGATCCTCGGCGTGGTCCGTTCGGCCATGAAGCCGGTGTGGAACGGCACGGAGTTCACCCCGCGGCTGATGCTGCCCCTTTCCCTCTCCTACGACCACCGCGTCATCGACGGTGCGCTCGCGGCCAGGTTCGTTACGTATCTATCTGATGTCCTCGAAGATCCACGCCGCCTCATCCTTTAGGGAACGCCGTCTTTAGGGAAACAACATGGCTGAGATCGAGAGCCCCGCCGCCCGCGGTGACGTGCACGCCGGGGTGCTCGTGCTGGGCGCCGGGCCCGGCGGGTACACCGCCGCGTTCCGCGCCGCCGACCTGGGGCAGTCGGTGGTGCTGGCCGATCAGCGGCCGGCCCTGGGCGGCGTGTGCCTCAACGTGGGCTGCATCCCGTCCAAGGCGCTCCTGCACGCCGCGCGGGTGATCGCGGAAACGCGGGAAATGGCCGCGCACGGGATCCGGTTCGGGGATCCGGACATCGACCTGGACGCGCTGCGCGGCTGGAAGGACGGGGTCGTGTCCCGGCTGACCGGCGGCCTGGCCGGGCTGGCCCGGCAGCGCAAGGTCGCCACCCTGCGGGGCACCGGCCGGTTCGTCTCCGCGAACCTGGCCGAGGTCACCGCCGCCGACGGCGGCGTCACCACGGTCAGCTTCGATCGCGCCATCATCGCGGCCGGCTCGTCCGCGGTCCGGCTGCCGTTTATGCCGAACGATGACCGCCGGGTGCTCGACTCGACGGGGGCGCTGGACCTGGCGTCGGTCCCCCGTCGCCTGCTGGTGATCGGGGGCGGGATCATCGGGCTGGAGATGGCAACGGTCTACCACGAGCTCGGGGCGCGGGTCACCGTGGTCGAGCTGATGGACCAGCTCATCCCGGGCGCCGACCGGGACATCGTCGCCCCGCTGGCCAAGCACATCAAGGCCCGGTACGAGAACATCTATCTCACGACCAAGGTGACCGGGGCCGAAGCGGGCGCGGGCACCGGCACGGGCACGGGCAAGCACGCGGACAAGGACGCGGGCGGGCTGCGGGTCAGCTTCGACGGCCCGGGCGCCCCGGACCACGACGTGTTCGACCAGGTCCTGGTGGCCGTCGGGCGGGTCCCGAACGGACGGCTCGTCGGCGCGGAGAACGCCGGCGTCCTGGTCGACGACCGGGGATACATCCCGGTCGACAAGCAGCAGCGCACCAACGTGGCGCACATCTTCGCCATCGGGGACGTCGTCGGGCCGCCGATGCTCGCGCACAAGGCCACCCACGAGGGCCGGGTCGCCGCCGAAGTGGCCGCCGGGCAGCGGAGCTACTTCGACGCCCGGGTGATTCCGTCGGTGGCGTACACCGATCCCGAGGTGGCCTGGGCCGGGGTGACCGAGACGGAGGCCAGGGCGGCCGGGGTCCCGTACGGCAAGGGCGTATTCCCGTGGGCGGCCAGCGGCCGGGCCCTGTCGCTGGGCCGGGACGAGGGCATGACCAAGCTGCTGTTCGATCCGGCCAGCAAGCGGCTGATCGGCGCCGGCCTGGTCGGGCCCAACGCGGGTGAGCTGGTGGCCGAGACCGCGCACGCGATCGAGATGGGCGCGGACGCCGCCGATATCGCGCTCACCATCCACCCGCATCCCACGCTCTCGGAAACCGTCGGGCTGTCGGCCGAGGCGTTCGAGGGCACGATCACCGACCTGTACCTGCCGAAGCGGAAGTAGCCGGGCCGCGGGGCCGCCGGCTCCGGGCTGACGCGCTGGGGCGGGGCGGCGGCGGCGGGAGCGGGGCCGGTCGGGGAGACTAGGGGGATGCCCGATCTTCCCGTTCAGCACTTCCGCGGCCGCGACGGCGCCCGGCTCGCCTACCGCGAGGTCGGGGAGGGACCGGCCGTGGTGCTGATCCACGGTTACTTCTCCAGCGCCCTCGTCAACTGGGTGCGCTACGGGCACGCCGCGGCGATCGCGGACCGGGGGTTCCGCGTGATCATGCCGGACCTGCGCGGTCACGGCGACAGCGCCAAGCCGCACGACGCGGCCGCTTACCCGCCCGACGTGCTGGCCGACGACGGGTTCGCGCTGATCGAGCACCTCGGGCTGACCCAATACGCGCTGGGCGGTTACTCACTCGGCGGGCGGACCACGATACGGATGCTGACCCGCGGCGCGACGCCGGACCGGGCGGTGGTGGCCGGCATGGGACTGGACGGGGTGCTCGACGCCACCGGCCGCAACGACCATTTCCGCCGCATCCTGACCAACCTGGGCACGTTCGACCGGCGCTCACCGGAGGGGAAGGCGGAGGCCTTCCTGAAGAGCACCGGCGCCGACCCGGTCGCGGCGCTGCACCTCCTGGACGCCGCGGTCGACACGCCGCCCGAGGCCCTGGCCAAGATTGACGTGCCCGTCCTGGTCCTGGCCGGAATGGAGGACGACGACAACGGCCCGGCCGAGGACCTGGCCGACGCCCTCCCCCGCGGCCTGGCCGCCCGCATCCCGGGCAACCACATGAGCGCCGTCGCCCAGCCGGACCTGGGCACCGCCATCGGCGCCTTCCTCGCCTCCCCCTGACCCGCCGCCCTCGCCGCCCCCCTGAGCCGCCCCCTTGCTCTGCGGGCGGATCCCGGGCCGCCCTCCAGCTGTCCACAGCCCGCCGGGCCGGCCTACGCGGGCGGCGCGGCGATCCCCGGTTGCGTTTTCAGCGAATACGACTGAAACGCAACCGAAGAGGACTCGTTAGGCCGTCTCGCCTTCGGCCTGGGGCGGGGCGATGATGTCGATGGTCGGGAAGTAGGTCCGGTACCGCCGGACGTCGCGGGTCAGCAGCCGGTAGCCCGTTATAGCGGCGTGGGCGCCGATATAGAAGTCAGGCATCGGTGATCGCTTCTCGCCGCCGCCGCGCCGGTACCGGACGAATGCCTTCCCGGCGGCGAAGCCCGCCAGGTAAGGCAGCGGCTCTCGCTCGTAGTCGGCCGCCGGGAGCAGTTCCTCGAGTTCCTCGATGGTCTGGTAGCCGACCGAGACCTCGGCATAGATGATCGGGTTGATCACCACCCGGCCGGCGTCCATGGCTGCCGCGATCTCCCGGGCTGACCAGTCGGCCCATTGCTCGTCACCGGTGATGACGTCAAGAAGCACGCAGGAGTCGACCAGGGTGGCAGGGCGGATTGCGGGGTCACTCGCCACGCAGCAGCGCCATGATCTGATCGGTGCTCATGCCCGCCACGTCCTGGCCGGTGGCCGTGTTGCGCAGCCGCCGGACCAGCCGCTGCCCTCTGCTCTCGGCCCCCTCGACGCGGACGATCTGAAGCGTGCCGTCGATCTCGATGACCTCGACCTCATCGCCGGGGTGCAGCCCGTACCTGGCCCGCAGATGCGCCGGGATGGTCAGCTGGCCTTTACTGTTCAGCACCATGACGGCCTCCTGTGAACGTATCTTGTATTACAACTACTACGTAATAATACTTACGTCCTGCCCTGGCCGCCATGCCCCCGGATCTTCCGCATTCACAGCACCCCACACTTAGTACAAGCTCTGGACAGTGACTGACCTTCCGGACTGCCATCCGACACGAGGTGCGGCGATCCCGGTGCCGGAGAAGGACTCCGCCGTCAACGCCGAGGACACCGACGCCATCGTGGCGGCCTTCACGCCGGACACCATCCATTTAGACTCACTGAGGAAAGCGTCGAGCCGCGGGTGAGCGTCGAAGCGTCCGACATGATCACAATTCCCCGTGCCGAGCTGAGCTTGCGGCCCTGCGCGCCGCGCTGCCTGGTTACGACGTGACCATCACCAGTCGCAGCCCCACCCACCGGTTCGAGGCCGTCCGCCGTCACAACGGCCCCGGCCCCTGGTGCCTCATCAGCAGCGACCCCGCCGACCTATGGCGTGAACTGGCCGGCCGCGCCTAGCCTGAGTGAGCCAGCCACGGCGAGGATGGCCCGTCCCGCATACCAGGCACCGGCCAGAAGATCCCATAACCGCTACCAGATCGCCCCATGCGATTGGGTCCCCCCGCCGGCGCGCAGAAGATCCGCACGGGTGACACCAGCGTCGCCGGGCTCCCGCAGTACGGCGTACCAGGAGGCGATGGAGTCCTTATATCCCTGGGGCATCACCAGCCCCGGGACCTCGGACTCGGTGAACTCCCCGACCTGCTCGTTCTTCAGCAGCAGCACGCGTCCAGCCCGGACTACCACGCCCGAATACGACCGAAAACGCAACCGAAGAAGGGCTCGTCGTAGTGGTTGATCACCAGCGGCTGGGTCAGCATGTCCTCAAACGTGGCGGTGAAGCCTCCCCCAGGGGGAGGAATAAGCGGCTGGCGCGGCCTTGACCCTCCCCCAGCCGCCGACGGCAGTCTGGGTCACGTAACGCCGCAACGGCGTGAAACCAGCCGAGAGGAGACTCCCGCCATGACCCCCACCGAGCTGACCGGTGTCGTCGCCGAGCACATCGCCGCCGTCAACGCCGAGGACACCGACGCCATCGTGGCGACCTTCGCGCCGGACGCCTACGTCAACGACGTCCGCCGCGAGTTCACCGGCGCCGCCGCCATCCGCCGCTGGGTCGCCAAAGAGGTCACCGGTGACCACCTCCGCATCGATGTCCGCAAGGTGCTGGACCACCACGGCGACACCATCGTCCGCGGCGCCTACGACGGCGCCTTCGACAAGAGCGCCCTGGACGGCGAGCTCGTGCTAACCAACTACTTCAGCGTCCGCGACGGCAAGATCGCCAGCCTCGTCGTCATCCGCAACCAGCCCGCTGAGTACTGATGCCGGGTACTGATGCCGGCCCAGGGCCGGGGCGGCGCGCCACCGCGCCGCCCGGCCGGGCAGCAAGTCCGCGATGAACGCCAGCAACGGTGGCGGCGCCCCAGCCCCAAAGCCGCGCAATCAACCCCGGCAAAGGTCACGGTGCGCACATCGCGGACAGCAGACTCGCGACGGTGCGATCGAGGGAAAAGAGCACCCCGTAACGTCTTGTGGCTGAGAGTTAGCCGAACAATACTTTGGGTGCCGGGTATTTATGCGGGTCAGCGGAGTGCGCCGGGAGGCGGCTGGTCATGACCCGGGCTTTCTGCCGGTGTGAGCTCCCGGCGGGGGACGGGGATCATGCACACGAAACTGGCGTCCGTGCTGGCCGCGCTGGCCATGGTGGCCGGATCAGCGAGCGCGGCCGGGGCGGCGGCAGCGCCCGCCGCGGTATCCGGTGTGACGCGTGCGCCGGGGCCAGCGGCCATGCCGGGACGCGGTGTGATCGGCGCCACCGGGGCGGCGGCGCCGCAGCGTCGCCCGGCGCAGCGCGGGGGCCTCCGAGAGGAAAGCGGCCGGCGGTCCCGGCCCGGCCGGGTCACCCCGGCCACGGGGTCCGGCACGATGATCCAGCCCGCCCAGCCCCGGCGCCCCGACGTGCCGGCCGCTGACCCCGCGGCTGAGCACCCGGTCATGCCGGTCAAGGTGCTCCTGGAGGTCCGCGATCTGCACGAAGATCGCCTCGGCGTCCTGATACGTCTGCACCGCCCTGCGGTCGGCGGCCATACCCAGCACCCGCTGGCCAACCAAGATCACCGAACACAGCACGAGCTGCACCACATTGTTCAGGAACAGCAGGAAGGCGAACGGATACGGATCGACCCGGTGCAACGGGCCCCAGGTCGCCAGCGCCATCCACCCCGCGACGATGACAAGCACGACGTACAGGGCAGGCATCGAGCCCACGCACCGGGTCACCGCCGCCGCGATGGCCGCGTTGAGGCCGATCTGCTCGTCGGCGATCGTGACCGGGTGCTGCAGCTCAGCGTGTTTTCCTAAGTCCACGCCGCGGAGTCTAATTCGTGTGACGAAACGCGGTTTGCCCCGTAATACGTGCGGGTGACCGGGCCCGGCGTGGCCAGTATCCGGGCCAGCTATCCGGGCCAGNNGCCAGCTATCCGGGCCAGCTATCCGCGCCGTTACGAGGGCAGTTTCCCGGGCCACATCCGCCGGTGGGCCTCGGTGACGGCCGCGCAGTGCGGGTCGGCGGCGGGCAGCCCGGGAACGATGCGGTCGGCCCCCTCCGCCAGGCGGCATTCGCCCGAGGTGATCAGGGGGCATTCGCGCCCCGTGCGCTGATCCGGGCCGCTGCACAGGCGCACCTGATGCCCGGCCGCACGGAGCGCGACGGTCAGCCCGTCGTCGAACCAGCTCTTCTGTTCCACCAGAATCCGCTGGCCGGTGACGTCCTTCGGCCAGCCCGGCATGCCGCCGGCCGAGGAGATCTCCAGGCACGCGATCGCGCATTCGTCGGTGGGCTCGGCCAGCGTCCAGCCGTAGCCGGCGAGCAGGCGCAGCATGGGACCGTTGGTGAGGCTGACGACGGCGCGCAGCACCTCGATTCCGGCGTCGCGGGCGCGGCCGACCAGCGCGTCGAGCATGACCTCGCCCAGTCCCGACCGCTGGTACCGGTCGAGGACCGTGACCGCCAGCTCCGCCACGCCGTCGCCGATGGGCACGTACCGGGCTTCCGCCACGAGGTGCTGGAGCTCACTCGGCGGCGCGGCCACGACACAGACGGTGCCGGGCACCTGATTGACGCGGGCGAGCCGGGCCACCAGGCCGGGAGTGGCCAGCCCGCCGTGGAAGCGGGCCCGGAACGAATCCGGGGACAGCTCACGCAGCAGCCGGGCGATGTCCGGGACGTCCCCCGGCGATGCCCCGCGCAGCAGGACCGCCCGCCCGTCCTTCAGCTGGACCTTTCCCGTCATCACCATGAGTGAACGCTAGATAATCCCAGCCGGCCGTCACAGAGACCAAAGCCCCGACTGACCGTCCCCGACCGTCCCCGACCGGCTGACTGGGCCGGGCCAGCCGGGTCCCCCGCGGTGATACTTTGGCCGAAGGACGGGCCCCGGTTCCATAGCAATCGATTATGTGTTTGAATATACGCCAGGAACAGCGTATACGCTGTGACTGAGGTCAACCCGTCAGGAGAAGTAATGCTCGCATCCGTAACCGCCGGTGCGGGTCACCCTGTGGTCGCCGCCCTGCTCGGGCTCGCGGCCGCCGGCCTCGCGGGCATGGTGGTCGCCATGGCCTGGAACGTGCACGTACGCCAGTTCCGGCTGGCCGAGATAATGGCCCGCCGGCAGGTCGCCGCGGCCGCGGACATGGAGACGAACGCGGGCGCGGTCGCGGCCGGGGGCCCGGCCGGTCACGCGGTGAACGGGACCGGCCTCCCCGAGGCCGTCGCGGGCGAGGGCGCCGAAGGCCCCGGCGCGGCCGGGCCGGCGTCGCCGGTGGTCATCGACGGGCCGGACATGGTGCTCATCGGCGAGCAGACCCGCTACCGTGCGCGGCTTACCGGCGGCGGCACGGTGGTGTCCTGGGCGGTGGGCGGCGGCTCGGTGTCACAGGCGCCCGACCCGGCCCATCCCGACGAACTGCTTCTGACCGCGGACCAGCCCGGGAACCTAACCGTAATCGTGCGCGTCCGCAAGGGACTGGCGGAGCGCCGCGCCACCAAGGCCGTCACCGCCGAGGAAGGCGTGACCGCCCCGGCCCCGCCCTTCACGCTGCGGCTGTTCCTGCAGGGATGGACGCTGGTCGTCGTCGCGGTGCTGGTCATCGGGTTCGGCGGCGCCCTGGTCGCCCTGGGCAGCTTCACGTCCTCCGACTTCATCGCGCTGGCCATCCCGCTGGTCGCACTGCTCGGCATGGCCGCCGTCGTGCGCGGTGCGGGCGACACGCCGGGCCGTTCCGGGCGGGGGCGGACGCCGCCCGGCCTGCGCACCGAGGACCCGTGGTACGGCCTGCCGAGCCACTCCTACCCCACCGCGCGCGCCGGCGAGACCGTGAACCACAACTAAGCGGTGCCACTAAGCGCGGATGTAATTATTTCCAGCGCACCTATAATCCAGCGTAGGTTATTTTACTTTTTTGGGCGCGGGATTTCTTTTTCGCAAACGGCACTGTTCAGCGGTACCACATTTACCTTTTGGGCGTAATCTTACCTTTTACCCTTTTACCCTTTTACCCGATTAGCCGGCGTTGTCAGGTTTTATCCGGATAGGCATGTTTCAGGACGTCAGGGGTCTAAATGAAGGACCTCTCGAACTAATTCCACACCGGTGGAAGGAGGACTGTTCAGGCAGGCGAATGGATCGCCGCACGGGGAGAGGAAATAATGACCGGAAATGTCGGCGTGGGCAGAGACGGCCAGCGGCCGGAAAAGGCGGTGCGGTCCTCCGGCGAGCACCCGTTCGCGCTACGGTACCGGGCCACCGGCGGCCGCACCCGGGTGATCGTGCGCGGCCACCTGGGCGAGGCCAACGCGCAGCGGGCCTATGAGTACCTCGACGGGGTGATCCAGGACGACCGCCAGCTGCTCACCGTGCGGATGTCCGGGGCATCGTCCTGCGACGGCTACGGCGTCCGCGCCCTGGCCCGGGCCGCCTGCCGGGCGGCCGGCGTCGGCCAGCCGTTCCTGCTCAGCGGCCCGGCCTTAGTCCTGCCTCAGATCGTGAAGACCGGCCGGGCCGGTCACGTTTTCCTGATATGGCCAAGTGGCAGCCGCCTGGAATGGGCTGACCCTCAGGCCGTGGCCACGCGGCTCGCCGATCTCGAACTGCCCCAGTGGCAGGCCTGGCCCTCCTAGCCCCCGGCGCTCCACTGGTTAGCCCAGGCGCTGCGCGATCGCGGCGGCGACGGCGGCCGGGCGCTCCCGCGGGACGAAGTGGCCGGTGCCGGGCAGTTCGGCCCGGTCGTAGGCGCGGGTGAACATGCCCGCGTTGCCACGGCTGGCGGCGGCGATCTCGCAGCCGTCGTCCATGCCGAACAGGAAGCTGGCCGGCACGTCGATGCGCGGCCAGGTGTCCAGCCGGGCCTGGGCGACGGCGTACCGAGGTCGGCCCGGAGCCGCCCCGGCGCCGTGCCGGCAATGATGCACCACCGTCTCGGTGAACTGCGCGGTCCGCACGCCCCGCAGGACCTCCCGCATGTCGTCTTCGGGCAGGTACAGCGACGGCGACCAGTCGGCCCAGCACCGGCGGACGAACGCGGCCGGATGCAGCGCGAAGGTCCCGGCTCCCGCATCGGTGCACAGCCAGTAGCGGTACCAGGCCCGTTCGGCCTCGGTGAAGCGCTCGGCCGCGTTGAGGTGGCGCATCGGCCCGTACGCCGTCGCGATCGTCACCAGGCCACTCAGCCGCTCCGGGGCGAGAACGGCCACGGCGTGCGCCGCGCGCGCCCCCCAGCCGTGGCCGGCCAGCAGCACCTGATCGAGCCCGAGCGCGCCGAGCAGGTCGATGACGTCGGTGGCCAGCGCGGCGACCTGCCCGCCGCCGGCTTCGTCCCATTTTTCTGAACGGACCTGGGTACGGCCATACCCGCGCAGATACGGCCGCACGATGTGCAGGCCGGGCGGCAGCAGGCCGACCACCGGGTCCCAGGTGGACGGGATGTCGGGGAAGCCGTGCAGCAGCACCACGGGCCGGCCGCCGGGCTCACCGTCCTCCAGGTACTCGATCTCGGCGACCGGGGTGTCGATGAGCGGCATGAACGCACCGTACTGCGCCAGTTCGATCCGGTCGTGCCCGGCCCGCAGGCCGGCTCCCGGCCACGTTCGTTTAGTTACCTGATCACCGAAGGAGCGCGGTGATCAGCACGGCGGGGGGACCGAATGGGTCCGGGGGTCCGCCCGATTCCAGGCGGGAAAGGTCCAGAAGGCGATGTTCCCGGCGGCCGGGATGCACGCTCCGGCCAGGAACTGCCGGGCCAGCGGGCGGACTCGGGGCGCGCGCGGCCCGCGGGCGGCCGGTGCGGGATCCGGCTGAGCCGCGAGGCGGGCCAGGGCGACCAGCCCGGCCACGGTGACGAGGACCGCCAGCCCGACGCCGAAGGCGCCCGCCACGCTCAGCCGGGCCGTCTCCCCGAGCAGGCCGAGGCCGACGGCCAGACTGGCCATCGGGGTGACCACGCTGGCGACCGGCAGGGTGATCATTGGCCGGCCCGCCTGGTAGGCGGTCTGGGTGAGCAGGAACGAGCAGGGCCCGCCGAGCATCAGGGCGTAAGTAGCCCAGGAGGTGACGGCGCCGCCCAGCCCGTGGCTGAGAGCGTGGGTAAAGGCCATCGTGGCCACGGCGATGCCGGCGTCGGCCAGCCCGGCGCCCACCGCGAGCAGGATCGCGCGGCGGCGGCCGGCCGCCGCGAGCCCGGCGACGGCGAAGGGCACCGCGGTGAGGGCGAGGGCGGCGGCGGCGAGCCCGGCGTGGCCGGTGGTGTAGCCGGCGTGGCCGGTGTGGCCGCCGCGGGCGGTCAGGGCGACGAACGCGCCGATCCCGGCCACGACCGCCAGACACGCGGCCCAGGTCGGCCAGCCGAACCGCCGGCCGGGGCCGCCGGCCTGGCACACGCGCACGGTCGCCACGCTGAAGATGAGGGAGGACGACGTCAGCATCTGCACGATCGTCAGCGGGCCGAAGCGCAGCGCGACGGCGTGGGTCGCGAACCCGCTGAACTCCCCCACGATGCCCAGCAGCCACCACGGGCGGCGCATGAGCAGCAGGAGCAGGGACGGGCGGCCCGCCGACGCGTCCGGCGCCGCGGCGGCCTGATGCTGCTGCAGCGCGGCGCCGGTCCCGTAGAGCATCGCGGCGATCAGGGCCGCCAGGATCGCTGTCACTGAAGTCCCCCGTTCAGATAAATCACGGAACACCCCGCCCCGGTAGGGGTATTCCGTGCGGGCGGTCACGATCACACCATTGACGCTAGAGGGCGGCGGCGGCCCGGGCCATGGGAGTGTCACCCCCTTTAGAGAGGGGGTTAACCCCCCTTTTGAGTCAGGGTGGGCGGAGAAAATCGCCCGCCGCCCCGTGGTCGTTTATCGTCGGGTAGGTGAGCGCCCACACGCGTACCGCCAGGGGCTGGCCGTGGTACGCCAGGTGGCACACCGTCCTGAGGTTCGAGGCCTTCCTGTCCGCGGCCATCGGGCTCGCGGTCGGCCTGGGCTGGGCGGCCGGCGGCGGGTATTTCTGGCCCGGGTGGGTGTGGCTCGCGCTGGCCATCCCGCTGGGGCTGCAGGCCGCGGTCCGCTGGGGCCTGCGCGCGCCGAAGGGGCAGCGTTTCCTGGCCGTGCACACGTCGGTGTCGTTCGCGCTCGGGGTCATGCTGCTGTTCATCTGGCTGCTGGGCGGCGCCCGGTACTTCTGGCCGGTGTGGCCGATCGCGAGCCTGGCCATCGTGCTCGGCGTGCACCGCTGGTTCGTGCGGAACCGCCCGAACGCGCGGGAACAGGCGCTGGCCGACCGGGTGGGCGTGCTGACCCGCACCCGCCGCGGCGCCCTCGATGTCCAGGCCGCCGAGTTGCAGCGGATCGAACGCGACCTGCACGACGGCGCGCAAGCCCGGCTGGTTTCGGTGGCGATGAGCCTCGGGCTGGCCGAGTCGCTGCTGGAGACCAAACCGGATCTGGTCGCCGGGCTGCTCACCGAGGCGCGGTCCACGGCGGTGGCCGCCCTGGACGACCTGCGGACCGTGATGCAGGGGATCCAGCCCCCCGTGCTCGCCGACCGGGGCCTGGAAGGAGCGATCCGGGCGCTGGCCCTCGACATCGCCGTCCAGGTGACCGTCACCGGCGGCCTGCCCGGGCGCGCGCCACTGCCGGTGGAGTCGGCCGCGTACTTCACCGCCGCCGAGTGCCTGGCCAACGTGATGAAGCACAGCAACGCCACATCCGCCTGGGTGGACCTGCGGTACGAGGCCGGCCTGCTGTCGGTCGTAGTCGGTGACAACGGCGTGGGCGGGGCCCGCGCCGACGGCGGGACGGGCCTGCGCGGGGTGGCCCGGCGGCTGGAGTCCTTCGACGGCGCCATGACGGTCAGCAGCCCGGCGGGCGGTCCCACCACGGTCACGATGGAGGTGCCGTGCGAGTTGTCATCGCCGAAGACCTAGCGCTGCTGCGCGACGGCCTGAGCCGGCTGCTGCGCGCGCACGATTTCGACGTCGTAGCGGAGGTCGCCGACCCGGTCGCGCTGGCCGCCGTCCTGGCCACGCAGCCGGTCGACGTGGCCATCGTCGACGTCCGCATGCCGCCCACGTTCACCAACGAGGGCCTGGTGGCCGCGATCGAGGCCCGGGCCCGGCGGCCGGGCATGCCCGTCATGGTGCTCAGCCAGTACGTGGAGCAGTTGTACGCGCGCGAGCTGATGCTGTCGGGTTCGGAGGGGATCGGCTACCTGCTCAAGGACCGCGTCGCCGACGTGCAGACGTTCGTGGACGCGGTCCGGCGGGTCGCGGGCGGCGGGACCGTCCTGGACCCGAAGGTGGTGGCCGCGCTGCTGTCCCGGCCCGAACGGCGCGAGCCACTCGGGCGGCTCACACCACGGGAACGCGAGGTACTGGGGCTGATGGCGGAGGGCCGGTCGAACGCGGCGATCGCCGGCAAGCTCTTCGTGACCGACAAGGCCATCGACAAGCACATCGCCAACATCTTCATGAAACTCGACCTGCCAATGGACCACGACGACAACCGCCGCGTGCTGGCCGTCCTCCGCTTCCTGCAGGATTCCGCCCC
>PLRW01000196.1 GCA_003164955.1 Actinomycetota bacterium
CCCGGGTCCGGCACGGCCGCCGGGTCTCCCGGCTCGCCCGGCGACACCCCGGCCGCGTCCGCCGCGGCCGCCGGGTCTCCCCGGTCTCCCGGGTTGCCTGGCGCGATCCCGGCCGAGTCCGCCGCGGCCGCCCGGCGGTCCTGGCCCTGCGCCTGGCCGTCGCCGCCGGGGTCAGCGCGGGTGCGCTGGCGGTGGCCGGACCCGAGCCGGCCAGCTTCGCCCTGACCGCGGGCGCACTCACCTGGCTGGCCCGCACCGGGTACCGCGAACTGGCCCCGCCCGCCAGGACGGGGCACCCTGACCCAGCAGATCCGTCACGGCCATCCGGGCACCCAGGGTGAAACACCCTCCCCGGTAGCGCTCATCAAGTCGCCGACGGCCGCCTGCGGCGAAGCTCCGCCCTTTCGATCGCGGGCGGCGTCGCGGCGTAGCCGTCCGCGGTGCCGAGCTGGCGGAGGCTGTTCCCGACCTCGCGCACGATCCACTTCCGCGAACCGCCCCGCCGGTTCGGGTCCTCGCCCATCGGCATGCCGAACGTGGTGGCGATGACGAGATCGTCTCGGCTGGCCTTGATGGCCTGGCCGACGATCTCCTCGGACTACCGTTGCGGCCAGGCTAACCCCTGACATCCGCCCGTTCNNGGCAGCTCAGATGATGCCTGTCTGGTTGTGACGGTGTGCACAGACGTGCTGCTCTGGAGCGACATGAACCGCCCGCGCCCCGCTGACCAGCTTGTTTCTGTCTGGTTGCAGCATGCATAACCAGCACAGGGTCGCTACCAGCGGAAACGCGTTGGCCCCTACATATCTGTCGCGCACCCGCCCATCCCTGGATGTCCGCAAAGTGTCGGAGGAGGCCGGTAGCGTGACGGCCGTGAGCGGGCAGAGAGCGGAACGCGGCGAGTTAATCGCTGCCGAGGATCACAGCGACGATCTAGCCGACGTCGAAGGGGCGATAGCTGACCTCGAATCTGATCGTTACGAGCGCGGGCTGTTCAAGGGTGAGGCTGGCGCGCAGCGTTACACCGCGATGATGACGAGGCTTGAATCCCGCGCCGAAGGACTACGCGGCATGCCCGAGCGACCGGCGCAGCGGGAGGTCACCCTCAGCCAGGACACCTTCCGTGAGCGCTGGGAATCACTGGCCACCGATCATGAGCGCGGCGACATGCTCAGGCGTATGGGGCTTCGGCTGTACGTTCGCAAGGACGATGACGGAAGCATCAAATTGAGGGAGGCAATAAGCGCGAGGGCCTGGCTCGCGGGCGAGGAGTGGCCGGGCGCTCCGCGGCACAGGCGTAGCCCCGGTGCATCACCAGGGCCTGCGGCAGCGTCACTCTCAGGACGCTGACCAGTGGGCGGCACAGGAGTTTTGCCAGCTCAGCGGAGGCACATGGGTACAATTCGGACGACGATAACAAGGGAAACACCATGAAGTTCGCCATCATCACCGCCGCCGCCTCTGTGGCCGCTGGCGTCCTGATGCCAGCGGCCAGTGCATCGGCAGCGGCGCAGCCTAACTGCACTAACGCCCCGGCGAGTAAGAAGGTGGGCGCGTACGAGGCGAAGCTACCCAATGGCACGTACCGCACCGACGTCCTCAAATGCGGCACCGCCAGCACTAAAGGATACCGTCACATTCTGGCCCGAGGTCATATCGGTAACGGTAACCCGGTTGGCACCGGCACCAAAACCGGCGGTGACAATAGCGCCAGCCGTTACTTTCAGGGATGGGAGGCGTTCGACTACTCGATAACAAATACACTGCTACACCCAACCGGCGTTTACCCCGTCAAAAGTGGTAAGTACAAGAACGAGGTGGACGAGACGGCACCCTTCTTCGACTGCATCCCAGGCGGGTACCAGACGTGGACGTTCAACGTCATAACAATCGCTAACACGGGCGAGATCATCACCGCCTACGGGAACTTGATCAAGCCCGATGTTCACGGCAAGTGCAGCGCTTAGAATGGAATCTGGCATGAAGGAGTTCGGCAAGAATGTAATGCCCGAGCTGCGGGAGATTCTGCTGGGTCCGTGGCTGCATGATGGGTGGGCGCTAGCCGAGCTGGACTATGCCCCGGATCTCGGCAGGAGCAGGATGGCCTGCGTCCTCACTAAACCAGGGAAAAAAGCCATCATCACCATCGATGCCGCCGACTTCCTTTCCGATGGCGACTGGAACGACGATGCTGACAATACAATGAATGCCAGCGCCGACCCTGATCCCGCCTACAACAAACTTGCGGATTATTTGTCTCTATTGTTCTGGGAGGATCTCGATACAACGGACCAGGACCCCGCTGAGATACACCTGCGGCTGGGTGCCCCCCGGCAAAAAGAGGAAGATACAGGCGGGACGTATCCGTATGGTGCGTATGGTCGTATAGACCCGTCCGGGGATTACCATATGGCCGGTGAAGAACCGAATGCCGAGCCGGACCAAATCGCTCTTGCGTCCTTCGGGCTATCCTCCAACTCCATCGTCGTATCTGAGCAGCGGTCGGGGGACTATGCCGTCGTCCTGCTGCTCACCAATGCCCCGGAGGGCGAGCCGTACGAGATGGTGTTCCACCGGGAGGACGGCCGCTGGCAAGAGACAAGCGCAGGCAACGGGTACGGCTGGCACGCCTGGCACATCGATCCTGATGATAATGACGAGCATGGTTTCGTCACATACTGGGACCGGTCGTCGGCCGAGATGGTCACGGTGTCGTACCGGGGTGTCTCGAAGACGGTCCCGGTGGTGAATGGATATTTCCTGGCCGTGTTCTGGGATGATGTCGAGTCCGCCGCTGATGACGACATCGATCCTGTAACAGCGAGCTAGAACGGGACGGTTTGTTTAGCGAGCCCGGCCAGGAGTGCCCGAGGCCACTGCCCTGTATCTCCGGTACCCCTTCGCGATCATTACCGCAGGTCAGCGGGTCACTGCTCGCGCCGACGATGGCCTTCCTCTGAACATGACTAAGCCCCCGGCGCTGAGTGCACCGAGGGCTACTGTCCGCGCGGGCTAGAGGGGGCGTCGAACTCCATCACGATGCTGGCGGGAATCGGGCCGTTTACATCCCAATTACGGACGTATCCCTTTGCTGCCGCCCACTCACGGATGCCAGCGTCGCGGAACTGAGCGGCGCGTGCCTGCGATGGCCGCCTACCAGGCACACAAGGCGCACAACCGTCACGGCCATCCGGGCACCCAGGCTGGAACGGCGTGGGCGGCACGGCGGCGGCCGATTTAAGTCACTGGTATGGTAAGTGGTATGGCGACGAGGAAGGTTACCGTCACGCTCGATGAGGCCCAGCTCGACCAGATCCGCTCCCTGGTTCAGGCGGGAACCGCGCCGAGCGTGTCCGGGTTCGTGCAGCATGCGGTCGCAGTTTCCCTCGATGACGTGGCGGGTTGGGGTGCGATGCTCGCCGAGGCGTTGCGCCAGACGGGCGGTCCCCTGTCCGACGACGAACGCGCCTGGGCCGACGACGTGCTCGGCAATACTGCACGCCCAGCCGCCTGATGCCGGGCGTGACCCTGGACGCGGGCGGCCTGATAGCCCTCGATCGGGACGATCGCCGCGTAGTAGTGCTCCTTGCCCGCGCCAGGGAGACGGGAGCCCGGGTCACGGTGCCAGCATCCGTCCTGGCTCAGGCCATTCGCAGGCCGGACCGGCAGGTCCGCCTGTCGCGGTTCGTCCGCCAGCCGACGACCGACGTCATCGACTTGGGCCGAGTGGATGCGACCAGCATCGGCAGGCTGCTGGCGGCGAGCGGGACTTCCGACATCGCCGACGCCCACGTGGTGATCTGCGCGCGCCGCGCTGGGCAGCCCGTGGTCACCTCCGATCCCGGTGACCTGCGCCAGCTTGATCCTGCCCTCCGCCTGATCACGCTGTAGCCAGCGCTCGGCCAGTCACCCGAAGCTGGTTCGCGCCAGATAGAAAGAGCGATTTCAGTAGACCGGCAGGGTGAGCATCGGGATGAGCTGGTCGGCGGCGGCCAGCGAGCCGTGCATGCCGATGAGCGCCGACTCTCTCGGCTCGGTTTCCGTGGCCACGATGGCCCAGTTCCCGGTGGGAGCGGCGACCACGTCGCCGATGCGGGGGGCCATGGCCGGATCGACCGGGCCGAACCAGCCTTCGCTGATGGCCTCGTCGCGGGAGGCGACCCAGGCGCGGTGGCCCAGGATCTCGCGCCAGGCCGCCAGGACGTCGGCGGCCGCGCCGGGGTGGGCGTACACGTGCCGGGCGCGTCCCTCGCCGCCGAGCAGCATGACGCCCGCGCGCATATCGGGCTCGGTGTCGGCGTCGATGCGGTCCTCGGGCGGTACGTCGACCATCCCGTGGTCGGCCGTCACGTACAGGGCGGAATCTGTGGGCAGCCCGCCGGCGAGCTGCTCGGCCAGCTTGTCCACGTGGGTCAGCTGGTAATACCAGGCGTCCGACCCGACCCCGAAGGCGTGCCCGGTGGAGTCGAGGTCACCGTGGTAGACGGTGACGATGGCGTTCTCGGAATCGTTGAGCGCGAGCGCCGCCTCGCCGGCGAGGGCGCCCATGCTGTCCGCGGGACGGTACTGCGCGCCGCGCATGGCCGCACGGGTCAGTCCCGACCTGCGGAACGCCCGCGGCGCCACGTGATACGCCGCGATACCGGCGGCGACCGCGCGCTGGTAGATCGTGGGCTGTGGCTGCCACCGCTCCGGGTCGACGCGGTCGTCCCAGCGCAGGCCGTTCAGCAGGCGGTGCTCGCCCGGAATGGCGACCTGGTAGCCGAGCACGCCGTGCTGGCCCGGCGCACAGCCGGTGCCCAGCGTGGTCAGGCTGGTCACGGTGGTAGCGGGAAAGCCGGCGGTCAGCGGGCGGGCGTTCATGGCCAGTTCGGACAGGAACGGCGCCGCCGCGGGATGACCACGCAGCAGTTCCCAGCCGAGGCCATCGACGATCAGCAGGCAGACCCGGCGAACGGCAGGCAGCCCCAGGACGTTCGTTCCGGATCCGCCCACCGAGGCCAGGACGGAGGCCCCGAGCTCGGCCAGGGTCCCGGAGCCATACGACGGTACGAGGGGGGCGCTTCTCGCCTCGGGCCTCATGCGGGAAAGATCCTTTGCCTGCTGCTTTTGCCGGAACCAGCCGATCGATCGGCTGCCTGGCTGGTCCGGCCGGAACGTGCTCCCATCTAAGGGAGCGTAACGGCAACGCACCTCTAGCGCACTTTGAGCGTCTATGCGCCCTTTTATGCCTTAATTGTGGCTTTCCGATCGCTTCAGCGGCCCGTACCCGCGGTGGCGTCGTTGAGCGCGGTCGCGAAAGTGAGTACCTGGCGGATGCCGTCGGCACCGTCGGCCCCCTCACTGAACCGCAGCGTCAGGTCGTCGGCGGTGATCGTGCCCAGGTAACCGTGGTCGGCTTCGCAGTTCTCGTCGCCGCAGTGGGCGGGTTCCAGTTCCACGTGCGACAGCACGTTCCAGCCGACGGTCAGCACGACCTCGCTCGGCATCGTCACGCCGGGCACGTAGGCGGCGGGGTCGGGGACCACCCGGGTGAGCGCGACGGACGAGATACGGGAGAAGCGGACGGCCTCGGTGCTGGTTTCCGCCTGGGCGCGGGTGTCGGGCTCCTCGGCGGGATGCTCGTCGGTGTGCGAGTAGATCAGCCGGGTCGGCGTGAGCGCCAGGACCGTGATGTGCCGGCGCACCTCCATGCCCGGATCGAAGATCGCATCGTGCTGGACCACGAAAGCCTGGACGGCCTCGGGTCCGAGCGACGACCAGACGGCATCGGTAACCAGTCCGGGGTAGTAACCGGTACGCTCGATCGCGGCGCGCAGGTCGTCCGCCGAGACTCGTGTATCCCTCATGGGCTCCATCCTGCCCCCAGCCGGGCGGTAAATTCGCCCGGGACGGGCAAGCGCGGGCCCGAAGAAGGTCACAATACGATGCCAAAACGGCACGGGCCGGGACGCGGGCTACCACGCAGGCCAGGCCGCGGGCAACGACGCGGGCGAACCGGCCCGGCGCGGGCGACGCCAGCTGGCCACCGGCAACGGTCAGAACCCCGGTGCCGACGGGGCGCCCGCCGGAACCCATTCGGGCGGTTCGGACTCGGTGACGTCGAGCCGTTCTTGCTCGGCAGGCTCGGTCAGGGCCATCGCCCCCGCGCTCGGTTTGGGCCCGCGCCGGCGAGGCCAGCGGGAACCGGACGAGCCGCCGCGGCCCCGGTAGACGATGAGCCCGTTCACCGGGTCCGGCGCCGCATCCAGCGCGGCGGCCACGGCGGGCAGCGCGCGGAACGCCTCCCACGAGGACTCATCCGGGAACGCCACCTCCAGGACCACGCCCGTTCGGTGCTCGTGCCAGGCCCAGTCCTGGGCGCCGTTCGCCAGGGCCGCCTCGATCAGCGCGCCCTCGTAGGAATCCTTCCACCGCCGGGCCGACAGGTCGGCATGGAAGACCTCGATTGACCACCATTCCGCCATACCTTGAGATAGTACGTGTCTGTTACGAGGTGCGGAAGGACCTGACTGACCGGATCGGGCCCCCTAGTCTGAACCGCCATGCGCCGTGATGCCCTCAGGCTCTCGATAACCCTGCTCAGCGTGCTGCCCGCAGCCGGCCGACGCCCGGGAACGGTCAGTTCGCCCGCAGAGAACACAAAGAAACCCGCAGAGAACACAAAGAAAGAGGTACGGCCGGGCCTCTTCGGTGGCACCGGACGCCTTCCGGGCCGTTTCCCCGGCCGTTTCCCCGGCCGGCCGGGCCAGCCCGCCGGGCCGGCCGGGCCGGGTGGCGAGGCCAGGCCGCCGTGGGAGGTGGCCGAGCCGCCGCCCGGAGCGGCCGCCCCGGGCGGTGCGCCCTCCCCCGCGCTGGCCGCACCGGACCGCGAGACCGCCGGGGAGGCCATGGCCTGGGCTCCGGTGGTCGGCCTGCTGCTCGGGGTGATCGCCGCCGCCGTGCTGTACGTCTCGGGCCACCTGCTGCACACCGGTTCACTGGTCGCGGCCGCGCTGTCGGTGGGGTCGCTGGCCGTGCTCTCCCGCGCCCTGCACCTCGACGGGCTGGCGGACCTGGCCGACGGGCTGGGCAGCCGGAAGCCCGCCGCGGCCGCGCTGGACATCATGCGCCGCTCCGACATCGGCCCGTTCGGCGTGGTCACGGTGGTTCTGACGCTGCTGCTCCAGGTGGCCGGGCTCACCCAGGCGGACGCGGCGGGCCGGGGCCCGGCCGCGGTGATCGTGGCGGCGGTCACGGGCCGGCTCGCGATCACCTGGGCATGCCGGCAGGGCGTACGCGCCGCGCGCCCCGAGGGGCTGGGCGCGCTGGTGGCCGGCACACTCCCCCCGGTTGTTCCGGCGCTGATCACGGCGGCGGTGCTGGCGGTCACCATCGGCGGGATCTACCTCGCCGCTGGGGTGGCCGCGGTGCCGGTCGAGTGGATCCTGCCGGTGGCGGAGGCGGCCGGGGTGCTGGCCGCCCTGGCCCTGGCCCGGCACGCCGTCCGGCGGCTGGGCGGGGTCACCGGCGACGTGCTCGGCGCCCTGGTCGAGACGGCCACGGCCGCCTGCCTGGTGGTCACCGCGATGAGCTGACGCTTCGGCCGGCCCATCCAGCCCGGCGCCGGCCCCATCTACACGGGCTGACGTGCCGCGCCCCCGCCGGGCGCCGATGTCTCGCGGACGGGGCCGCGGACAGGGGCGCGGACGGCGGGGGCGTACACCGGGGGGAGGATGGGGTCCGCCTGCGGGGTGACGACAGGCGGGACTCCGGCGGCTTACGCTGACCGCGTGCACGCCCTCTACGCCTGGCCGCGCCGTCATCCCCGGATACTGGACGCCGCCCTTGCCCTCGCCCTGGTGCTGCTCAGCGGCGCGGCGGTCGGCAGGTCAGGGCGTCTCTGGGCGGTGTATGCCCTGGTCGCCCTGGCGATGGTGGCTCCCATCGTGTTCCGGCGCCGGCACCCGGAGAGGGCCTTCATCGCGGCGGCCGCGGTGGGCGTGGTCCAGGTCACCGTGATGCCGCAGCCGGCCTTCACCGACGCGTCGATACTGGTGCTGCTCTACACGCTGGCGGCCTACCGGCCCCGCCGGGTGTCGGTGGCCGGGCTGGTGGCCTGTTTCGCAGGCGTGGGCGCGGCCATCGCCCGCTGGGCCCCGCAGCGCGCGCTCCACTGGCCGTACCCGGTGCTGGAAACGCTGAGCTTCTTCGCCGTGCCGATCACGCTGGCCTGGGTGCTCGGCGACTCGATGCGGTACCGGCGCGGGTACTACCGGGCCCTGGAGGAACGGGCGGACCGGCTGGAGCGGGAACGCGACGCGCACGCACGGATCGCCGCGGCCGCGGAACGGGCCCGGATCGCCCGGGAGATGCACGACGTCATCGCGCACAACGTCAGCGTGATGGTGGTGCAGGCGGACGGGGCCGCCTTCGCCCTGGACGCCGAGCCCGACCGGGCCCGCGACGCGCTTACCGCCATCTCCGGCACCGGCCGGCAGGCGCTGGCCGAGATGCGCCGCCTGGTCGGCGTGCTGCGCACGGACGGTGAGCCGGCCGAACTGGCCCCGCAGCCCGGCCTCAGCCAGATCAGTGACCTCCTGGACCAGGCCCGGGCGGCCGGACTGGCGGTGACGCTTGCGGTCGAAGGCGGCCCCCGGGACCTGCCCGGCGGCGCGGACCTGGCCGCCTACCGGGTGATCCAGGAGTCGCTGACCAACACCAGGAAACACGGAGGGCCGGGCGCATCGGCCCGGGTGACGCTGCGCTATGGGCGCGACGACGTGCGGGTGTCCGTCACCGACGACGGCCGCGGCGCCGCCGCCCCGCCGGACCACGGCGGGCACGGCGGGCACGGCCTGATCGGGATGTACGAGCGGGTCGAGATCTCCGGCGGAACGGTCCGCGCTGGGCCCCGGACCGGCGGTGGCTTCCAGGTCACGGCAAGCCTGCCGTTCGTCCCGGCGGCGGCCCCCATGCCGAGGCCGGCTCCCGCCCCCGGACCTGCGCCCCGGCCCGCTCCCGGAGTATCGGCGGCCATCACATCCGGGCGGAGCACCAGGTGACGATACGGGTCGCGCTGGTCGACGACCAGGAACTGGTCCGGACCGGCTTCCGGATGGTGCTCGACGCGCAGGACGACATGACCGTGGTGGGTGAGGCCGCCGACGGACTCGGCGCCATCAGCCTGGCCAAACGGCAGATCGCCGACGTCATGGTGATGGACGTGCGGATGCCCCGGCTGGACGGCGTCGCGGCAACCCGGCAGATCTGCGCCCTGCCCGGCAGCCCGCGCGTGCTGATGCTCACCACCTTCGACCTCGACGAGTACGCGTTCGCCGCGCTCAAGGCCGGGGCGAGCGGCTTCCTGCTGAAGGACGTCCCGCCACAGGAACTGCTGTTCGCGATCCGTTCCGTGCACTCGGGCGATTCGGTGGTGGCGCCGTCGACGACCCGGCGCCTGATCGACCGTTTCGTCCCGATGCTGCCCGCCGACGAGGGACCGCCCCCGGAAATAGCCGACCTGACCGACCGCGAGCGGGAGGTGCTCGTCCAGGTCGCGGCCGGCCTGTCCAACGGGGAGATCGCCACGCGGCTCTACGTGTCCGAGGCCACGGTCAAGACCCACGTGGGCCGCATCCTCGGCAAGCTGGGGCTGCGGGACCGCGTACAGGCCGTGGTGCTGGCCTACGAAAGCGGGATGGTCCGGGCGCGCCCGCACTGACCCCTCGGCCATGGCTAAGGCGTAAGGCCCGGCCGCGGTGCCGTTAGGGCCGGGTCGTGGTGGCCCGGCGCAGCGACCAGCCGAGCCCGGCGAATACGGACAGGGGCAGCAGCCACCAGGCATTGACGTGCGCCACGTGCACGAGCAGCGCGGTCACGATGAGCGCCGTGACGATGGTCACCGCCCCGCGCCAGTCGTCGCCGACCACGAAGTCGTACCAGAAATCCCAGAACGAGCGAAGCCACTTCATTTCTCAGGCCTCTCTGACCGATGCGCGAAAGATCATGATCAGCTCACGGTTTCCTGGACGGCTGCGCCGGCTCAACCGCCGGCTCACCCATTGCGGCCGGGCCACCCATTGCGGCCGGGTCACCTACCGCGGCCGGATCACCTA
>PLRW01000160.1 GCA_003164955.1 Actinomycetota bacterium
CGCGACCCAGGCGGCCGCGGCCGCCGCCACGGCCAGGGTCCGGCCCACGTCTCCCGCCGTCGGCCTATCCGTGATCAGATACGGGATCATCGAGGCGATGAGCAGGAAGAACGGGGCCGCCCGGGACCACGTGGCCAGTTTTCGCTCCGCCGCATCGAGGTCACTGTCGGGAGTACGGACGGCCCAGTACGGGGTCATATTGGCCTCCCTCCGGCCCGGCGAGGTTCCCCGTTCATCCTGTCATTCCCACCGGAACAGCCGGACCGCCAGC
The DNA here is from genome assembly GCA_003164955.1 of Actinomycetota bacterium. Taxonomy (GTDB): domain Bacteria; phylum Actinomycetota; class Actinomycetes; order Streptosporangiales; family Streptosporangiaceae; genus Bog-532. Next base: position 272 of record PLRW01000160.1, read on the forward strand.
GCGCCGCACACGACGATCCAGGCCGCCAGCACGCCGAAGTACAGCCCGGAGGCCCAGTGGCCCGCCACGGCGTCCTGGATGGCCTGCACGCCGGCTCCCGTGGGAGTGCCGTCGCTGACGCCGCGCAGCGGCCCCGGCATCTCCGCGCGGGGCAGCCACAGCCCGGAGAAGAACAGCAGCACGAAGAACAGCACGCCGCCGACGGCGGCGGCGGCCCGGCTGGTGAAGCTGACGGCGGCGACCAGCAGCCCCAGGGCGCCGGCCGCCGCCGCCATCAGCAGGAGCGCGACGATGAACGCCAGCGGCTGCCCGATCGAAGCGCTGAACGGCCCGGTCGCCAGGATGGCGATCACCGCCGTGGTGGCGATCTGGGCGCCGAGGATGAGCGCAATCTGCGCGGAAAGCAGGTTCTGCGGGGTCACCGGGGTGGTGAACATCCGCCGCAGGATGCCCCGTTCGCGGTAGCTGACCAGGGTCGTCGGCAGGAACTGCACTCCCAGCATGACGATCGCGAAGGTGATGATGATGGGCAGGTAGGTCTGCTGGACGCTCGCATAGCCCAGGGCCTTGACCGGCTTACCGGTGCCCGGAATCAGGCCGACCACGATCCAGCCGACGAGCGGGAAGCCGATTCCCCAGAACAGCGCGGCCGGCGTGCGGAGCAGCAGCTTCAGCTCGGTCAGCGTGAGCTTACGCCACGCACGCCCGGGAACGGGAATCGCGGTGGGCAGCGACATGGCAGTCATCCCCTTCGTGCCTCGTTCAGATGGTTTCGTTCCTTGTCCGGCCGACTCGCACGTTTCTTGCTGTTATCACCGGCGGCAGAGGCGGGGGCGGATGGCGGCTGGTCGTGACCGCCCGGTTCGCCTGCCTGCTTCTTGCTGTTATCGTCAGGCTCGGAGGGCCGCTGGTCGTGACGAGTGAGCGCGACGAACGCATCGTCCAGGTTGGCCTGGTCCACCCGCAGGTGCTGAGCGATGACGCCGTGCCGGATCAGCACGGTGATGACCGCCTGCAGCGCCCCCTCGTTACCCGTGACGGTGAACTGGGCGCCGTCGCGGCGCACGCCGGAAACTTCCGGCAGCTCGGCCAGCAACGACTCATCCAGCGCGGCCGACGCGCGGAACCGGATGTACTGCTCGCCACCGGCCCGGGTGGCCAGCCCGGACGGCGTGTCGGTGGCGATGATCCGGCCGTTGTCGATGACGGCCACCCGGTCGCACAGCCGCTCCGCCTCCTCCATGAAGTGGGTGACCAGAACGACCGTCACGCCGGTGTCCCGGATCTCGGAGATCAGGCCCCAGACCTCGCGGCGGGCGGACGGGTCGAGCCCGGTGGTGAGCTCGTCCAGCACGGCGACCTTCGGTGTCCCGATGAGCGCCAGCGCCACCGAGAGCCGCTGCTTCTGGCCACCGGACAGCTTGCCGAAGGCCGTGTCGCGCCGGTCGGCGAGCCCGAGCCGCGCGATGAGCTCGCCGGAGTCCGCGGGTTGCCGGTAGAACGAGGCGTACAGGTCGAGCGCCTCCTGCACCCGCAGCTTGTCCGGCAGCTGGCTTTCCTGGAGCTGGACACCGACCAGTTCCCGCAGCTCGCCGTGATCGCGCTGCGGGTCCAGGCCCAGCACGCTGACCCGGCCGCGGTCCGGCTTGCGCAGGCCCACGACGCATTCCACGGTCGTGGTCTTCCCGGCGCCGTTCGGCCCGAGAATGCCGAAGATCTCCCCGGCCTGGACCGTGAACGACACGTCGTCCACCGCGACCTTGGGCCCGTATTCCTTGTGCAGGCCGCGCACCTCTATCACTGGCATGGCTTCAGCATCCCGCGCGGGCGCGGTCAGCGGAATCGGCAAGACGGCTGAAATCCGGCATCAGCCAGATGGTGGATGCCGGGCCGGGCCGGGCCGGCCGCCCGGGGACAGCGATAGCCTGTGCCCGGGACTGCCCGATCACCTCACCGAGGGAGCCGACGATGGCGCTGCACACGCAAGTCGACGTGTCTCAGCAGGACCGGGAAGTCGACATCAACCCGGTGTACGTGCAGGAGAAGGGGCTCGAGACGCCCCGGTACCGGCTCCCGGAGAACAGGATGCTGCCGCAGACCGCGGCGCAGGTGGTGCGGGACGAGCTGATCCTGGACGGCAACGCCCGGCTCAACCTCGCGACCTTCGTCACCACCTGGATGGAGCCCGAGGCCGAGGTGCTGATGGCCGCGTGCGCCGACAAGAACATGATCGACAAGGACGAGTACCCGCAGACCGCCGAGATCGAGCGGCGGTGCGTGAACATCCTGGCCCACCTGTGGCATTCGCCGGTCGACGGGAACGCCACCGGCTGCTCGACCACCGGCTCCAGCGAGGCGTGCATGCTCGGCGGGATGGCGCTGCTGTGGCGCTGGCGGAAGGCCCGCCGCGCGGCCGGCCAGGACGCGTCCCGGCCGAACCTGGTGATGGGCACGAACGTGCAGGTGTGCTGGGAGAAATTCTGCCGGTACTGGGACGTCGAGCCGCGGATGGTGCCGATGGAGCCGGGCCGGCTGCACCTGACGGCGGACGGTGCGGTGGCGCAGTGCGATGAGAACACGATCGGCGTCGTGGCCATCATGGGCTCCACCATGGACGGCAGCTACGAGCCGGTCAAGGAGATCAGCGACGCCCTCGACCGGCTGCAGCAGGACAAGGGCTGCGACATCCCGATCCACGTGGACGGGGCCTCGGGCGGCTTCGTGGCGCCGTTCCTGCACCCGTTCCTCGACTGGGACTTCCGGGTGCCGCGGGTCGCGTCCATCAACGCCTCCGGGCACAAGTACGGCCTGGTCTATCCCGGGGTGGGCTGGGTGGTGTGGCGGGAGCCGTCCGCGCTGCCGGACGAGCTCGTCTTCAACGTGAACTACCTGGGCGGCCAGATGCCGACGTTCGCGCTGAACTTCTCCCGGCCCGGCGCCAACGTCGTCGCGCAGTACTACAACTTCCTCCGGCTCGGCTTCAAGGGCTACCACGACGTGCAGCAGGCCTGCCAGGAGGTCGCCGTCTTCCTCTCCTCCGCAATCGCCAAGATGGGCCCGTTCGAGCTGCTGACGGAGGGCAAGGAACTGCCGGTCTTCGCGTTCAAGCTCAAGGACAGCATCACCGGGTACTCGGTCTTCGACATCTCGGAGCGGCTGCGCAGCCGGGGCTGGCTCGTGCCGGCGTACACGTTCCCTGCCAACCTGCAGCAGACCGCGGTGATGCGGATCGTGGTCAAGAACGGGTTCAGCATGGACCTGGCCGGCTGCCTGCTGGCCGACCTCCGCACCCAGGTCAAGATCCTGGAAGCCCACCCCCGGCCTCCCGTCCCCCTGGTGGACGAAAAGGCCCGCGAGTCCTTCCGTCACTAAAAGGGCAAGCCGGGGGCCTCAGGTTTGCGGCAGAGCCAGGTTTGCGGTGTGCCCGGGCTCGGACGGCCACGTGCTGACCGCCGGGCACGCGCTGCAGGATCCCCCCTCCCCCGGGGCCGTTAACCGGCGAGCAAACGACTGGTGACCCGGGGGACGGGGCGCTGTATGACCTCAGGCGCCTTTGCGCAGGCGGTCAAGGGCCTCGGCGAGAATGGCGGCGCCGTCGGTGTCGCTGCGGCGCTCCTTCACGTAGGCGAGGTGCGTCTTGTACGGCTCGACGCGCGGCGGAGCGGGCGGGTTCTGCTCGTCCTGCCCGGCCGGGTACCCGCACCGGGGGCACTCCCAGCTGTCCGGAACGGACGCGTCGGTTGCGAAGCTCGGGCGCGTTTCGTGCCGGTTGGCACACCAGAAGGACACCCAGACGCGAGGCGCGGACTCACCGCGTTCGGCCTCGCCCATCGGACCTGCGCCTACCCTGCTTCCGCGGATGGCGTTGCCACTGCTCACAGATCACCCCTTGAATAGCGCACAGCATTACGTCCGGTGCGGGAGGACGTCAGGAAAAAGTGGTTAATGAATGATGAGCAGGTTGAGGGCGATGATGCAGACGAACCACAGAATTCCGAAGAAAATCGTGATGCGGTCCAGGTTGCGCTCAACGACCGAGGAGGAGCCGAGGGTCGACGAAACACCGCCGCCGAACATGTCGGACAGGCCGCCGCCCTTGCCCTTGTGCAGCAGCACCAGCAGTACCATCACCAGGCTCGTGATGATCAGGATGATAGAGACCCCGATGACCATCGCCGCTCGTACCCTCTTCCCTTTCCAAAACTCACCCGGCCCCGGCGTACCCGCCCAGAGCCGCCCACCTCAGCAGACCGCCAAGGCCTGCCTCCACACAGCCGCCCAAAGCGGCCACCCGCCCGGTCAGCGACCAGGCCATCCAGCCCCGGCGTGCGAACGCCGCCCGGGTCCAGGTCCGCAGGCGAAAGTCGCCCCCCGGGGGGTCCGGGACCGTCCCGCGACGCGGGGCGAAGCCCGCCCCGGGGGGTCCNNTCAATACTGCGGGCCACCTGAAAGCTGACGAACGTCAGCGAACAGGGTGAGCCGACTCGGTCTCGTCATACCTAACGATCTTCGCGAACTCGCTGGCGTCGAGGCTGGCTCCCCCGACGAGGGCGCCGTTGACATCCGGCTGCGCCATGATCGGCGCAACGTTGTCAGCCTTAACTGACCCGCCATACAGAATACGCAGACTAGCGGCCGTTTCGCGCCCATGAGCCGCAGAAACATACTGCCGGATTGCGGCGCAGGCCTCCTGCGCATCGTCCGGCGTGGCCACCTCGCCGGTGCCGATGGCCCAGACCGGCTCGTACGCGATCACCATACCAGCCACCTGCTCAGCGGAGATGCCGTCGAGCGACCCGGTCACCTGCGCGACGCAGTGCGCTACCTGCTGCCCCTGCTGACGGACCTCCAGGGGCTCACCGACGCACAGGATGGGAGTGATCTCGCTTCCCAGCGCGGCCTTCACCTTGGCGTTGACGAGCGCGTCGTCTTCATGATGGTACCGGCGCCGCTCGGAGTGCCCGGCCAGCACGTAATCGCAGCCCAGCTTGGCCAGCATCGACGCCGAGATCTCACCGGTATACGCGCCATTCGGGTGGGAGGACACGTCCTGCGCCCCGTAGGCGATCCGCAGCCGGTCTCCCTCCACCAGCGTCTGCACGCTGCGCAGCGAGGTGAACGGCGGCAGCACCGCCACGTCCACGACGTCGAAGTCCTTGGCCGACAGCGTGAACGCCAGCTTCTGGACCAGCGCGATGGCCTCGAGGTGGTTCCCGTACATCTTCCAGTTGCCGGCGATCAGCGGCAGCTTTCCCGTCTTGGGCTCGCCCCGGCCGCTCATGCCGGCGCGTCCGTGCTACTAGGGTCATCGGCTTCCAGGGCAACCAGGCCGGGCAGCGTGCGTCCCTCAAGGTATTCCAGGCTGGCGCCGCCGCCGGTGGAGATGTGGCCGAACGCGTCCTCCGGCAGGCCGAACGACCGTACGGCCGCCGCCGAGTCGCCGCCGCCGACCACGGTGAACCCGTCGACGGCGATGATCGCCTCCGCCACGGCACGGGTTCCGACCGCGAAGGCGGGGAACTCGAACACGCCCATCGGGCCGTTCCAGAACACCGTCCTGGCGTCGGCTATCTTCTCGGCGAACAGTTCGCAGGTGGCCGGGCCGATGTCCAGGCCTTCCCGGTCCGCCGGGAAGTCCTTGGCCGAGACGATCTCATGGTCGGCGTCCGGCGCGAAATGCGTGGCGGCGACCAGGTCGACGGGCAGGACGAGCTCCACCCCGCGCCGGCCGGCCTCGGCCATGATCTCGGTGACTTCCGGGATCTTGTCCGCTTCCAGCAGCGAGTGCCCGACTTCGTAGCCCTGCGCGGCCAGGAAGGTGTAGGACATGCCGCCGCCGAGGATGACCCGGTCGGCACGATCGAGCAGATTCGCGATCACCGCGAGCTTGTCCGACGGCTTCGCGCCGCCGAGCACGACCACGTAGGGCCGTTCCGGCGCGGAGGTCAGCCTGCCGAGCACCTCGACCTCGGCGCGCACCAGGTCGCCGGCCGCGTGCGGCAGCCGCTGCGGCACGTCATAGACGCTGGCGTGCTTGCGGTGCACGGCCCCGAACCCGTCGCCGACGTAGTACTCGCCGAACAGCGCGAGCTGGGTGGCGAACTCACCGCGCACCGCGTCGTCCTTGCTCGTCTCGGCGGGCTCGAACCGGACGTTTTCCAGCAGCGCCACGTCGGAGTCGGCGAGCCCGGCCACGACCCGGGAGGCATCCTCCCCGACCACGTCGGACGCGAACGCGACCGGGCGGCCGAGCAGTTCCCCCAGCCGGGCGGCCACCGGCTGCAGGGACGGCCCCCCAGCCGCCCGTTCGGCATAATCCGCTCCCTTGGGGCGGCCGAGGTGCGCCATGATGATCACGCGGGCGCCGCGGTCGGCCAGTTTCCTGATCGTCGGCAGGCTGGCCCGGATCCGGCCGTCGTCGGTGATGCGCGGGTTATCCGGATCCGTCAGATCGAGCGGCACGTTGAGGTCGGCCCGCAGCAGCACGCGGCGCCCGGCGACCTCTAGGTCTTCGATGGTTTTCATTTTTCTGCCGTCTCTTCGCTATGCACGGCTATGAGAGCCTGGCAGCGATGAGCGCCGTCAGGTCAGCGAGCCGGCTGGAGTAGCCCCACTCGTTGTCGTACCAGCCGAGGATCTTCACCTGGTCGCCGAACGTCATGGTCAGCGAGGCGTCGAAGGTGCAGGACGCCGGTGAGCCGACGATGTCGGAGGAGACGATGGCGTCCTCGGTGTAGTACAGGATTCCCTTGAGCGGGCCCTCGGCGGCCGCACGGAAGGCGGCGTTGACCTCGTCCTTGGTCGCCTCGCGGTTGAGCTGGACGACCAGGTCGACGAGCGAGCCGTCCGGCACCGGCACGCGCAGCGCCATGCCGTCGAGCTTGCCCTTGACCTCCGGCAGTACGAGGGAAGTGGCCTTGGCGGCGCCCGTGGTGGTCGGGATGATGTTCTGCGCGGCGGCCCGGGCCCGGCGCAGGTCCTTGTGCGGGAAGTCCAGGATGACCTGGTCGTTCGTGTAGGCGTGCACCGTCGTCATCAGGCCCTTGACGATGCCGAAGCTGTCCAGCAGCACCTTCGCCATCGGCGCGACACAGTTGGTCGTGCAGGAGGCGTTGGAGATGATGTGGTGCTTCTCCGGGTCGTAGGCGCTGTCGTTGACGCCCAGGACGATCGTCAGGTCCTCGCCCTTGGCGGGCGCGGAGATGATGACCTTCTTCGCGCCGGCGTCAAGGTGGTTGCGGGCGTCGGCCGCCTTGGTGAAGCGCCCGGTGGACTCCAGCACGATGTCGACGCCGAGGTCCTTCCAGGGCAGCTTGGCCGGGTCGCGCTCGGCCAGCACCTTGACCGACTGCCCGCCCACCCGGAGGGTGTCGCCGGAGACCGATACATCCAGCGGCAGCGTGCCGAGCACGGTGTCGTACTTCAGCAGGTGAGCCAGCGTGGCCGGATCGGTGAGGTCGTTGGCCGCGACGATCTCGATCTCGCCCGGCGGGATACGGCCAGCCATGCCGATGGCCTCGGCGTTGGCAGCGCGCCAGTAATTACGGCCGATCCGGCCAAATCCATTAATGCCCACGCGGATGGTCACAGCACCGTTCTCCCTCGTCATCGCCTATTTCTACGGGACCAATTGAAAACCACCGGCCACCGATACCACAGAGACTTTCGTCCTTCAGACCCTATCGAACGCCGCCCCCGGGGGTCCCCCGGAGACGGCGTTCGATCCAGCGCACCACCCTGTTCCGGGCGGGAACGCGGCAGACGGCATAAGCCGCCTATGGTCTAGACCATACGAGAACCGGCCGCAGGGGGCAAACTGTGCTGGCCCGGGGACGACCCAGTGCGCCCGGTCAAATGGACAACACGATGCGCGGCAGTTCTGCCCTGACACTCTCTGACCCCGTATGCCCTTTACGAGGGTGAACGTGGCTGGATGGTCACGCATCACCCGGTGATGTCTGCTGGCGCGAGGCCGGTGGCGCAGGGGCCGCAGGTCTGGTCGCGGGCTGCGACTGCTCGTCTTGCTGAGATCTGGAGCCCTACCCGCTCATGTCCGCTGGCGGGAGCTCGGACAGGATTCGCAACGCCCGGATGAACGCCGCCCGGTCCGCCTCCGGAAGCACCGAGAGGATCCGTTCCTCTTCCTGACGCTGGATGGCCTCCCGCACGGACTCGCGGAGGCGGGTGCCCGCCTCAGTCAGCGACAGCAGGTGGACACGCCGGTCGGCCGGGTCGGGCCTGCGCTGGATCAGGCCGCGTTCCTGAAGCTCGTCGAGGACGCCGATGATGCGGCTCTTGTCCGCGCCGATGCTCTGCGCGAGCGCCGTCTGGGTCCGTACCGGCTGCTCGGCAAGCGCGGTGAGGACCACGTAGCCCCACATGGAGACCTGGTGTGCGCGCAGCACGGGCTCTTCGGCCGCTACCAGCGCCCGGGCCAGCGGGACGACCATCGCGGCCAGGTCGCGCCGGGGGACCTCGGGAGCCGTCCCAGGCGGCCTGGCCGGCTTGGAAGGCCCGGAGGTCCCGGGCCGGCCGGCGGCCTCGCCTGGTACGGGAGTCGCGCTCATCGTGCTGGAGAGTAGCAGCCTTACTTTTTGATAAGCTTCAACACATAATATGTAAGCTCCTATCATATGCGGAGGCGCATCTCATGAGTGACTTCAGCGAGATCGGCCGCCTGGTCATGGCCGCCGGCGGCATCGTGAGCCTGGACGCCCGCGCAGTACAGGCGAGTGTGACGGTGGTGTCCACGGCTGGGCCCGCCGACCTGGCGCGGCCGACGCCGTGTGGGGACTGGACGCTTGGCCAGCTTCTCGCGCACATGGCCGTGCAGCATGACGGCTTCGCCGCCGCGGCCGCTGGGAACGGAGCGGACCTGTCGGTATGGCGTGCCCAGCCACCTGCGGCCGACCCGGTGGCGGAGTACGCTGCCGCGGCCGACCGGGCGCTGCGGGCATTCGCGGCCGATGGGGTGCTCACCCGGGACTTCGCACTGCCCGAGATCGGCCCCGGGGCGACGTTCCCGGCCGGTATGGCCATCAGCTTTCACCTCGTCGACTATGTGGCGCACGGCTGGGATGCCGCGCGGACCCTCGGCCTGGACTACAAGCTCGAGCCGGATCTGCTGGCCGTGGCCCTCGCGATCGCCGAGGCCGTCCCCGACGACCAGGCGAGGCTGCGGCCCGGAGCCGCGTTCGCCCCGCGGGTCACCGCATCCGAGGGCGCCAGCCAGCTAGACCGCATCGTGGCCCTGCTCGGGCGCCGCCCCGACTGGCAACCGCTCCCGTGACGCGGAGCCGCAATCAGCAGATGCACTACCGCGGGTTACGGTGAGGCGATCGCTACCGGCCCAGCGAACCGGGCCTCGTGCCCGGTGAGCGGCCGGTGTGCCGGCGAAGTACCACCGCGNNGGCGCGGAGCGCATGCGGGGGGCCCAGGGGGGTCGTCCCCCCGGACATCAGAGCATTTCCGGGGTGAGGCTGGCTTCGGTGCTGGGGAGGCCCAGTTCGCTGGCGCGGCGATCGGCCATGGCCAGCAGGCGGCGGATCCGGCCGGCGATCGCGTCCTTGGTCAGCGGCGGGTCGGCCAGCTGGCCCAGTTCCTCCAGGCTGGCCTGCCGGTTGGCGATCCGCAGCTTCCCGGCCATGGTCAGGTGCTCCGGCGCCTCGTCGCCGAGGATCTCCAGGGCGCGCTCGACCCGTGCCCCGGCCGCGACCGCGGCGCGCGCGCTGCGCCGCAGGTTGGCGTCGTCGAAGTTGGCGAGCCGGTTCGCGGTGGCCCGCACCTCCCGGCGCATCCGCCGCTCTTCCCAGGCCATCACGCTGTCGTGCGCGCCGAGCCGGGTAAGCATGGCGCTGATGGCGTCGCCGTCCCTGATCACCACGCGGTCGACCCCGCGGACCTCACGCGCTTTGGCCTGGATCCTCAGCCGCCGGGCCGCGCCGACCAGGGCGAGAGCCGCCTCCGACCCCGGGCAGGTCACCTCGAGTGCCATCGACCGGCCCGGCTCGGTGAGCGACCCGTGGGCGAGGAAGGCTCCGCGCCACGCGGCCTCACAGTCACAGGTCGTTCCGGAGACGATCTGCCGCGGCAGCCCGCGGACCGGGCGCCCGTAGTTGTCCAGCAGACCCGTCTGGCGGGCGAGGTTGTCGCCGCCCTTGAGCACCCGGACGACGTAACGGTTGCCCTTGCGCAGCCCGCTCGGCGCCAGCACCAGTATTTCCGACGCATGCCCGAACACCTCGCCGATGCCGGCCCGCAGCCGCCGGGCGGCCGCCCCCGTGTCGAGCTCCGCCTCGATCACGATGCGCCCCGCGGCCAGGTGCAGTCCGCCCGCGAACCTCAGCATCGCCGACACCTCGGCCTTGCGGCAGCACGGCTTGACCACGGTCACCCGGCTGAGTTCGTCCTTCACCACGCCGGTCATCGCCATAACTTCGTCCCCCCAGTGCTGGCCCGGGGGGGCGACCCCCCGGAACCCCCCGCATGCGCTTCGCGCCCCGCGGTGGTACTTCGCCGNNCACACCGGCCACTCACCGGGCCTGACGGCCCGGTTCGCTAGGCCGGTAACGATCGCCTCGCCGTAACCCGCTGCGGTTACCGCCGACAGCACCGGCCACTCGCCCGGGCTGAAGCCCGGGACTCGCTGGGCGGGTACGAGTGCCTCACCGTAACCCATCGTCAGGCGCTCCGTCCGTCGAAGATGTCCGCATAGGCCCTCGATAGCAGCACGGGGTTATGCCTGGCTGTTCCGTCGGTTTCGGCGACGTCCGCGAGGACGAGGCGCGCGCCCAGGGCACCGGCGGCCTTCTCCAGGTCCGCCACGGCGTCGTGCGCGGTCTCCCCCGCCGAGGTGTCCGCGAGCACCACGTCGAACTCCAGTCCCGGCGAATGCCCCGCCAGGACCTCGAGGTGCATGCGCGGGGAAAAACCGCCCGTCTCCCCTGGCTGAGGCGCCAGATTGAGCGCCACCAGGCGATGCGCCGCGGTTCCCCGCAGGGCCGAGGCCAGCTCGGGCACGAGCAGATGGGGTAGCACGCTGGTGAACCACGACCCCGGGCCGAACACTACCCAGTCTGCCTCCATGACCGCGGTGACCGCGGCCGGAACGGCCGGCGGATCTTCCGGCAGCAGCGAGATGGAACGGACCCGGCCGGGGGTGGACGCGCACGCGTCCTGCCCGCGCACCCGGGAGATCTCGTCCGGGTGAGCCGGGTCGGCGCCCTCCACCTCGGCCACGATGTCCAGCGGGACCGAGGCCATCGGCAGCACCCGGCCGCGCGTGCCCAGCAGCCGGCCTACCCAGTTCAGGCCCTCGACGGTGTCCCCGAGCAGTTCCCACAGCGCGACGATCAGCAGGTTGCCCACCGCATGGCCGGAAAGCTCGCCGTTGCCGCCGAACCGGTGCTGAACGACCCGGCTCCACGTCGTTCCCCAGTCGTCGTCGCCGCACAGCGCGGCCAGCGCCATCCGCAGGTCGCCGGGCGGGAGCACGCCGTACTGGCGCCGCAGCCGGCCGCTCGACCCGCCGTCGTCGGCCACGGTCACGATGGCGGTGAGGTCACTGCTGACCCAGCGCAGCGCGGACAGCGACGCGGCCAGCCCGTGGCCGCCGCCCAGCGCCACCACCTTGGGCGCCACGGTCTCCGGCGCTGTTCCATTGGGCGCTGCCGGCACCGTTTCACTGGGTGCCGTTTCATTGGGCGCTGCCGGCGCCGTTCCCTTGGGTGCTGTCACCCCGGGCATCGTCGCCCTGGACGCTTCATTCACGTGCGCCCTCATTCACGCCCGAGGTCCCGGTGGGTGACCTGGACGTCGGACCCGTCGTCGGTCAGCTGCGCGGCGAGACACTCCGCGATGGCCACGCTGCGGTGCTTGCCGCCGGTGCACCCGACGGCCAGGGTCACGAAGTGCTTACCCTCGCGCTCGTCGCCGGCCAGCAGGATCTGCAGTACCTCGAAGTACGCCTTGAGGAACTCCTGCGCGCCCTCCCGGCTCAGCACGTACTCCCGGACCGGTACATCCAGGCCGGTCATCGGGGCCAATTCCGGGATCCAGTGCGGGTTCGGCAGGAACCGGCAGTCCACCACGAGGTCGGCGTCGACCGGGAGCCCGTACTTGTAGCCGAACGACACAATGCTGACCCGTGGCCCCCGGGCCGAGCGGCCGCCGAAGAAGTCCCGCATCCGGCCGCGCAGCTCGTGCACGTTGAGCCGCGAGGTATCGAGGACCAGGTCGGCCTCGCCCCGCACGTCACGTAGCAACTCCCGCTCCGCGGCGATCCCGTCCACCACCCGCCCGCTGGCCTGCAGCGGATGCGGCCGCCGCACGCTGTCGAACCGGCGGACCAGCGTTTCGTCGGCGGCTTCCAGGAACACGATGCGCGGGGCTACGCCGCGCGCGCCGAGACCGTCGATGGAGGACTTCAGGTCCGTGGTGAACGCGCGGCTGCGCACGTCGACCACGGCGGCGATCTTCGGCACCGCGCCGTGGGACCGCTCGGCCAGATCGACCATGGTGGGCAGCAGCCCCGGCGGGAGGTTGTCCACCACAAACCAGCCGAGGTCCTCCAGCGACTTGGCCGCCGTGCTGCGCCCCGCACCGGACATGCCGGTAATGACGACGATGCTCGGTGCGGCCGGCTCGTCCGGGACCGCCACCCCGGCGTGCTCGCGCACCGGCTCCCTGACCGGATTCACCGGGCCTCCCCCGTCGTGTTCAGGGCGGCGGCAATGGTCTCGGCGAGGCGCGGCCCGATGCCGGGCACGGCCTCGATCTCCTCCGGAGTCGCCGCAGACAGCTTGCGGACCGAACCGAACCGCTTGAGCAGAGCGGCGCGCCGGGCCGGCCCCAGACCGGCGATGTCATCCAGCGCGCTCACGGTGAAACCCTGGGACCGCTTCTGCCGATGGTAGGTGATCGCGAAGCGGTGCGCCTCGTCCCGGACCCGCTGCAGCAGGTAAAGTCCCTCGCTGCTGCGCGGCAGGATAACGGGGAACTCCTCCCCCGGCAGCCAGACCTCTTCCAGGCGCTTGGCCAGCCCGCACACGGCCACGTCGTCGATACTCAGATCGGCCAGGGCCCGGGAGGCCGCGTCGGCCTGAGCCGGGCCGCCGTCCACGACGACCAGGTTGGGCGGGTACGCGAACTTACGCTGGCGCATCGCAGCGTCCCGTTCGGCAGTGTTTTCCCTGGGATCCTGGTTTTCC
>PLRW01000205.1 GCA_003164955.1 Actinomycetota bacterium
TCGCCGGGGACGGCTTTGGGCCGGGTGTTATAGACGGTGGCGGGGGTGGCCTGCCGGGGCAGGGACCGGTGCGGCCGGTCGTGGTTATAGGCGCTGGTGCGGCCTACGGCGGCCGATACCGCGTGTTCAGCGTTGACGTGCAGGGCACCGGCGCGATGGTGCTGGCCGCAGTGTATGCCGCGAGCCGGGTCACCGGCATCGGGCACTACTGACCAGACGTAACACCACCGCTCGTGGCTGATGACATGGGCCTGGGATCCTGTTCGCCGCTGTGGTTCGCGGCGCCGAATCTCGGTGTTTCCCCTCCCCGGATCCCTGCCGGGCGAAACGATAGATCCTGGGCAGGAACAGGTGGAGGCATCGGTGATTCAGGACCCGCTGGAGCACCCCGTCGGTCGGATAGCGGTCCCGGGACCGGGCTCTCAGGTGGCGGGATATCTGCTGGAAGAGCAGGTCGGCGCGGGCGGGATGGCCATCGTGTACCGCGCCAGTGACGTGCGCCTGGGCCGGCTGGTGGCATTGAAGGTCATGGCCGCGGCGATGGCCGGCGACGAGACGTTCCGCAAGCGCTTCATCCGAGAGGCGCGGGCCGCGGCCGCGGTGGACGATCCGCACATCATCCCGGTTTACGAGGCCGGGGAGGCGGATGGAGTGCTCTTCATGGCGATGCGGTTTGTGGGAGGCGGGGACGTAAGGTCTCTGCTCCGCCGTAAGGGACCGCTGTCCCCGCACCAGGTCGTGTCGCTCATCTCCCCGGTGGCGTCCGCGCTGGATGCCGCACACGCCGCGGGCCTGGTGCACCGGGACGTCAAACCGGCGAATATGCTGCTCGATGTCCATCCCGGGCGGCCCGATCACGTTTACCTGTCGGATTTCGGGCTCAGCAAGAGCGGGCGGTCGGGCCAGCTGACCCGGACGGGGGAGTTCCTGGGCACGCCGGACTACACGGCTCCAGAACAGATCGAGGGCACGGCCGCGGACGGGCGGACTGATCAGTACGCGCTGGCATGCTCGGCGTTCGAACTGCTGACCGGGACCACGCCCTTCGCCCGCGGCGACGGCTGGGCGACGGTGTGGGCTCACCTGAACACGCCGCCGCCGGCGCTCACCTCATGGCGGCCGGATCTTCCCCCGGTCGCGAACGAGATGTTCGCCAGGGCCATGGCCAAGGCGCCGCGGGATCGATACGGAAGCTGCCGGGAATTCTGCGATGCACTGCGTGACGCGTTCGGGCTTGGCCCCCATCAGGCTCCCGCGCCCGGACCAGCCGCTCCCGTCGCCGGGACCGGGTCATCCCAGTTCCGTGGCACCACGGTCACCTGCCGCCCGCCCCTGACCGCCCAGGGAAACAGCGCGGCCAGCGGGAGGCTGCCCGCGAGGCCGCGGCGCCGCCGGTACGGCATGATCATGCTGGCCGGCGCCGTCTTGCTGGCCGCAGCCGCGATCGTCAGTGTCTTGGCCGTCCCGGCGCTGACCAGCGCGCCCCGCCCGAGATCATCCGCTGCCCCGCCGTCGTCCGCCGCCCCGCCGTCGTCCGCCACCCTGCCGTTGTACAGCCGGATCGGCGCGTTCACGCCGCCGCCCGTGCCGGGGTACTGGCACGAGGTGACCTCCGTCGCTTTCAGCCCCGACAGCAAGTCCCTGGCCACCGGACTGACGACCGGCCGCGGAGATACCGCCGATCCCCGAACGTTCGGCGGCATGACCTACCTGTGGAACGTGGCCACAGGCAAGCAGTCAGCCGTCCTGGCCGGGGCCGGCGGCGCCGAAGCGTTCAGTGCCGACGGCAAGCTGCTGGCCTTTGCGGGAGGCACCGGCCACAACCTCGTCTACCTGGCGAACGCGCAGGCTGGCGCAGCCATCGGCGGAACGGCCGTCGCCTTGCCCGGAACGGGTACCCTGCCGATCAGCGGCATAGCCTTCAACCCGGACGGAGACATGGTCGCTGCTGCCGACACGGGCGGCGGTTTCTACCTGTGGTCAATTACCAGCGGGACCACCAGCGGGACCCTGTTCCGCAAGGGCCTACCGGGATCTCCCTCGACGGCGCTGGCCTTCAGCCCGGACATGATGACGCTCGCCACCAACGGCATCGGCGGGGTGTATCTCTGGAATACCGAGCTGGTCACTGGGCCCCCTTCGAGCATCCTGCCAAATCCCGGCACCTTCCCCATCAGTTCGGTGGCCTTCAGCCCCGACGACACGATGATCGCGGCCACCGCGCAGGGCGGCCAGGTCATCCTGTGGTACACGGCCACCGGGAGGCACATCGACGCGCTGGCCGTCCCCGGCGGCCTCGCTGTCGAGGCGGTGGCGTTCAGCCCGGACGGCGGGCTGCTGGCCGCCGGGGACGCCAACGGCAAGACATATCTGTGGAACGTGCGCACGGAAAAGCTGACCGCTGTACTGACCAATCCGGCGGGTTCGGTACCCCCGGTGCTCGCGGGGCAAACGGGTAGTGCCGTGGAATCCGTCGCGTTCAGCCCGGATGGCAAGACGCTAGCCACCAGCGACGCCAACGGCAGCGCCTACCTGTGGCGGGTGGGCTGATGGCAGCACCCGGAACCCCGGCAGGCAAGTCCCCATCCCGGCCCGCGGGCCAGGACGCGTTCTCGGTGATGATGCGGTCCCGTTCGGCGCGGAACCAGCCGGTGCCCGGGTAGAGGAAGTAGTTGCTGAGGACGACCGCGACCACGTTCAGGCCGGGGTAGGTGGTCAGGGCCGTTGAACATCCGCGGGTCTGTGAGCTTCCCTTCACCCTGACCTCCGGCCCGCCGGTGTGCCCGTAGGCGCGTTGGCCGCTGTAGACGGCCGCCCCGAACACCTGGCCGACGGGCTCGAAGCCCACGCTGCGGATGGCGGCGAACTCGTCCGCGGTCAGCGCGGACCCTACGTGCCGCTGGACCGCAGCGCCGCCATCCGGGCCCCGGCCACCGCGGGCAGCTTTACGCTCACACCCCCAGCGTAGGCTTTCCGCCCTGCAGGAATACCGGGCCCGAGCCCGCCCGTGCCGGGGCGTGAGATACGGCATCTAACTGCACATCACCCCCCACAGCATTGTCACGCTGCGCTGCTCAACGCCATTGGTCCTCAGCCGCCGGTGCAACAAAAGGTGCTTCGATAAATCGGGAATACTCCATGCACCGCTCGTAGTGCCGCGGATAGTGCGACCGGACACGGGCCTCAAGCTTATTAGCATAGCTGGGCTTGCGCTTGGACCGTCCTATCATATGCGTATAGGAACGTGCCTCGCCGTCCCTATACGCCTCCTCCGCGGAACCGAACAGAGTCGCAGCTCTGACAGCCTTGAATGGCGAGTAATTCCGCACTGAATGATACTCAAGGCAGGCCGCTGGAAAGAACATCTCCAACATGCCGCCGAATCTGACTTTATCTTCAATTCTGGCCATGGCCTCCCTATTTCCCGGATGCTCCAGCAGCTCAAAGGCCAGTTCAGCGCAATATCGAATGAAGTCAACACGGCGCCCACCATAGATGCCCGTGTTAAGACTCCGCTGATAAGTACTATAGAGGCTCCGGCACCACTCCACTTCCTTCGGAAGCCAGCCGCATGGGGAATTTCGAATCGCCGCTAGCTCGGCAAGCTGGTAGTAGTCGGACGCATCCGTAAAGTGTTCCGGATTCTGAGCGAGAACGTCAGCGTTCGTCAGGTCTTCCGGAAGGCCGTTCCAGAGGTAAACATCATTGTCGACGTGAACGAACGGCTCATGCTGCATGCGGTAGGTATGGATCTTTCCGAGGACCCACCACGCGGGGTCATATTCCTCAATTTCTGACAGATCCAACCGCACGTCATCGAACTCAAGTCCAGCGCCATCCACCAGCATCTTCATGCCAGCAGGATCGGTGACCAGCCTGGTGCCCTGGAAGTGGCTCCGCGCGGTCTCCACGGACAGTACACAAGACATGAGATAGTGAGCCGATGTCGGCCAGCCACCGCCCCGTATAGCAAAGGGTTTCGACCAGTGTGACCAAACTGCCAGCATCAGAGCAGGCCACCACCGATTGCAAGATCCCTTGGCGTAGTCGCTGCTCCCCGGACTATCTTCCCTTCGGCCGGGAGCGAACGTTTCTCGGGTGTTTGATCGTACTGATGAAACTCCTTCCAGCGCACGCGAACTAGATCTCTGCGCCCGAGGTATCTCTCCTTCTCAAGGTCACTCAGGGAATCATGAAATCTAGAACTACGAAATTCCCATGCACATTGAGTGCACCGGACCATCTCCTGATAGTTGCTGTGGTCGCAAACCGAACAGACCAGAGTATTCATCGATCAACCCCCTCAAGGGTTTTCAGCATCCCGGACCTTGCCCTGCTCAGCCCGTCTCGAGTTGCCGCGGCTTGCTCCAGCAAATACTTGCCAGCACTCGGCGACTCGGCGTTATAGACCCTGCCAAGGTTCTCCAAGAGCTCTGCGTGCTCCACGGCAGGCAGCGGTATGCCCTCCTTAGCAAGTTCCTGTGCGCGCTGAAGGCTCTGCTTTGCACCTGCATAGTTCCCCAACGCGAAGCGGAGTTCGCCTTCAGCGACGAGGACCGCGCACTCGTACTTGGAGCTCAGGTCCGGTGAGCCGGGTGGCCCAAAGCCAAGAGCCTCAGATCGTCTGATTTCGTCCAGGGCGTGGGACGCGCTCTTTAGCTCCTCGTCAGCCTTGGCATATTCACCTGTGCATCGAAAAACCCGGGCCAGTGCTGTGCGGGTCTCGATGACGGATAGATGCTGATTCCCGAGCTCCCCCGATCGCAGGCTTAGTGCCTCGGCTAGAAGGGGCCCGGCCCGCCAGGCATCATATACGCCGGATCGGGCGCGAAGGATCTGGCCTTCAGTATGAAGCATCCCAGCTAGTGCTAGCTTGCCGAAGCCCGTGTCTAGCGCCTCCCGGCCTATCTCCAGAGCTTTATGGAGCAGCTTTTCGGCCTGTGATAGTTCTCCCAGCAAGTAGAGGACACGTCCCATGTTGTCCAAGATCTGCGCGATATCAGAGTGTCGCGGATTTTCTCTGATCCAGAAATGGTACGCCTGCATGTGCACGTCAATTGCTTGGGAGTACTGGCCCTTGGCCGCCAACGCCAGGCCGAGATCGTCGCGGCAGATGGCGACAAGTTCTTCATCTGACGGCTCGGCCCTTGTCAAGATTCCCAGCGATCGCCCGTACCTCTTGATTGCTTCGTCCGGCTCGCCCATTTCAGTGAGTACGACGCCAAGGTTAATCAGCGAACGGGCAACCTCACGACTATAATCCCCGAATGTCCTCTCTCGCAACTTTAGTGCTCGTTCATGGAGGTCGCGAGCCTTGAAAATTTCACCCCGGGTACGATGGTAATGAGCCATCCTCACCATCAGTGTGCTCGTCTCTCCCGAGGCTGTTTCATCCTGCTCGGCTATTTTCAAACACGCTTCAGCATGCGGAAGGGCAAGAACGCATCGGAGGTAATTATCTGCGAACCAGCTCTCATAGAATACATCTTGCAACAGATCAATGGCGACGGAAAGTGAACGGCTCCGCCGATCAGGAGCCATTCTGTCGCGCAGGTAGGCCTGCAAGAGGCTGTGGACGATTATTGCGTGGGACCCCGGCGGCGCATCCAGCAGCGATCGCTCCCGGAGAGTTATGACAAAATCCGAGTACCTGGATGTATCGGTGAGCGCCCCGCGAAGTTCGTCGATTGGTTTGTTTTCCCTGGGCGGCAAAGTCAGGATCGCATCAGGAATTGGATCGGAAGCGAAGAGAGAACAAACCTCCAGCAGAGAGTACGCGAGAGGAGAGCTGGTCTGCAGTTGGTCGAACGTCTCCTTCCACAAGATATGAAGTTTGCCAATAGCGTCTTCCGTTGGAGTGCCGCGCGTCTCGGGAATGCCTGTCGGTGCATATTTCATTGCTGCGAATTCCAAAGCGGAGGCAAGACAGCCCAAGTCACGAGCCAGCCGTTCCGCGTCAACAGCAGTGGCACCCTCGATGTGGTCGAGCAGATATTTTTTCGATACTGCTAGCGGAAGAGGCCCAAGAGCCAGGTAACCTGGCATCACGTTAGGTATGTCCTGAATCCCGCGCGTTTCTTGGGTAGTCGCAATAATGTGCCCTCGCAGCGGAGGAACAGGGGGGATATATTCCTTGATGGAACTCCAATCTCTGACGTCATCGAAGATCAGCAACCATCGATCCGACGCCTCGAGCTCCTTTCGTAGCAAATACCGTAGCTCCGCTGCATCTGGCTCCGATGCAGTGACAACTTCCAACTTCGAAGCGAGCGCCTCTAGCCTCGCACTGACGCCCGACTCATGCGAAGCAGGAACGAACCATATGAGATCGTAATCATCTTGCCATTCCGCCGCATACACTTTCGCCAGTGTTGTCTTACCCTGCCCGTCAAGGCCATGAATGATCAGGAACCCATTTTGAGCTAGTTTCTCACGGCACGCGGTCAACTCCCGGTCTCTGCCCACAAAGCGCTGCTGCTCAAGGGGGCTCGGGAGATTGAAGTTCGGACCGGGCCAATGACGCTTGATCTCCCCCAGCGGTTTCCTGCCTGACGGCAGCACCGCCTCGTGCGGCGGCTGTATCCGGTCTTGGGGGAAGTCGAACAAGCGTGTGTCGGGCGACCGCAGGTACAGCACCGGGGTGACCCATTCCAGGGTGTCGGCGTTCCAGCCGGTGAGTCTGATCCGACCGGCGCGGACTGCCTCATCCACCCCGAGATTGTGCACAAGCGCCTGATAGAACGCACGGGAGAAGATGGCCGCGGCGTCATCGGTGATCGCGAACTGCATCGCCACCACGGCCGGCACCGTGCGGACGAGGGTGGCTGCGGTGCTGGAGAACACATCCACGTCAGCGCCGGTCCCTGTCTGGCAGCTGTTCAGCAGCACGAGCCGGGGCATCGGATTGGCGACGCTGAGCAGATCCGCCAGCGCCGACGCTGCCACCAATTGCCGATGGCCCTGCTCGTTTGCGAATGCGATCACGCCCTCGTTCCGGGCCGAGTCAAATCCGCCGTGCCCGATGAAGTGGAAGACGTCGCAGCCCCTATACAGCGCCTCCTGCGCCGCCTCCCAGCTCTGGCCCGGCACCCAATCCACCGTGACGAGTTCACGTGCAGTCAAGGGGGCAAGCAGTTGCTGGAGCCGGTCTTGCTCGGTGTCGGCTTCGAGCGCATCCATATCCCCCGGCAGTGCGGTCATTCCGAGTATCCGGAGCGGCGGGGTTACGGTCAGCGGACGGACAGGTTCCGCTACGTCGACATAGCGCACGACCGGGCTGCGCCGGCATAGGTAGCCGCCGTAGTCTTCGCTGAACAACAGCTCCCATGGCAGCACCGAGAGCTCTGGTGCGCGCAGCCGCAGCACAATCCGCAACCGGCCATTGGCTCCCTCCGCCTGGTTACGGCTCGAGAGGAATAGCGCCCCCGCCGAGGCTTGGAAGACCGCCTCGAACAAAGCCTGCCCCACCTGACGCAGCGGCCCTTCCAGTTCTGGCACCTTGCGGCTCTCCGTCGCCGAAGCGAGCACTCGAGCCTGCAATGTCTGCAGATCCACACCGAGACGCGCCGGGTCAAACGTTATGTCCGTGTCCGCATCCCCGGCAGGGGACCTCACGCGCAGCTGATAACCATCAGTCCGACTGGCCAACTCGATTTCGAATTCCCAGTCGCGCGACGCGACTAACCCCTTACCCATGACGCCAATCGTAACGCCCACCTGGTCATCGCACGAGACCCCGCGGGGAGGCCGTCACCAAAAGCGTTGGCTCAAGCGGGCACGCGCCCGTCGGGACTGGTGTCCCAGGCCAGGGCGTTGCTGCTGGCCGAAGCGGCCGGGGTGACGGGCTTGGGTGAGGGCTTGCCCGCTGGGCTGGCCCGGTGGCGGGCACCCGCGGGTGGTGCATGATCCGGGGGGACCTGTCCCCTGGCCGGCCGGAGTGCGGGTAATCGTCCGCAAGGAGCGTCCCCACCCCGGCGCGCAGCGCGACAGCCGGGCCACTGCCCAAGACCGGACGCTGAAAATCGGGTGCTGAAAATCAGCGACCAGCCATAACCTCAAACAGCCACATCAAGATCGTGAAACATTGGGGCTAACGTTCGACGTGACTCTCCGTTCTTGGCCACCGCCGCTCTAGACGCAGGTTTGATGTCTAGGGCATAATTTTCTTTCCAGCCTACGTGGGGGATGTATGTCGCTAGCAGAAATTTATCGCAAGTTTTGGGAAGACAAGTTCGGCCTCGGCAAGGGGTGGTCGGCAAACTGGTGGCCTGGAACCTCAATATCCCTCGGTGAACGCGGCGTAATGCGGGACGGCCGGCTGCAGCACCAGGGATATGTTGGCGACTATGGCGTTTCATTTGACCTCGATCCTGTCCACTCGCCGGTTAGCGGTTCCTGGGATTATTCAAGTAGCGGCGATACGAAGGTTGAAATAGGAGCCGATGCGAGCGTTCCCGGATGGGAATGGCTAGGGCATGCATCGGCGGGTTTGTCCGTTACCTTCGGTAATCAGGAAAGCATCTATATCTCGGCTGGCGGTACGACCATCGAGAGGGTAAGAGACAATGACAGGCTACAGATGGATCTGCTGAGTACGGCCTTCGAGCATGGGATGCCGATAGGTCAGTGCGTTGTGGTTGAGAGGCAGCTTACGACGCAGGCGATGGTCATAGTCTCTAGCGGCAAATCCGGTGAACTTAAGGCTGCTTTGAGCGGAGACGTCAAGGTCAGCAGCGTGGCACAAGGCGCCGTCGCGTCGCTCGCTGGTCACCTTGACATCAAGAGACAGACTGGCGGCACGTCAAAGCAAGAGTATCCGACTGGAATGGTCCTGGCCTATCGGATCATTACGCTGGGTACGCGCGGCTGGTGGTTCTGGCGCCACCTTACGGTCCGAGGAATTACAGGAGTGGATGACAGTCTCATCGAGACAGCTCTTGAACCGGACGATTATTTCATAATGTTCCAGTGAGGCTGTGCCTCGGGCCACCGAATCTCGCGGTTCCAGTCGCGCAAAGCTGACCGCGATCGCCAGGTTCGCGGCCGCAGGCCTTCCACTCGCGCCGGATGTGGCTTTCGCCTATCCCATCCGTGGAATTGAGAGCGGTCGCCCGCATCCCGGGCCTCACAGAGCCCCGGCGTGCCCAGATCCCAGTCCGGGCGGATCTCGTTTGACGCCGCGCCCAGGTCACGCCAGAAGCCGCAGAACGAGGGGCGACCCCAGAACCAGCAGCCGTCCTGATCTCGGTCCACGACTCCGGTACGAGGGTGAACGCATAGTCGATCCGGATCTGTGTAACTCTGCCATCGCCGGATGGGCAATACCCATTTGCCTCCGGCCTCGGTCAGGCCGGCATTCTGCGCCTCAACGGTCCGCGCCGCGGTACGTCGCGGCTGAGCCGCCGCGTGCGGCCGGTGCCGCGTTACCTCGGGTCAATGCGCCGGATTGGTGTACAAGGAAGTCATGGACAGACGCGCGCTTGTTCTGGGCGGCGGTGGTGTCACCGGCATTGCCTGGGAGACCGGCCTGATCGCCGGGCTGGCCGAACTGGGCATCGACCTGGCCGCAGCTGACGTGATCATCGGGACATCGGCCGGCTCGGTCGTCGGCGCCGACATTGCCGCCGGGCGGGAGCTTGAGGCGCTGTACCGCGCCCAGCTCGCGCCGCCTGCTCCCGAGCCCGCCGCGCGGATGGGCTGGGACGTCATTGGCAGGCTGCTGTGGGTCATGAGTACCAGCCGGGACCCGGTGCGGGCGCGGGCGCGGATCGGCCACTGGGCGCTGGCCGCGCGCACCATGCCCGAGGCCGGCCGGCGCAAGGTATTCGAGAGTCGGCTGCCCGGCGGTGACTGGCCCGGCACGATGCTCAAGGTGACCGCCGTGGACGCGCGGACGGGCGAGCTCGTGGTGTTTGATTCCGCTGGTGACGCCGGCTTGGTGGATGCGGTTGGCGCCAGTTGTGCGGTGCCCGGGGTCTGGCCGCCGGTCACCATCGGGGATCGCCGGCTGGTGGATGGCGGTGTGCGCTCGGTAGCCAACGCCGACCTGGCGGCCGGATACGAGCGGGTGGTTATCGTGGCACCGGTGGCCCAGGGCATCGGCCACATGACCAGTCCCCGGCGGCAGGCCGCGGCGCTGGCTGCGGCCGGAGCCCGCGTCGTGCTCGTACGGCCGGACCGCGCAGCCGCGCACGCCATCGGGCACAACGTGCTTGACCTGTCGCGCCGGGCGGCGGCGGCGGCAGCCGGCCGGGCCCAGGCCAGAGCGAACGCGGCTGCGGTCCGGGCAGTCTGGCAGGCCGATGGCGGGCCGGCCGCCTCCTAGCTGTTTGCCCTGACAGGCTGGTGACGCGGCTGGCGGGTGGGGAGGCCTTTGGCCCGCGAGTTCTTGCGGCCCTAGGCCCATCCGGCGGTCCGCCAGCCTCCCCCATCGGGGATGTTGCCGAGCTTTTTGACATCGACATGGACCAGTTCGCCGGGGGGGGGTAGGGCGGTCTGCTCCTAAGTCGCCGCCCCTGAGCGGGCGGCTCTTCATCGAGCAGGGTGTTGCGGCACCGGTCAGGAGATCGCGGCCGTCACCAGCTCGGCGACCTTCTTCTCCACTATGGGGCTCCACTTCTTCAGCGCGTACGACACCGGCCACACGTCGCCGTCGTCGAGGTTCGCCGCGTCCTGGAAGCCCAGGGTCGAGTAGCGGTAGCTGAACTTGCCCGCGTTCTGGAAGAAGACGACGACCTTGCCGTCCGCGTTCGCGTAAGCGGGCATCCCGTACCAGGTCTTCGGCGACAACCCGGGGGCGGTCGCGGTCACCGTCACATGCACGCGCTCGGCTAGCGCACGATCCTCCGGTGCCATCCCCGCGATGCTGTCGAGGACCGCCTGCAGGCCGTCGGCCTTCTTGGCGCCTTTCTTGCCCTCGGCGCGCAACTCGGCGGCGCGCTTCTTCATCGCCGCACGTTCCTCGGCGCTGAAGTTACCGGACTCGGTCTTGGCATTGTTCGCGGGCATTTTCGGGCTTCCTTTCCTGACGCTCAGGGCCTCGGTGTCATGCCGGCCTTCCACCGAAAGGCTAGGCCCGGCCACACCGTGGCGCTTCTCGATTCCTGATCGGATCGGGGCCCAGCCGAGGCGCTCGAGTAGCGGCCCCCTTCACTGCGCGAACGTCCGGATCTGCCGCGATGATGCTTCCCATCTCCGGTGTCGGCCTGGCGATAATGTCGTGTGCCATGGCCGCTCTTCCGTTGAGTGATCGTTTCGGGAACCAGCTGGTGAGCGTGTGGACAGCGATATTCAACCGCTGCGCCATGCCCGGGCGACCCAGCTATTTCTTTTGGGAGCTTTACAATGACCGGTACTTACTCCACTGCGGGCCGCGGGACTCTGGCTACCAGCCGATCGCCGTGACTTGCCTGGAAGGGGCGCGTGATGCCAGAGGAGACTGATGAGATCGTAGGGTCGCTCGGCCGCGAGCTCGTATCGGATCTGGCGCCGGAAGAACTGCCGCTCTACCCGTCGCTGCTGGGCCAGTTCGAGGGCGCCAAGCGCGGCCGGGGGAAGAAAGACTCAGTTGATATAGAGGTGATCGTGAGGCTCCTTGATCGGGGAGCTCTGCGCCTCGATCACCCTGCATATCAGGCATTATGCCGGCCGAAGGCGTAGTGATCTGATCTTTGATCACCGGCATAATGCCGCGGACAGGGCCGAGCACCAGGGCGCGGCGCGAGACCTCGGCCATGCCCATGTAGTCGGCAGCCGTGAACGCGGCCGGCCGAGGACGCAGGCTGACGGGAAGTCTGTCACGGAGAGCAACCTGAGTCCTGGCGCGCCCGCGCAAAATATCCGCCGTTCGGTATCCCTGAGCGAGGGGTGTCCGGCTGGTTACGACCGCGCATAGGGGGTGATCTGTGTGCCTCCGGCACGGCTGACTGTGTTCGTGGTCATGACGGTCCGCGCGCGCCGCGCCACTGCGCGGGGTTCTACGGGGGGTAATACGGGTCCTTTGGCCCTGGGGGATTCGCGCGGTCCGCTCAGGCTTGAAGGCGTGTTGATCTCTGGATGGGACACAGGGAGGGGCCATGTCAGGGGGCGAAGGAGACGGCAGAGCGCGGTTCTGGAGAAAGATCAGGAACGTGGTCAGCTGGCTCTTAAACTCGGCGCTGATCGCGACCGTCTTCGGGTCTCTTGTCCTGAGCGGGCTGCTGTGGCTTTATCACGGCTTCAGCCAGCCGCCGCCGGTCACTGCGGTGACGACCCTGATGGACAAGGAAGCCACGGCGGCCCAGAAACATGACACCAGCGTGGTCGGCCGCATCTATGCTCCCGGCGCCGTGGTGACCGACGCCGCGTGCCAGACGCCAGACAAGTCGCAGACCTGGGTGGGGTACGTCCAGATCTCCCGCCGGTACAAGGGCCTGCAGGGCATCGTATGGCTCAGGCACCTGTATGCGCAGGTCACCTGGGAACCCGACAACTCGGACGCGACGACGGCCGCCGTCACCGCCGAGACCGTCGGGGTGCTCGCCCCCACGACCAGTAAAGGGAAACAGCAGTCAATCGTGGGGCACGAGCTGTGGACGTTTGCTCTCACCAACGGTCACTGGCTTGTCACCTCGTTCACCTACAACCTGTGCCTTCCGCCGAGCGGGGCGTGACGCCATGCGACTCATCGCCGTCGCCGTCGCCGGCTTGCTGGCGGGGTGTTCGGCGGGTGTGCAGCGAACCGGGGGTCCGCCGGCCGCGTCGTTCGCCTGCCACCAGCCGTTACCCGTGGCCGCGCCCGGCCAGCTCACGCTGAGCGGCGTGGGGTACAGCCCGTACCACGCCGGACAGGATCCGGACCACTCCATCTACCCGTCCGCCGCCGAGATCGCCGCGGACATGCCAACCCTGTCCGCCGTCACGAACTACATCCGCGTCTACGGGTCCACCGGGCCGGCGCCGGAGATCGTGCAGGCCGCCCAGGCGGCACACCTATGTGTGTCGCTGGGTATCTGGCTCGACCGGGACAGCGCGGCCAACGCCGCCGAGATCGCAGCCGGGATCCGGCTGGCCAGGCAATACCCGGCGGTCCGGTCGGTCATCGTCGGCAGCGAGGTCCTGCTGCGGCATGACCTGTCCGTCGATCAGCTCATCCAGGACATCCGCCAGGTCCGCGCCGCGCTCGGCGGCAAGGTCGCCGTCTCCACCGCCGACGATTACCACCAGTGGCTGGCGCATCCCGAACTCGCCAAAGTCGTCGACTTCGTGACGGTCCACATCTACCCGTTCTGGCAGAACGTCCCGGTCGGCTCGGCGGTCAGCGCCCTCAGCGTCGACTACGGACAGGTGGTGCGGCGGTTCCCCGGCAAGCCTGTTGTCATCGGCGAAACCGGCTGGCCTTCCGCGAGCGACACGCATGTCACCGGAGCGGCCGTCCCCAGCCCGCAGAACCAGGCGCACTACCTCACCAGCTTCGTGATCTGGGCGGCACAGCATCATATCCAGTACTTCTACTTCGACGCGTTCGACGAGGACTGGAAGACCGGCGAGAGCGGAGTAGGGACGCACTGGGGCCTTTACGACCTGAGCGGGAAGCTCAAGCCAGCCCTCGCGTGGTGGCTTCCCGCCGCCCGTGCGCAGACGGCCAGCGAGCGCGGCTACCGCGACGTGCTCGTCGGCTCCCGGCTGGAGAAGCCGTTCGACATCAGCGTGGATACCGACCGGCATGAGCGCGACTGGCTCACCGCCACGACGGGCGTGCTGACCATGGCTTACCCGGCGGGGCGGCAGTGGGGCACGATGCTCATCACCGTCGGCCGCGGGCCGGTTGACCTGAGCCGGTTCCGCTCGCTCACGGTTCAGCTGCGCGCCCGGACCTCTGGAGAGCGGGTCCGGCTGGGCATCAAGGACAGCTCGCAGCCCGCCAACGGCAGTGAGATAACCGTCGAGGAGACGCTCAGCACGAACTGGTCCACCGTGACGCTCCCGCTCTCGTTGTTCGCCAACGTCAACCTGAGCAGGCTCAGCGTCGTCCTGGAGGTCGTCTTCCAAGGATCGGCCGCCGAAACGGTGGACCTGAGCGACCTGCGGTACTCGCCCGCGGTCGTGCCGACGCCGGCGTTCCCGCCCGCCCCGATGCCGTTTACGGTCTACGCCGGCGGCGGCAATCCGGGAAACCACTACGTACCGTCCGGTTACATGGGCGACTACAGCGCCGTGACGATGAACCAGTTCTGGGCCGGCCGGCCGCCCGACGGCAGCACCTGCATCCGGGTCAACTACGCGGGCGCGGTGCCCGGCGGTGCCGGATGGGCGGGCGTCTACTGGCAGAACCCGGTGGACAACCGGGGAACGGTCCCCGGGCCAGCCGGCTACAACCTGAGCCGGGCGACCCGGCTCACCTTCTGGGTACGCGGCCAGACCGGCGCGGAGCGGGTCCAGTTCCTGGCCGGCGGGATCACCGGCCGGTACGGGGACTCACTGCGCCCCGCGGTGAAGACCGCGGTACTGCGGCTGTCGACGTCCTGGCAGCAGGTGACCATCTGGCTGGCCGGTAAGAACCTCACGCATATCATCGGCGGCTTCGGCTGGGTGGCCGCCGCACAAAACAACCCGCACGGAGCCACCTTCTACCTCGACCACATCATCTATTCAGCCTGATCATGCGGGCTGGAGGAATCGCATGGGCCCCGGTCGGTGTCGGTTGCTTCGGATTCGCGTGATGCTTGCGTTTCCACGACAGTGACGGCCAGCTGGCCGATTGCCAAATTCACCAGCGCGCTGACGAGCACCGTCACAGGAACCGTCGCCGCAGCAGCTACCCGGCCCGCATTCGTGCGCCCGCCCGTGTCAGCGGATCGCCGCCACGACCAGACAGCACCATAACCGTCCGATATGCGCGCCGTGCCCGCTTGGTTCACCGCATTGAAGCCGTCCATCGCCGTTGTCCGCCGTGCCGACGGCCCCGGGCGAAGCGGCCGGGTCGGTTCTGCTCTACCGTCTGGGTATGCCTGCCCGGAAGCGGTCCGCACCCGAGGACGCAGTCACCGCCCGCCGGATCCTGCTCGACGGGATGGCCGAGAATGCCGAGGTATCGGAGTTGGCGGGCGAGCTAGCGCCGCTGCATCCGCGCGACGACACCTTCCCGGGCGAAGTTCTCCTCCAGGTCGCCGCCGACGCGCTGGAGTGGTGCGGGGCCAGCCGCGCCGACCCGCTGGTCCTGGAACGGATGCCGGAGCGGTTCCTGCCGGAGTTCGCCTTCCGCGGCCGGCAAAATAAGAAGCTTCAGTTCGTTGTCCTGGCGGCGGCGGCGCTGCGCGGTGGAGCAGAGCCCGACCTGCTCGATGAGGTCGCCTGGTGGCAAACCGACGACTTCTGGCAGTACGCCCTGTACGCGGCGGTCGCGTATGTCCGCGGCGCCGCCAGCCGAGCCGGCGTGCCGGTGCGCCAGGTATGCCAGGAACTGGCTCAGCACGGCGGCCCGCAGCCCGGATGAACCCTCGCTCAATGCCCCTGACGAGTGGGCGCGCAAGCGCCTAAGCTAACCGGCTGCCAGTAGCCGGTGCTTCTCGGACCCTTCTCGCTGATCTTTCCAGCGATTTTTCTCATCGATCTGCCCATTTCTTCGGGCCGCGCACCAATGGGCAGCATGCGCTGCTGGCCCGCGACTATGCCGTGCGGGGCTCATGGGCGAGACTGGCTCGTATCGGTGCCGTAGCGCAGTCCGTCGATGAGGACGGCGACCATGCGCTGGCTGTAGGCGAGTCCCTCGCCGGGTACGGGCAGGCACAGCAGGGCGATGGCGTGCAGGAGGTCCCTGGCGCTGATGCCGGCACGGATTTCACCGGTCACAGTTGCGGCTTCGAGCAGCGACCCCAGGGCGGGTGCGACTCGCTTAAAGAAGTAGCCGGGCAGGGCGTCGAACGCTGGATCGCCCGAGTGAAGGGCCGCGGCGAATCCTCGTTTGGTCGCGAGGAATTCGGTGTACCGGTGGAGCCACTTCTCGAGTGCTGCTGCTGGCTCGTGGGCTGCGGCCAGCGCCGGGGCCGCAGCGGCACAGGCGTCTATCTCGTGCTCGAGCACGGCCT
Organism: Actinomycetota bacterium; assembly: GCA_003164955.1. Lineage (GTDB taxonomy): Bacteria > Actinomycetota > Actinomycetes > Streptosporangiales > Streptosporangiaceae > Bog-532. The sequence goes on from PLRW01000205.1 coordinate 16,065, forward strand.
TGACGAGGTCCGAGCGCCGCGGGAAGTGCCGGTACAGCGTCCCGACCCCGACGCCGGCCAGATCGGCGATCTCCTTGGCGGGCGCGTCCACGCCTGATGCGGCGAAGACAGCCTTCGCCGCCTCCAGCAGGGAGGCGGTGTTGCGCTGCGCGTCGGCGCGCTGCCGGCGGGGCGCGCGTTCGGGTGCGCCAGGATCCGCCGGTCCGGCCGGGCTGATTCCGGTCGTCGCCGTGTTCTCCGTCATCACACCCTCGCTTGATTTCCGGAAAGCCATTCCGTATAGTTCCGGAAGAGCGTTCCGTTTAAGCCGAGGATACGGCATCGAGGGAGCGCGCCCAGTACGTCCCGGCCGCAACCCCAGGAGCTCGCATGCGCTACCGCACCCTCGGCCGGACCGGCATCAAGGTCAGTCCCTACGCGCTCGGCGCCCTGGCGCTCGGCACGTCCATCGGCAACCCCGACCACGACGACTCGATCCGCATCATCCACAAGGCGCTGGACGCTGGGATCAACTTCATCGACACCGCCGACACGTACGGCGAGTCCGAAGTGGTCGTGGGCAAAGCGCTCAAAGGGCGTCGCGACAGCGTCGTCCTCGCGACCAAGTTCAGCCGCCCGATAGGCGACGATCCCAACCACCAGGGCGCCTCGCGGCGCTGGATCATGACCGCGGTCGAGAACTCGCTGCGCCGCCTGCAGACCGACTACATCGACCTCTACCAGCTCCACCGGCCGGACCCCGGCACCGACATCGAGGAAACGCTGTCGGCGCTGTCCGACCTGATCCACAGCGGGAAAGTCCGTGCGGCCGGGACGTCGGCGATGCCCGCGTCCGACATCATCGAAGCCCAGTGGGCCGCCGAGCGGCACGGCCTGGAGCGGTTCCGCACCGATCAGCCGCCCTACTCGATCCTCAGCCGTGGCATCGAACGCGAGGTGCTGCCGGTCGCGCAACGCTACGGGATGGGCATCCTCGTGTGGGGTCCGCTCGGGCAGGGAATGCTCACCGGCCGCGTCCGCAAGGGCCAGCAGACCGACCTGCGCCGAGCGCACATTTTCAGGCACCTCAGCGACGAGCGCCGGATCGACGCCGTCGAGCAGCTCATCCCGCTCGCCGAAAAGGCAGGCCTGCCGATGACACACCTCGCGATAGCGTTCGCGATCGCCCATCCCGGCGTGACCAGCGCGATCATCGGGCCGCACACGATGGAACAGCTCGACGACCTGCTCGCCAGCGCCGATGTGACGCTGACCGACGAGATCCTCGACCGGATCGACGAGATCGTGCCGCCCGGCACCGATGCCGGCCCGCTCGACCAGGCCTACCTGCCCCCGGCCCTCCAGAATCCGGGCCTGCGCCGCCGGCCCGTCAGTGAACGCACCGCCGCCTGACCGTAGCTCCTCACCAACGCGAGCTCCTCACCAACGCGATCCGGATCGCGGTGGTCAATTCTGATCGGTGCTCTGTGTGTCCGTTTCACCGGCACCGGATTACCTTCGAATCATGCTTAAGCGAAAAATTGAGTTGCCGCCGGTACACCTCTACCCAGCGGATGAATGGCGCATCGTGGAGGCGCGGTATTCGGATGAGTTTGTCGGTCTCACCGAGACCGTTTTTTCGCTTGGCAACGGTTATGTCGGCGTGCGCGGCAGCCCCGCGGAGGGGCGCCCGGCCCTGGTCCCCGGCACGTTCGTCAACGGCTTCCACGAGACATGGCCGATTGTGCACGCCGAAGGGGCGCCTGCGCTGGCGCGGACCGGCCAGACGATCGTGAACGTGCCCGACACGACGATCCTCAAGCTTTACGTGGACGACGAGCCGTTCTACCTGCCGACGGCGCGCCTGCAGGACTACGGGCGGGTCCTCGATATGCGGGCCGGGACGCTGACGCGTGAGGTGGTGTGGGTCACTGGTGCCGGCAAGCGTGTCCGGATCCGTTCGCGCCGGATCGTCTCACTCGAATATCGCCATCTGATCGCGATGACCTACGAGGTGACCCTGCTCGACCACGCCGCGCCGGTGGTGATCTCCTCCCTGGTGCTCAACCGCCAGGACGCCCACCTGACCGGCGACCTGCCCGAGCACCGGCCGGGCGATCCCCGCCTGGCGACCGTGCTGCCGCACCGGGTGCTCAACGTGCGGGCTACCGAGGTGGCTGACCGGCGCATCCTTTTCGGCTACCAGACGACCAACAGCGGGATGACGCTGGGCGTCGGCGTCGACCACGTGATCGACGCGGCGTGTTCCTATCACGCGGTGGGGGCCGTCACTGACGAGACGGGCGAGGTGCTCCTCACGGCCGATGCGGTGCCCGGCGTACCGATCCGGGTCACCAAGTACGCGACCTACCAGACCTCGCGGAGCATCCCGGTGCCCGAGCTTGTCGATCGGTGCCGCCGGACGCTGGACCGCGCGGTCCGGGACGGGTTCGACATACTCCTGACGAGCCAGCGCGCGAACCTCGCCAAGTTCTGGGACCGCGCCGACGTCCAGGTGCAGGCCCGGCTCAATCCGGTCCGGCAGCAGCAGGCGGTCCGGTGGAATCTCTACCAGGTCGCGCAGGCGACGTGGCGCGCCGAAGGGGCCGGAGTGCCGGCCAAGGGACTGACCGGGCAGGCCTACGAGGGCCACTACTTCTGGGACACCGAGATCTACGTCCTGCCGTTCCTGACGTACACCCAGCCGAGGATCGCCCATAACCTGCTGGCGGTCCGGCACAGCATGCTGGGCCGCGCGCGGGAGCGGGCGGCCGAGATGAGCCAGCGCGGGGCGCTCTTCCCGTGGCGGACCATCAACGGCGAGGAGGCTTCGTCCAATTTCCAGCAGGGCACCGCCCAATATCACATCAACGCCGATATCGCCTATGCGGTCATGCGCTACGCCCAGGTGGAGGGCAGCGGGCGCATGCTCGGCGACATCGGCGCTCAGATCCTCGTCGAGACGGCCCGGCTGTGGGAGGATCTCGGTTTCTACGGCGCCGATAAGAAGTTCCACATCCACGGCGTGACCGGCCCGGACGAATACACCACCGTGGTCAACGACAACGCCTACACCAACCTGATGGCGCGGCTGAACCTCAATTTCGCCGCTGCCACCGTCCGCCGCCTGCGCGAGGAGCGGCCGGAGGACTACACCGCGCTGGTGCACGCGGTCAGGCTTCAGTGGAGCGAGGTTGAGTCCTGGGAGCGCGCGGCGGCCGCGATGCACGTACCGTTCGATGCGCAGCGCGGCATTCACCCCCAGGATGAGACGTTCCTTGACCGGGAGCGGTGGGACCTCGACGCCACGCCGCGGGAGAAGTTCCCGCTGCTGCTGCACTACCACCCGCTCGTGATCTACCGGCACCAGGTGCTGAAACAGGCCGACATCGTGCTCGCGATGTTCCTGCTCGGCGACGAGTTCTCTGAGGAGCAGAAGCGGCGCAACTTCGACTACTACGACCCGCTGACTACCGGCGACTCGTCCTTGTCGGCGTCCGTGCAGAGCATCATCGCCGCTGAGATCGGCAAGGAGCGCCAGGCCCTGGAGTACTTCCAGTACGCGCTGCTGATGGACCTGGGCAACGTGGCGGGCAACGCCTCTGACGGCGTCCACATTGCCTCGGCCGCCAGCGTATGGTCGGCGCTCGTCTTCGGGTTCGGCGGGGTCCGGGACTTCGGCGGCCAGCTGTCCTTCACGTCCAGGCTGCCGCGCGCCTGGAACGAACTCGCCTTCTCGCTCCGATTCTCCGGACGGCGGATCCGGGTCAAGCTCACCCACAACGAGGAGACCTACCTCATCGACCGCGGCGCTCCGCTGCAGGTCATCATCCGGGGCGAGCCCCATCTGCTCAGCCCGGGCAGCCCCCTGGAGATCAAACTCCCGCCGCCATGACCTGGGTGTATGCAGGCCTGTGCGAGCGCCGCGGGCGGTTACCCCCAGCACCGTCCAGAACCCGCCGGGAGCGCTGGCACCGCGGTCACAGACTCTCTCCCGCCACCTCTCTCCCGCCACTTCAGCGGTACGGCGTGCCGCTGGACCGCGGCGTGGATCAGTCGGGTCCGCTGTGCTCGCTTCGGGCGACGCGGACGCCTCGTCCCTGCTTCAGCAAGCCGTCAAGGTGGCGATCACCTCCGCCGAGGTCGTTTCCATGCCGTTCCTCCGCTGGCCGGCCGCCGCCGTACCGGGCTGGCACCGATGCGCAGATTGCCGGCCTCGCAACAGCATCGTTCGGCAAAATCATCGGCCGGAACCGGCATCATGTCGGTATGGGACGTGTCTGGGCGCCCGATTCCGAGGCTGGCGGCGGCTCGGTGCTGGAGGCGGTGCTGGAGCGGATCACGTTCGCTAACGAGGAGACGGGTTATACGATCGCCCGGGTCGCCACCGACCGGAGCGGGCCGGACCTGATCACGGTGACCGGGGCGCTGCTGGGTGCACAGGTGGGGGAGAGCCTTCGGCTGACCGGGCGATGGACGTCGCATCCGAAGTACGGACGGCAGTTCGATGTGCAGTCGTTCACCACGGTGCTGCCCGCCACGATTCAGGGCATCCGGCGGTACCTGGGCTCGGGCCTGATCAAGGGGATCGGGCCGGTGATGGCGGATCGCATGGTCACCCATTTCGGAACGGACATTCTGCGGGTCATCGAGGAGGACCCAGGTCGGCTGATCGAGGTCCCTGGCCTGGGCCCGAAGCGGACGACGATGATCGCCACCGCCTGGGAGGAGCAGAAGGCCATCAAGGAGGTGATGGTCTTCCTGCAAAGCGTGGGCGTGTCCACCTCGCTGGCGGTGCGGATCTACAAAAAGTACGGTGATGCGTCGATCTCGGTGGTGCGGAACGAGCCGTACCGGCTGGCCTCGGATGTGTGGGGGATCGGGTTCAAGACCGCCGACGCCATCGCCCGCAGCGTCGGCATCCCGCACGACAGCCCGGAGCGGGTGAAGGCGGGCCTGCAGTACACGCTGTCCCAGGCCACCGAGGACGGCCACTGTTTCCTGCCCGAGCCGGCCCTGGTGACCGGCGCCATCAAGATCCTTGACGTGCCCGCCGATCTGGCGCAGCGATGCCTGAACGAGCTGGCCGCGGCCGAGGGAGTGATCAGGGAGGACGTACCAGCGGGCACCGGCGCCGAGGGCGTCGGCACGGAGAGCGTCACTCCCGCGGTCTACCTGGTGCCGTTTTACCGTGCGGAATGCTCGCTGGCCTCCGGGCTGGGCGAACTGCTGGGCGCACCGCAAGACCGGCTGGCGGCCTTCGCCGGCCTGGACTGGGACAAGGCGCTGGGCTGGCTGCGGCAGCGAACCGGCGTGCCGCTGGCCGAGGAACAGGAGCAGGCGGTACGGCTGGCGCTGACCAGCAAGGTGGCCGTGCTCACCGGCGGTCCCGGCTGCGGGAAGAGCTTCACGGTCCGGTCGGTGGTGGAGCTCGCCGCGGCCCGGAAGGCCAAGATCACCCTGGTCGCGCCGACCGGCCGGGCGGCCAAGCGGCTCAGCGAGCTGGCCGGCCATCCGGCAGCCACCGTGCACCGGCTGCTGGAGCTGCGGCCCGGCGGGGAAGCCTCCTACGACCGGGACCGCCCGCTGGACGCGGACCTGGTGGTGGTCGACGAATGCTCGATGATGGACCTGATCCTGGCCAACAAGCTCGTCAAGGCCATCCCGCCCGGCGCGCACCTCCTGCTGGTCGGCGACGTGGACCAGCTCCCCTCGGTCGGGGCCGGCCAGGTGCTGCGGGACCTGCTGTCGGCCGCCACCGTTCCGCGGGTGCGGCTAACGAAGATCTTCCGTCAGGCGCAGGAATCCGGCATCGTCGTCAACGCCCACCGGGTCAACGCCGGGAAGTTCCCCCGGCTGCGCGAGTACCCGGATTTCTTCTTCTTCCCGTGTGAGGACACCGAGCAGGCCGCCGCGCTGGCCGTGGATGTGGCCACCCGCCGCATCCCGCGGAAATTCGGCCTGGATCCGCGGCGCGACGTGCAGGTGCTCGCGCCCATGCGCCGTGGCCCGGCGGGTGCGGGCAACCTCAACCTGCTGCTGCAGCAGGAACTGGCTCCCTCCCGGGACGGGCAGCCCGAGCGCCGCCACGGCGGGCGGGTGTTCCGGCCCGGCGACAAGGTCACCCAGTTGCGCAACAACTACGACAAGGGCGCCGCCGGGGTGTTCAACGGCACTCTCGGCGTGGTGACCGCCGTCTCCGCCGAGGACCACACCCTCACGCTGCGCACCGACGAGGACGAACTGCTCGAGTACGGGTTCGATGAGCTGGATGAGCTGGCGCACGCCTACGCCATCACCATCCACCGCTCCCAGGGCAGCGAATACCCCGCCATCGTCATCCCGGTCACCACCAGCGCCTGGATGATGCTCCAGCGCAACCTGCTCTACACCGCCATCACCCGCGCGAAGAAGCTGGCCGTCCTGGTCGGCTCTCCGCGCGCGATCAGCGCCGCCGTACGGACGGCCAGCGCCGGCCGCCGTCACACCGGCCTGGCCCAGCGGCTGGCACCGGCCGCAGCGCCCATCCGATAGCGGCGGCGATCCTGCGGGAGAGGGAAGGTGATCGAGGACGCGTGCCCTGCTGGGGGCCAACGGTTCCATGGCACGTTCTCTACTGGCCGACCTGTGAAGCGTGCTGGCCAAAGTGGTTAGCGGATGTGCAGACGAGGCGATGTTGAAACGTCGCCGTCCCCGGTGCCGCGGTCCTGGCGCATACTGGTCCGGTGGAACCGGCAGCTGATTCCGTCCGGGGGCAGATCCAGCCCCCCGAGGGCCGCCGCGGGCGGGCACGCCGCCCGCCGTTAGCAGGGCCATCCGACCAGGCCCTGCACCGGCTGGCCGGCTGGTATGCGATCGCCCTGCGCCTCGGCGGTTCGGTCTTGTTCACCGCGGTAGCCGTGCTGGCCGCAACGAAGCAGATCTCCGGCTGGTGGCTGGGCGCGCCGCTGACTGCGCTGTGCTTGTGGTCAGCCTTCTTCACCTGGCGGGTCCGGCGGTCCGGGTTGGCGCCGGCCGTGGTACTGGCCGACGCCGCGATTATCTCGGCGCTGGCGCTCGCGCAGCAGCACCTGGTCCCGGCCGTGCTGATCGAGGACAGCACGACCTGGATGCTCCCGCTGGCCTGCACGTCGGTGTACATCCTGCAGATCGCGCTGCGGCCGTGGCTCGGGCTGCCCGGGGCCGCGATCGTGGTCATCGCCTACGGCCTCGGCGCCGGCCGCCCGGCCGATGCCTGGCTGCTGGTGGTGGAGACGATCGTCGCCGCCGGGCTGGTGGCGGTGATCCGCGGCGGCGCCCGGCAAGCGGACGCAATCGTCGCCGCCGGCCTGGAGACCGAGCGGCAGATCCGGGCCCAGGAGGCGCGGCGCGCTGACGAGCGAGAGCAGCATCGCCAGCTGCACGACACCGTCCTGTCGACCCTGACCATGGTCGCGGCCGGCGCCTTTGCCGGACCGTCCCCGGCGCTGGCCGCGCAGGCGGACCGGGACCTGCGCGTGCTGCAAGGGCTCGCGGGCGCCCCGGCCGTGCCGGGCGGGCTGGCGCCGCTGACTGACCTGAGACCGAAGCTGGAGCGGGCCGCGGCCAGCACCGATGACCTGGCCGTGCGACTGAAGCTCGTCCCGGTCACGCTGCCGTCTCCGGTCGCGGATCAGCTCGTCGCCTGCGTCGGCGAGGCGCTGCGCAACGTCGAGCGGCACGCCGGAACCGGCCAGGCGGAAGTGACCGCCACCGGCGGTGCGGGCTGGGCGGTCGTCAAGATCACTGACCGCGGCCGCGGGTTCGACCCGGCCGCCACCCCGCCATCCCGCCGGGGCATCCGCGAGTCGATCACCGGGCGGATGCTGGCGGCCGGCGGCCGGGCCGCGATCGCCAGCCGTCCCGGCGCGGGCACGACCGTCACCGTAAGCTGGCCGGCATGACCGCCGTGCAGCCGACGGCGATGATGTCCGGCCGCTATCAGCGGGCCTTCACCATCGCTGTAATCTTCCTGGTCGCGGGCTGGCATCTCGCCGGAGCGGGCGGGCAGCTGCTGCGTGACCGGTCGGCCTACGGCTCGTTCGCCTTCCAGGGTGCCATGTGGCTGGTCATGGCGCTGGCGATCACCGCCGGGTCGGTCCTGATACTGCGCGGAGCGCCGGGCTGGCGCCCGGCCTGGGCGGTGGCCGTGATCGCGCTGGCCGCCAGCACGGCGGCGGCGGCGGCCAGCCCGGCCGGCCAGATGCTGGCGGTCAACTGGGCGTGGGGGAGTGCCGGCTGGACGGGCGTGCTCGTGCTGCTCCGCCGCCGGTTCGCCGAGCTTGCGTGGTTCCTCGCCGCCGAGGCCCTGGCCACCCTGGGCGTGCAGGTGTGGGACGGGCTGCACCGCACCGACCTGGCCGGGTTCCTGGCCGTGCTGGCCTGGTCGACCGGCGCCCAGGTGGCCGTCGCCGCCGGGGTCAGGGCGCTGGATGTCGCCGCCGGCCAGGCCGCCGCGGCGGCGCAGAGTGAGCACGCCGCGCGCGAGCGGGCCGCCACCGCGGAGACCATCCGGGCCGCCCGGCACGCCCGCTGGCTGGCGCTGCAGGAAAGCGCCGTCCCGCTGGTCGCCGAGCTGGCGGCGGGGACGGCTGACCCGGGCCACGCGCAGGTGCGCGTCAGGTGCGCGGTCCAGGCGGCCCGGCTGCGCCGGCTGCTGGCCGAGGGCGATGAGGTACCCGGATCGCTGGTGCACGAACTGTACGCGAGTGCCGACGTGGCCGAGCGGCGCGGGGTTGCCGTCGAGATCGAGACGGCCGGACCGCTGCCGCAGGTGCCCGCCCCGGCCCGGCGGGTGATCACCGACGCTGCCATCGCGATCCTGACCGCCGCGCACAGCCAGGCGCGGATCACCCTGGCGGCGGTGGCCGCCGGAATCGCCGTCAGCTTCGTCGCCGATACCGGCGCGGTCGTCCGGCTGCCCGCGGCCGGCGAGGGGGTCGCCATCGAACAGCAGCAAGACGACGGCATGCTCTGGGCGGAGGCGCGATGGAACAGCCGGTGACGGTGGCGATCATCGAAGACCATCCGGTTGTCGCCGAGGGGGTGGCGTCCTGGATCCGGTCCGATCCCGGCCAGCGGGTGCGGCTGGTGCAGACGGCGGGCGACCTGACCGGGCTCCGCGCCGTGTCGCGGCCGTCGGCCGACGTGGTCATCTTGGACCTGGAGCTGTCCGGCGAGCTGGTCACCGCGCAGATCCCCGGGCTGGTGGCCGCCGGATACCGGGTGGTGGCCTTCTCCGGGCACAGCGATCCGGCGATCGTGATGGAGACGCTGGACAACGGCGCGCATGCCTACGTGTCCAAGGAGGAGGGCCGCGACTATCTGGTCAAGGCCGTGCTGGCGGCGGCCGCCGACCGGCCGTACGTGACCCGGTCGCAGGCCAGGGCGATGCTCGCCGACCAGCGCCCGGCCCGGCCGGCGCTGTCGGAGCAGGAGCGGCAGGCGCTGCTGCTGTGGTTCCAGGGCATGTCGAAAGCATCGGTCGGGCGGCGCATGTCGATCAGCGAGAACACGGTCCGGCAGTACATCAGCCGCGCGCGCGCCAAGTACGCGGCCACCGGCCGGACCGCGCCGAGCAAGGACGCGCTGCTCGCCCGCGCGATCGAGGACGGCGTGATCAAGCCGGGCGAGATCGTGCCGTACAAGTCATTCGCCCGCGTCGCGGCCGACCGCCCCAGCCTGGATGCCCCGGGCCGGTGAACGGCCCGGGACACCCCAAGCTCCCCCCGGAGCGCGCCCCCCAACGAATCGGCCGCGGGCCGGCGCGCTGCGTAGCCGGCGCCGCGGCGTCATCAGATTGCGGACTTGCACAGTCAGCATTCCCGATCGAGGGCGACACTGTCATGACGCCCGATCGGGTGACACGACGGCGGCCAAACGCACCGTCAAGGCCGGTCTTGACACCTTCCGGCGCCGCGCGCAAGCTTCGTGCCGCCGTCGGCGACGACCTTAGCGGAGGTCTCTGCCGCATGGCTGGCGGCAGGAAGTTGCCGGCCGGATCCCCTCTACCCGAGTGCCTCCTGCGCTTACGCTTGTCTTGAGGCGCGTTCCCCGCAGGTGAGGGTCTCGAATGAGCCAGCTTGCTTTCCTTTCAGGGCCGTTGATCGGGCGGGAGCGGGAGCTCAGCCTCCTGCGTGAGTTCTTCCAGCAGTCCGCCGTCAGCGGCGGCGCGCTGGTCCTGTCGGGGGAACCTGGCGTGGGCAAGACGGCGCTGATCAACGCCCTGGCGGATGCCCTGTCCGCGTCGGGGACGATGGTCTTGCGCGCCGCTGGCTCGCAGTTTGAGCAGGAGATCAGCTTCGCCGGGCTCAACCAGGCGCTGCTCCCGTGGCTCGACCCGCTCGATGAGCTCGGTGACGTGCACAGGGACGCCCTGCGCGTCGCCCTCGGCCTCGAATCCGGTACCGCGCCCGACCAGTTGCTGGTTTCCAACGCGGTTCTCGCCCTGCTGCGGCGAGCGGCCGCACGAGTGCCGGTCGTCGTCATCGTGGATGACGTGCACTGGATCGACCGGGCCAGCGCCGGCGCGCTGAGCTTTGCCGCGAGAAGGCTGGCCGGGAGCAGGGCGGGCCTGCTGGTCACCCTCCGGGTCGGCGCGCAAAGCTACTTCGACCGGGCCGGCCTGCTTGAATATGAGCTCAAGCCCTTGGCCGACGAGGCTTCCGCCCAGCTGGTGAGTAGCCGGTTTCCCGACCTCGACCCCTGGGTGATGACCCGGGTGCTGAGCACGGCGCAGGGCAACCCGCTCGCCTTGTTCGAGCTGCCGGAGGCGCTGAGCCACGCGCAGCGATCCGCGATGGAGGCGCTTCCGTCGGTGCTGCCGCTCGGCCAGCGCCTGCACGAGCTGTTCACGTCGAGGATCGCCCAGCTACCGCCGGAGACCAGGATGCTTCTCCTCATGGCGGCCCTGGAGGGCGCCGGGGACGCATCCGTGCTGGAAGCGGCAGGCGGCGGTGACTACCAGCTCGGTGATCTCGCTCCGGCCGAGCGTGATCATCTGGTCCGGGCGGACGAGAGTTCGCGCCGGATCGCCTTCCGTCATCCGCTCGCCCGGTCCGCGGCGGTCGAGGCAGCGACCCTTGGTGAACGCCGGCATGCCCATCAGGCGCTGGCCGCGGTCCTCGCGGATCAGCCCGAGCGCATGGCGTGGCACCTGGGCGAGGCCTGTTCCGGGCCTGATGAGCGGGTGGCGAGCCTGCTGGAGGACGCGGCGCTCCGCATCGTGGCGCGCGGTGACGCCCTGGGCGCGGTGGCCAGGCTCACCCGGGCCGCTGAGCTGAGCCCCGCGGCGGACGGCCGCGGCCGCCGGCTGGCGCTGGCGGCGTATATCGGTGCGGAGATCCTCGGCGAGATGAGGGGCACCGCGCAACTGCTCGAGGCGATGCGGCAAGCGGGCCCGCAGGCGAGCGATCCGATGCACTACGCGCCGGCGGCCGCCTTCGTGATGCTCAACGCGGACGCGCACGTCGATACCATCCATCAGCTCCTTGTCGGCGCCATCGAAGGCGGGAACCATGCCTACGACGCCACCGATGCCGAGCTCGTCAACGCGATGTGGGGCCTCGCCATGGTCTGCTGGCTGGGCGGGCGCGCTGAACTATGGGAACCCTTCCTGGCGACGATGCAGCGGCTTACCCCCCGGCCGCCCGCAGTGCTCGCGCTGCAGATGGACACGTACATCCACCCGGTCCGCACCGGGGTAGCCGCGCTGCCGCGGCTCGATGCCGCGCTGCGGGCCGTGCCGCGCGAGACGGACCCGCACGTCATCGAGAACGTTGCGACGTGCGCGACCTACGCCGACCGCCTGGGGGAGCTCCGCGAGCCGCTGTGGCGGATGGTGCAGCGCGGACGCGCGGGCGGCCCGGCGAGGAAGCAGCTGACGGCCCTGGCGAACCTGTGCTTCGACGACTTCGTGCGGGGCGACTGGGGAGAAGCCCAGGAACTCGCGGCAGAAGGGCTCAAGGTCGCCGAAGAACGCGCCGGGCGGTTCTTCGGCTGGTATTTCCGCTACGCACAGGCGCTGCTGGCCGCCGTCCAGGGCAGGTTCGACACGAGCCGGGCGCTCGCCAACCAGGTCATCGGCTGGGCCGGGCCGCGCGGGGTCGGCGTGGCGCGGGTCTGGGCACACTATGCGCTGGAGCTGGCAGATCTCGGCGCGGGCGACTTCGAGGGCGCTTACCGCCACGCCACGGCGATGAGCCCGGCGGGCACGCTGGCGCCCTATGCCCCGCATTGCTTGTGGGCCGTCATGGACCTGGTGGAATCGGCCGTCCGCACGCACCGGCATGCCGAGGCCGAGCGGCATGTGCACGCCATCCGGGAGGCTGGCATCGCGGCGCTTTCCCCCCGGCTGGCCATCCTGGTAGCGGGGTCGGCGGCCCTCGTCGCCGACGATGATCGGGCTCCCGCGCTGTTCGAGGAGGCGCTGAGCCTGCCCACCGTCGACCAGTGGCCGTTCGACGTCGCCCGGGTCAGGCTCGCCTACGGCGAGCGTCTGCGCCGGACCCGGGCCACCATCGAGTCACGGGTTCCCCTCGACATGGCCCTGACGACCTTCCAGAAACTGGGTGCGGTGCCCTGGGCCACCCGCGCCGAGCTGGAACTGCGGGCGACAGGGCAGGCCAGGACGTCATCAAGCGCAATGGGCGTGGTCGCGCTGACGCCGCAGGAGCTGGAGATAGCCCGCCTCGCGGCGTCGGGCATGACCAACAAGCAGATCGCGGAACGGCTCTTCCTGTCTCCCCGGACGGTCAGCGGCCACCTGTACCAGATCTTCCCCAAGCTGGGCATCACCAAGCGGGCCGCCCTCCGCGACGCCCTCGATGGACGGCTCTTAGCGTAGGGACCGCGTGCCTTCCGCCGCTTTCTTCAGATCGCGGACCCACCGGCCGAGCATCGCGTGCGTGCGGCCGGGATCGGGCTCCGTCAGCGCGACGGCCGCGGCCCCTCTCGCCGCGAAGCCCGTCAGGACAGCTGATGACCTGCCAGGACCGCCGGAGACCAGCCACACGTGGTAGACGCTGATGTCGATTCCCTGACCGGACCACGCCAGCCGGCCGTCTGCCAATTCGATGACCCGCGCCTCAAGCCGTAGACCGTCGATCTCGAACTCGAACTCGCCGTCCGGCTCGAGGAACCCGTGGCCGGACGCGGGGAAGCGGACATTCCGGATGCCGGAGAAGTCCCGCTCCCAGCGACGAGGGGTGATGAGACGCGAGAACACGTCCGCGGGGCCGGCCTTGACGACCAACTCGCTACGCGCCCAGGCATCCGCGTACCTGGGGGAGAATCCCGCGGGCCAGCGCAGGGCGTGATCGGCATCGGGATGTGGGGGATCAGCCGGGCCGAACGAGCTGCCCATGGCCCCTCCTTCCTGCCGCCCTCGAGGTGGAGCCGGGCGCGGGGTGAGCGGCCATGGGGCAGGTCGCCGGTAAGTGCGTCCTGTTAGGCGGCCTCGGCGAGCGTCTCGCACCTGCGTGCCCAGCAGCCCCGCGGCCGGCCCGGCGGCGGGCCAACACTGAATCGGGTACATCGACAGGTCATCCAGCGCCGCCCAGTACTGCTTCCGGGCCAGATGCGCCGACCCGTACGCACCACCGGGCTGCCCGAGCCGTGGTCCTCGTAGTACAGCTGGATCGCCGCGGAGTTCTCCTGGCCGACGGTGACGAACGGCATGACGGTCTCCGTCGAGTGTGCGGGTCAGGCGGGCACGACGTGGGGGAAGGTGCTGGCCCGCTGGTCCTTGGCGGTGGCTGGTTTGAGCCCGGAAGGCACCGCGTTGCTGGTGACCAGGGACAGCATCGCTTCGGGTGCGTTGTCGGCCAGCGTCCGGCCGTTGAAGCCGGCGAACCCGTAGACCGCGGGGGTGCCGACCACGTAGGGCAGCACGTCGGGGAACAGGTCCCGGGCCACCGCCTGCCCGTAGCCGGCCGGGTCAGCGGAGGTGCCGGCGGCCGCCACCACGGCCGCGATCTGCTCGCCGATGTACTTGGCCGCCGCGCTGACGTCTTCGGAGGGGTGGCGGGTGTTGGCCGGGTTGGTGAAGTCGGTGTCGTTCGGCCAGAAGATGGGCCACATCATCGGGTGCCCGGCCCGGTTGATCTGCCGCCACCCGCCGGCGTCGGTGGCCAGCTTGGTGGCGGCCCACACGCCGGTGCGGGCGCCGGGCCGCAGCTGCGGGTGGGCGTGCGAGACCTCCAGCACGATCGAGTAGACGAGGCTGCCGGCGNNGCGTCCTGCGGCCGCCACCCGGACAGGTCCGGTGCGGTCCCGCTGGCCACCGCGCCGTTGATGAGCGCCAGCAGCGACAGGTCGATGTAGAAGGAGTCGGCGGTCCGCCCGGCCCAGATCCGGACCCCGTCTCCGGCGGCGGTCTGCCCGGTGCGGCCCTCCAGCAGGAGTTCCCCGGCCGCGTCGTCCTCGCGGGCCTGATCCCCGGTCAGGACGTGCAGCCGCAGGGCCTGGTGTCCGTCGGCGTCCGGTCCGGCGAAGGACACCCGGTAGGTGAGGGTCTCGACGTCGGCCCCGCCGAGGTGCACCTTGAACTCATAGCGCGCCTCGGGGTGGAAGCCCGGCTCGGAGTGCAGGCCGTTGACGTTGGAGTTGACGTCCATGGCGAATACCGTGCTGCCCTCGCCGGGAAACACGTAGAGGTCATCGAGGTACAGCTGGCCGGTCTTGGCTGCTAGCGGCGTGTCGAGATGGTGAGACATGGGACGTTCCCTTCTTCGAACCGGGGAGAGGGCGATGCGACACGGGCCTTCCCGGCTGTCTCCGGCCGGATGGAGGTGCCGCGGCGTAGCCACGAGCTTGCGGTGAGATGGCCGTCCCTAGCACCGGTCAAATGACTCGTTCGCCCCGAATGCGGCACTCTTGACCCGCGGCACGGACCGGTGAGAGCGTTCGTTGGTGCAGGGCCTGCCTTCCGCGGACGATCCGGACCGGGCGGTGCGGCCCCGGCCGGATTGCCCTCATGCGCGGCGGCTGGCATCCTCGGTGTCAGCGGCCAGGAACGGTGCCTGGCCGGCGGATACGAAGGAGCCAGCGCCCGTGACCGGCACCGCCCTGCCGCAGGCCTGCCCGTACGGCGATGCCGTAGACCTGGATCGCTACCCGATCAATGAACCGGCCAGCCCGGCGTACCGGGCCCTGGTCCAGACGTGCCGGGACCAGCTCGGCCGTCACGGGGCCGCCCAGCTGACCGGGTTCCTCACCCCGGCCGCCGTCAGCCAGATGCTCGCCCTGGCCGGCCGGCTGGCCGGCCAGGCCTGGGCCAGCGACCAGGCCCACACCGTCTATTTCGAGCCGGCCGACGATTCGGAAGGCCCCGATCACCCCCGCGCGCTGCTGCAGCACTCGGCCAAGAAGGCCATCGCCTGCGACCAGATCCCCGCCGCTGCGCCCATCCGCCGCCTCTATGAATCCGATGACCTCACCGGCTTCCTCGCCGCGGTCCTGGGCAAGCCGGTCCTGTACCGCAGCGCCGACCCGCTCGACGCTCTGGAGATCGCGATCTTCGGCCACGGCGATGAGCTCGGCTGGCACTTCGACAACAGCGAGTTCTCCGTCACCGTGATGTACCAGCAATCCCAGGCGGGCGGCCACTTCGACTACTGCCCCCGGCTGCGCGGCGAGCACGGCGAGAACTACCCGGGCGTCCAGCAGATCCTGCACGGCGGCACCGGCGGCGTCCTGCGGCTGCCCGCCAGTCCCGGCACGCTCGCGGTCTTCCGCGGCCAGCACGCCCTGCACCGGGTCACCCCGGTCAGCGGGCCGCGCCCGCGGATCAACTCGGTGCTGACCTATGGCGAGCACCCGGGCATGAGGCTGACCGAGCTCACCCAGAAACTCTTCTACGGCCGCACCGCTTAACCACCGGCGCGCGTCAGCCGATCGTCCAGGGCCGCAGCTTGTCGGGATTGCGTATGGCCCAGATGCGGGTGATCCGGTCGGCTGCGATGCCGAACGCGAACACCGTCACGGTGACGCCGTCCTGCTGGGCCACCAGGCCGGGCTGGCCGTTGACCGTGCGTTCCAGGATCGTCAGGCTGGGTGCCCGGCCGGCGAGGTCGGCGGCGTAGCGGGCGATCTGCTCGGCGCCGTCGATGGGGCGGAGCGCGGCGCTGACGTGGCCGCCGCCGTCGGCGGTCATCGTGGCGCCGGGGTCGAGGAGGCCGATGAGGGCGGGGATGTCCCTGGCTTCCCATGCCTTCTTGAAGTCCCTGACGAGGCGGGCCTGCCGGGGGGCCTGGGCCGGGGGAGCCTGCGAGGCGCGGATGCGGCGGCGGGCTGAGGAGGCCAGCTGGCGGCATGCCGCCGGGGTACGGCCGGTGATCTGGGCTACTTCGGCGAAGGAATAGCCGAAGACGTCGTGCAGGACGAACGCGACGCGCTCGGCCGGGGTCATCGAGTCGAGCACGACGAGGAAGGCCATGCCGACCGACTCATCGAGGGTGACCCGGTCGGCCGGGTCGGCCGTGGTGCCGCCCGGCCGCCCGCCGGTCCACTCGGCAGGTTCGGGCAGTGGCTCGGGGAGCCATTCGCCTACGTAGCGCTCCCGCCGGGCCCGTGCCGAGCCGAGCAGATCGAGGCAGATGCGGCTGGCGACCGTCGTCAGCCAGGCGCCGGCCGATTCGATGCCTTCCCGCTGCCGGGGGGACATGGCGTACCAGCGGGCGTAGGTCTCCTGGACGGCGTCCTCGGCGTCGGCCAGGGAGCCCAGCAGCCGGTAGGCGAGGTTGATCAGCTGGCGCCGTTCGCTGATGATCACGTCCAGGCCCGGGTCGGTCCGGTCATCTCCTGGCCCGGATCGGATGGTCATGGTGCCGCCCTTCCTTGCTCGCGTCTGCCCTCACCTGTTCGACGAGATAGCGCGCCGGATTGTGAGGCCGGCGCGTCGCCTGACATTCCGGGGGGCCCCGTCGTCGTACTGCTGAGAAGAACCCGCCATCCAGAAAACAGCAGTGATAACCACCCGAATGTTCATGCCGGCCCGAGGAGAAGTCACATGCCAGCAGCCCAGGTAACAGCCGGCAAAGCGACGTTCAGCCGTTTCCATGACGCCGTGAACACCGGTGATGCGGCGGTCATCTCGAAGACGATCGACGAGGTCGTCGAGCCGGACGTGCTGTTCCACGCGCCGGTGCCGACGGGCGCAACGGGAGCGCAGGCGCTCAAGCAAGTGTGGGCGGTGCTCCTTCGCGCGTTCCCCGACCTTCACGTTGCGGTCGAGGATGTGATCGCGGAGGGGGACAAGGTCGTCGCCAGGAACACGGTTACCGGGACCCACCGGGGCGAGTTCAGGGGCTTCCCGCCAACCGGCAAGTCCGTCACCTACAACGAGATCTTCATCTTCCGCTTCGCCGGCGGCCGAATCGCCGAGATCTGGGGGGTCGTCGACGTCCTCGCACAGATGAAACAGCTCGGCATGATTCCCGCCTAGGAGGGCCCTGGGCAAAGGGTGATCTGGCAGCCTGGAGGCCGACGATGCCCGAGGCTTGTCGTAAGAAAAGAGAGGTTGTCGTGCACAGGGCAGAGGCAGAGAAGGCCTTCTGGTTCCCGGCTGCGGGCGGCCGGCGGAGCCGGCCGCGGCACGCGCGCCGGGTCGCCGCGGTTATCGTCGCCGGCGCGGTCACCGCCTTGGCGGGGACAGCCTGCACCGCCGCGACTTCCGGCCCCGGGGCTGCCGGTCACGGGCCGCCTCCGGTCACGGTGCTGATGCAGGGCGCCGATAACGGTAACGGCGATATCTTCATCGCCCCGCAGGGGGGCGGCGGCTACGCGAGCGGCCCGGAGATCCTCACCAATACGGGCAAGGTGATCTGGTTCCACGCCCTGCCGGCCGGGGAAACGGCCGACGACTTCCGGACCCAGACCTACCAGGGCAGGCCGGTGCTCACGTGGTTCCAGGGCAGCGGCCCGGACGGAACCGACTACATCGACAACGACCGCTACCAGCAGATTGCCGAAGTGAGAGCCGGCCACGGCTACCTCACGGACTTTCACGAGTTCCTCATCACGCCCTGGAACACGGCGCTGATCCTCGCCGACACCGTCGGGACCGCGAACCTGACCTCGATCGGCGGTCCCGCCGACCAGAAAGTCTTCGACGGCATCGTCCAGGAGATCGACATCCGCACCGGCAAGGTGCTCTTCCAGTGGGACAGCGCGGACCACGTTCCTTACCGCGACAGCCACGACCCGCGGCCTGCCTCGGCGGCCACCCCCTGGGACTGGTTCCACATCAACGCCGTCCACCTCGACACCGACGGGAACCTGCTGATCAACTCCCGCTACACCTGGACGACCTACAAGGTGAACCTGCGCACCGGGAAGATCATCTGGGAGCTTGGCGGCAAGCAGAGCACGTTCAAGCTCACGGCCGCCCCCGGGCAGGTCCTCGACACCGCGGGCGAGATCTTCGCCTTCCAGCACGACCCGGAGGCCATCGGGGACGGTGAGTACACGTTCTTCGACGATGAGTCCGACGGCTCCACCACGCTGCTGCCCCATAGCCGGGTCGTCACCGTGAAGCTGGATCTCGCGAACAGGGTGGCTACCCTGGTGAAGTCCGTTGACCAGCCCGAGGACCGGGTGGCCCCGGCTGAGGGGAACGCGCAGACCACTCGCAACGGGGACTTGTTCGTCGGCTGGGGCGCGCTGCCCTACATCTCCGAGTTCAGCCCATCCGGGCAGCTGCTGTTCAGCGCAGAGTTCCCGGCTGGCGTCGGCACCTACCGCGCCTACCGCCTGCCCTGGCACCCGGTCAGTTAGCTTGTGTATCCCCCTGTGGGGACGCCCGTTCCGGGGTGAAAATTGGGGGTGGCTTGCCCGTCGACGCCGAGTGCCTGTGGTCGCTGGAGGCCGTCAGTTAGGGCATCGCGGGCTGGACAGACGGACAAACCTCGGCGCTGATCACCTGGCGGGGCTGGGATGGCCCGGCGCGGCCGGAGGACCCCGGCGTGATCGAGACCTGGACGCGCACGACTACCGACGAGCGTGATGTGCTGATGACCCTGAACAGCATCGACCACCAGGACAACACGGAATTGGTGGGCGCGTGGCTGCTGGCCGCGAACGGCCTGGGCGCCGCTGACTAGATATGCCCCGGATTGGCCGCGGCTCCGTCACCGCCCCCGCTTCGGTGGCCGGCGCCTTACCTGCCCCGGTGCCCGGCGCGGCCGGCGTGATCAGGGTCTCCCCGTCGACGCCGTCCAGGCCGGCCCGTGCGGGCCGGCCTGGACGTCAGGAACGGGATGATCAGGCGACGTCGAACCGGTCGGCGTTCATCACCTTGTTCCATGCGGCCACGAAGTCGTGCACGAACTTCTCCTTGGCGTCGTCGCTCGCGTAGACCTCGGCGAGCGCGCGCAGCTCGGAGTTCGACCCGAAAACGAGGTCGGCGCGGCTGCCGGTCCACTTGATCTCGCCGGTGGTGGCGTCGCGGCCCTCGAACGTGGTCGCGTCCTCCGACGTCGGCTGCCACGTCGTGCCCATGTCGAGCAGGTTGACGAAGAAGTCCGTGGTCAGCGTCCCGGGAGTGGCAGTGAGGACGCCCAGCTTGGACCCGTCGTAGTTCGCGCCCAGCGCGCGGAGGCCGCCGACCAGGACCGTCAGCTCGGGGGCGCTCAGGGTCAGCAGGTTCGCCTTGTCAAGCAGCAGGTACTCGGCCGGCAGCCGAATGCCCTTGCCGATGTAATTGCGGAACCCGTCGGCCTTCGGCTCCAGGTTGACGAACGACTCCACGTCGGTCTGCTCCTGTGAGGCGTCCGTACGGCCCGGCGTGAAGGGGACCTCGACGTCGAAACCGGCGTCCTTGGCCGCCTTTTCCACCGCCGCGTCGCCGGCCAGCACGATCAGGTCGGCCAGCGAAACCTGCTTGCCGGTCTGGCCCGCGTTGAAGGACTGCTGGATCCCCTCCAGCGTGCGCAGCACGGTCGCGAGCTGGCTGGGGTTGTTGACCTCCCAGCCGTTCTGCGGCTCCAGCCGGATGCGCGCGCCGTTGGCGCCGCCCCGCTTGTCGCTGCCCCGGAAGGAGGAGGCCGACGCCCACGCGGTGGACACGAGCTGGGGCACCGTCAGCCCAGAGTTGAGGATCTGGCTCTTCAGGGAGGCGGCGTCGGCGACGTCGATTAGCTCGCCAGTTACCGCGGGCACGGGGTCCTGCCAGATCAGTGTCTCGGAGGGAACCTCCGGACCGAGGTAGCGCACAACCGGGCCCATGTCGCGGTGGGTCAGCTTGAACCACGCGCGGGCGAAGGCATCCGCGAGCTCGGCCGGGTTCTCCAGGAAGCGCCGCGAGATCGGCTCGTAGATCGGGTCGAACCGGAGCGACAGGTCGGTGGTCAGCATCGTCGGCGGGCGGCGCTTCGACGGGTCCTGCGGGTCCGGGACGGTCCCCGCCCCGGCGCCGCCCTTCGGCTGCCACTGGTTCGCGCCGGCCGGGCTCTGAGTCAGCTCCCACTCGTAACCGAAGAGGGTCTCGAAGAAGCTGTTGTCCCACTGGGTCGGGGTGGGGGTCCAGGTGACCTCCAGGCCGCTGGTGATCGCGTCGCGGCCCTTGCCGGTGCCGTAGGTGCTCTTCCAGCCCAGGCCCTGCAGCTCCAGCGGGGCCGCCTCGGGATCGGGGCCGACCGCATCGGCCGGGCCTGCGCCGTGCGTCTTGCCGAAGGTGTGCCCGCCCGCGATCAGGGCGACCGTCTCCTCGTCGTTCATCGCCATCCGGCGGAACGTCTCGCGGATGTCGCGGGCCGCGGCGAGCGGGTCCGGGTTGCCGTTCGGGCCCTCCGGGTTGACGTAGATCAGGCCCATCTGGACCGCGCCGAGCGGCTCTTCGAGCTCACGGTCGCCGGTGTAGCGCTGGTCGCCGAGCCACTCGGTCTCGGGACCCCAGTAGACGTCCTCATCGGGCTCCCAGGTGTCCACCCGGCCGCCGCCGAAGCCGAAGGTCTTAAAGCCCATCGACTCCAGGGCCACGTTGCCGGTGAGAACCATGAGGTCGGCCCAGGAGATCTTCTGGCCGTACTTCTTCTTGACCGGCCACAGCAACCGGCGGGCCTTGTCCAGGCTGACGTTGTCCGGCCAGCTGTTGAGCGGCGCGAAACGCTGCTGACCGGCCCCGGCGCCGCCGCGGCCGTCGCTGATCCGGTAGGTGCCCGCGCTGTGCCACGCCATCCGGATCATCAGCGGGCCGTAGTGGCCGAAGTCCGCCGGCCACCAGTCCTGCGAGGTGGTCAGGACCTCCGCGATGTCCCGCTTCACGGCCGCGAGGTCGAGGCTGCTGAACGCCTCGGCGTAGTCGAACTCCCCACCCAGCGGGTTGATCACGGCGGGGTTCTTGGCCAGGATCTTCAGGTTGAGGCGGTTCGGCCACCACTCGTTGTTGGCGTCGCCCTGGGTCGGGTGGACGCGGCCGTGCGCGACCGGGCAGCCGCCCTCGCTCGCGGCCTCCGGGGTCGGCGGCTCGACGACTAGCGGGTCGTGGTTCTCTTGCTCAGACATGGGAATCCTTCCAGGCTGGGCGGATCATGATGCTCAGGAACTGCGGGCGGTGGAACAGGCGGGGCACAGGCCCCAGTAGGTGACCTCGGCTTCGCCGATCGAGAAGCCGTGGTCCTCGGACGGAGTCAGGCAGGGCGCCTCGCCGGCCGCGCAGTCGACGTCAGCGACGGCACCGCACGACCGGCACACGAGATGGTGATGGTTGTCCCCGATGCGGCCCTCGAACCGGGCCGGGCTGCCCGCCGGTTCGATGCGGCGCACCAGCCCCGCCCCGGTCAGCGCGTGCAGGGCCTCATACACGGCTTGCAGAGAGACATGTCCCACCCGGTCCCGCACCCCGGAGGCGAGCGCCTCGACCCCCAGGTGGTCACCGTTCCGGACGGTCTCGAGCAGCGCCACGCGGGCGGCCGTCACCCGCAGTCCGGCCGCGCGCAACTCCTCGGCGGTGGTCGGAATCGGGGACGTGTTCACGTAGCTAAACCTAACTTCATAAACACGAACTATACAAGAGAATGAACGTCTCAAAACTAGGCACTGGCCCGCGCCTGCAGCGGCGGGGGTGAAGAGTCTTCCTGGTGCGGC
>PLRW01000303.1 GCA_003164955.1 Actinomycetota bacterium
CCCCGGCCTCTCCGGCTAGCCCGGCTAGCCCGGCGACCCCGGCTGGGCCGGCAGCCCCCGCGATCCCGTCCGCCCCGGCTGGTCCCGCTATCCCGGCCGCCCCGGCCTCCCCCGCTATTCCGGCCGCCCCAGCTAGCCCGGTCTTTCCGGCTAGCCCCGCTAGCCCGGCCTCTCCGGCGGGCCCGGCTGCTCCGGCCGGGCCAGCTGGCCCGGCTGGCCCGGCCGGCCCATGGATTTCTTCGGCGTTGAGGGTGAAGTAGATGGTCGCGCCTTCGCCTACCTTGCCCTCGGCCCATGCGCGGCCTCCGTGCCGTTCCACGATCTGCCTGACGCTAGCGAGGCCGATGCCCGTGCCGGAGAACTCGCCAGTCGAGTGCAGCCGCTGGAATGGCTGGAAAAGTTTGCTCACGTAGAGGGGGTCAAAGCCCGCCCCGTTGTCGCGCACGTAGCAGCAGACGGGGGCATTCCCCGTCGGCGTCGTACCGAACTCAATCAGCGCATCGGCCCGGTGAGAGGTGAACTTCCAGGCATTCTCCACCAGGTTCTGCAGGACCGTACGGATGAGAGCGGGATCTGCTCGGACCTGGACTAGGCGCTGGATACGGAAGTGGACGTCTCGGCCTGGCTCCTCGCGCTGAAGTTGCCTGGCGATGTCGTCGATCTCGGCGCTGAGGTCGACGGTGTCAAGGTGCATGGCGGCTCGCGTAATGCGGGAGAGATCCAGCAGGTCGTCGATGAGCGTGGACATCTGCTGGCTGGCGGCAGCGATCCGCTCGGCGTAGCCTCGGCCTTCCTGGCTGAGAGTGCCCCCGCACTCTTCCAGCAGCAGGCCGCTGTAACCAGCTAGTGCCCGGAGCGGAGAACGCAGGTCGTGGGAGACCGAGTAGGTGAAGCTCGTCAGGTTCTGGTTGGCCAGCTCGATGTCCTTGTTCCTGGTGGCAAGTGTGGCGGCCGCACGGGCCTGGCTCTGCTCGGTCATGTCCCGGGCGATGGAGGCTGCGCCGATCGTGGTCCCGTACTCGTCGTTGACGGGAGATATTGATACCGACACCGGGAAGATGGTGCCGTCCTTGCGCTGCCGCACCGTCTCGTAATGCGAAATGCGCTGGCCGGCCCTGATCTTGACCAAGATGTCCGCGATCTCGCCGCCCCGATCTGGAGGGCACAGCATCGTCATCGGCTGGCCGATCGCCTCGTCCGGAGTGTACCCATACATGCGCATCGCACCCTGATTCCAGGTTGATATCATCCCGTCAAGTGATTTGACCACAATAGCGTCATCCGACGTGCTGATCAGCGCCGCGTAAAGCTGGGCAGGAATCCCGCTGCCGCCGGACAAGATACGCTGTTCCGCTGTCTGGGCCATGACATCTCCCTGGTGCCGGCATAAGCCGTAAAAGTCCAGGGGCCTGCGCTTCCCAAACACGTGGCACAGTATTAGCAAAGCCCCAGGACTATCCCCGTAAGAATACACCCAGGGCGCGTTCGTTAATTTTGCCGTAAACGGGCCGATGAATTGATACGGGTTGCGTCGTTATGCGGTTAAGGTCCGTCCTGGTTTGGCAGGCTACGTTCCGCCGTTGGCGGCGGTCTTGACAGAGGTGGGCGCTACCGTCGAGCCGTGATCAACACCCTCGCGATCGAGAACTATCGATCCCTGCGCAGGTTGATCATGCCGCTCGCAGCGCTGAACGTAGTCGGCATATGGAGGCCCTGCGCACGATGAAGGATCAGCTCGGAGCGACGTGTGTCGTCTCGGAAGCCGGAGGCGGCCTCAACGGTGCGTTGCTGCGCTCCGGGCTCGTTGACGAACTTCACCTGATGCTGTTGCCGTCACTGGTCGGCGGCCTCGGAACGCCGACCACGTTCGACGGCGTTCCCCTTCAGTTGGGCCAGCTCCCGACTCGACTGCGGCTGCTGGACGCACGTGTCACGACAGACGGCATCGTCTCGTTGCACTACGAGATCGATCGTCAGCCCGTCTCCGCCGCCTGACGGCACGCCCAGGCTCGGGACTCACGTCCTGACCTGGGCCCTTCGGGGCTGGAGCGGGGGACACTGACCTGCGGCCAAGCGGCGGCGTCTGTCCGTGGCCATGAGAAAGTCCGCGTGAGTGCCCGCAAGTTACCGTGATCACCCGTTCTTACGGGCACGCACAGCCGAGGCCGGACGCCCGCCGCTACCGCGACCTGGTCGAGGCCTGGGCGCGGACGCGCTCGTGAGCTGGAGCTATGCGGCCGCGCCACGCTGAGTGATCTTATTCACCCTTGTAACGTTTTAGAGCTCTTTCAGAGTTTTCGGGCGCTCTGTGCTCTGTGCAGCTACGCTCTGGGCTCTGTGGTGCAGCTATACGGTGACTCAACCGCATGTCACGGCAAGTTCCGCCTCATGCCCGTAAACCAGTAGATCTGACCAGGCGTCTGTACCAACGTGGAGTTTTCAGGCGGAACTCTGACAACAAGCTTTGTCAGGCCGAACTCTAACAACAAGGTAACAACAAGAATTGTCAGGACGAACTGAGCGGGAGCGTGGTAAGAGCCAATGGTTCAGTCACTTATGCAGCCGGCGACAGCGCACGTACAGACCGCTACCACGAACGGCGAGCAACTCGCCTCCATCCGTGAGGTCATCGCTGGAGGTGTGAGCAGCAGCATGCGAGCCCACGCCATCCCCGTGCCGCTCGTCGTACAGCGGGCTGAAGGCGATCGGATCTGGGACGTCGAGGGCAGGGAGCTGATCGACCTCAACATGGGGTACGGTCCCCACCTGTTCGGATACGCGGACCCTGAGCTGTCCGC
Source organism: Actinomycetota bacterium (assembly GCA_003164955.1). GTDB lineage: Bacteria > Actinomycetota > Actinomycetes > Streptosporangiales > Streptosporangiaceae > Bog-532. The sequence goes on from PLRW01000303.1 coordinate 2,799, forward strand.
TGCGCTCGCCCGGCAGCTGACGGAAGGTGCGATGACCGGACTGCCGCATCGGGTCGACCAGGAGGCGGGGGAGCTGATCGCACGGCTGGTGCCGTCGGTCGAGCAGGTACGTTTCGCCAACTCGGGGACCGAGGCGATCACCTCCGCGCTGCGCCTGGCCAGAGCCGCCACCGGCCGGACAGAGGTGCTCACCTTCGATGGGCACTACCACGGGTGGAGCGAGACAGTACTTCGCGCCGGGAAGGCAAACTTCCACGAGCCCGCGCCAGACTCCACCGCACCGCAGCCCGGCGCGCTGGGCATGATTCCGGAGGCGCTCGCCCACACACTGCAGGTCCCCTGGAACGACCTGCCCGCCCTGCGCGCCGTGTTCGAGGCCCATGGCGACCAGATCGCGGCGGTGATTTGCGAGCCGGTGATGGCCAACGCCTGCGTCGTTCCGCCGGCGCCTGGGCAGTTCGAGGAACTGCGCGCGCTGTGCGACCGCTGGGGCGCCTGGCTGATCTTCGATGAGGTGATCACCGGGTTCCGGCTCGGGCGCGGCGGGGCGCAGGAGCGTTACGGGGTCACGCCGGACCTGACGGTGCTCTCGAAGGTGATGGGCGGCGGCGTCCCTGTGGCGGCGTTCGGCGGATCCCGCAGCGCAATGGCCATGCTGGCGGACCATCGCGCGATGCACCTCGGGGTGTACGCCGGGAATCACCTGTCGGTGCGGGCCGTCGCCACCATGCTCGGGAAGATAGAGCGTTCCCCTGAGATCTACGAGCAGCTCGAGCAGCACGGAGCCTACCTTGAGCAACGGTTGCGCGCGATGTTCGCCGAGGCGAATCGCCCAGCACTGGTCAGCCGGGTCGGTTCGCTGCTCTCCGTGTCGCTGCTGCACCGGCCCACGGACCTGTCGCGCGGCCCTCGCGCGGCCGCCCGGGCGATGGACTTCTCCGCCCACCGCGCGCTGCAGATCAGAGCCCAGCAACGGGGCGTATATTTCCACCCAAGCCCGATTGAGCCCTGGTTCCTGAGCACGGCACACAGCGCCGAAGACCTCGATCACGTGGTGGCCGTCGTACGCGACGCGCTGGACAGCGTGCCCGAGTCGCGGTGAGCGGCGGCAACGGCGACACGCCGCTCGAGCTGTTGCGGGAGACGGCCGCGCGATCCCCGCAGGCGGTGCTCTTCGTCGAGGAAGCCGGGAACACCACGGCGCAGGATCTCGTCGACCTGGCCGGAACCCGCCTCGAAGCCTACCGCGGGGCCGGGATCGGGCCAGGTTGCCGGGTTGGGGCAGTGGCCCGGCCGGCCGCCTCGTTTATGGCGGACGTGCTCGCGGTACTCGCGCTTGATGCGGTGGTGGTTCCTCTACCACGGCAGATGAGCGAGTGGGAACGAGAGCGGACCGAGGAACTAGCCGCGCTGACGCACCTGGCCGCGCCGCTCGACTGGCCACTGCTGCCGGGGGCCGGCTCCGCGGTGGCGGGCGAACGACTGATCGCCCGCAAGCCGCCCGGCGAAGTGCCGCCTGGTGGCGCCGCCAGCGCTCAGCTCACCTCCGGCACCAGCGGACGCACCCGGGTGGCGCTGCGTCCGGTCAGCGCCCTGCTGGCCGAGGCGGAGAGCTACCGCACGACGCTGGACCTGGGTCCGGACACGGTGCTGGCTTGCCCGGTGCCGCTGCATCACGCGTACGGCTTCGGATTGGCCGCCCTGGCCGCTCCGTTGGCCGGTACCACTACGGTCGTCACCAGCGCGGACCGGCCGGGGACGCTGTTGCGCATCCTGAATGAACACGACGTCACGTTGGCCGCCGCCGTGCCGCCGCTGCTGCGGCTGCTGGCCGAGGCGACCACCGGTCGGCCAACCCGCCGCATCGGCTACCTGTCCGCGGGCATGCCGGTGGACCCGCGGACAGCTGAACTCGTCGGGACCGTGCTCGGCGGCTGGCTCGGCGAGGTGTACGGCACGACGGAAACCGGCCCCATCTGCGTTCGGCCGCCGGTCTCCTGGCAGGATGCGCGCTCGCTTGGCCAGCCGCTCGGGGGGGTCCGGGTCGACCTGCGTCCCCTAGAGTCGGGGCCGCAGCCGTCGCCGGGCGACGCGGCCGACTCACGGTCAGGTCTGGTCACGGTCCACTCGCCGACCGCGATGACCGGATACCTGTACCCGGATCGGGTCGATGCCGCGCCGGTCGCGAATGGCTTCGTCACCGGCGACATCGGCCGTATGACGCCGGACGGACTAGTGATCGTGGGCCGGTTGGCCAACTGCATTAACGTCGGCGGTGCGAAAGTGAGCCCGGAGGAGGTCGAGGCCGTGTTGCTGGAGTTCCCGACGGTGCGCTCCTGCCTGGTCGACGGTGAGCCGGACGAATGGCGTGGCCAGCGGATTAGGGCCACGGTAACTCCGGCCGACATCGACCTGTCCGCGCTGCGGGCCTTCTGTCGGCAGCGACTATCAGGGCCGAAGCAGCCGAGCCGGTTCGTCAGCGTCGACAACCTCGATACCACCGCGACCGGCAAGGTGATCCGCGGCCAGGCGGTGACCGTCAGCTCTCCGTCCTAGGCACACGCTGAAAACCCCCGCCCGCTCGGCAGCCAGACCCGCAGCAACCAGCTGCACCAACCCGGCCGGGATCCCCGCAGCCTCGGGCGATCCGCTGAATAGCACCCGGACGATGCGCCAGTTCAGGCGGCCGCCGTGGCCGCTTGCCGTTCGTGCCGCCCAACCGGTTCGGTCGCGCCTTCCGGCCAGCCGGAATCCGAGCCGACGCGGCCATCCCGGGCCTGGTCGTCGACGCGCATGGCGAGCAGAATGGCGCCATCTATCAGGAGGTCACGCTCGGTAGGAGTGATATCGCCCCGGTCAGCCTGCTCGCGCAAGATCGCGCAGATATGCTGAAATGCCTCATCAACGGTAAGCACGGTGATCACAGTTCCCACCTCCACCCCAGGCTTACCGCGACGGATGCATGGCCGGCAGGGGCTTTGGTCTCACTGTGGGGCGACCTTATTACCCATGAAGATCAGCCCGAGTCCGAGCTTCACCTCTAGCCTCGTCGTGCCCGTGGGCCAACGGCATGTCATGGCACGCGTTCGGCGCCGACGCACCAACGGGCTGGATACCAGAGACCAGCGTGAGCCGCTGACCTGGTGTTTCGTTGTGGAGCGGGGCAAGTACTCACAGCCGCCCGGGATCTGGAAGTCGGCGACCGACGGGTCGGAGAAGCGCCGTCAGGTGACCTGCAGGACGACACCGTGCTCACCCCGGCGACCAATGCATCCACGCAGGCGATCGTCAGGGCAGCCGAGGCTGCTGGCCTACAGGTCGGCGCGTTCACATGCTCACCCGAGGACTACGCTGCCGGGATCAGCGCCTTCGGGGGGCTGCCAATGGCATTCTTCGCGTTTGACGTCGAGCCAGGCAATGGGCCCGGCGGCTCAAACTGCAACGGGAGTGGCTCGACGATCGTCCGGGTCACATCTGCCGAAGTGGCTGCCGTACGGGCCGATGGCATCCGCCCGGTCATCTATTCGTTCCCGGGCGGATGGCAGGGCGGCACCGGCTTCACAAACATCCGGTTGTGGGCATCACAGGGCAACTCACGCATCACCCTCAACAATTGGGTACACAGTCTGACGAACCCGCCGTTCAGCCCCACATTCGGTGGCTGGACACAATCAGACCTGATGGCAATGCAGAACGTCTACCTGTCATACAACGGCGTGATGGTCGACCTCGATTCAATGTCCACAAACTACTGACCCGGTCAGCTACCCCGAGGCGGAGTCACTGGCGTTGATGGCAGCCCCGGACGTCACGCCGGAGCCTGCCCCGGCCCGGGTGAACGCCGGATCGACGATGTGGCTCGCGAGGTAGTCCGCGCTCTGGGCTCCGTAGGCCGGCTCCAGCCGGTACCGGACATGATCGCGGTGCGCCACGGCCTGGTCGGAGGCCGCGATGTACTGGACGAAGATTATCTTGAAGATTTTGTCCCAGTAGGAGATCAGCCACGAGTTCTGTCCGTTGGCCCAGGCGCCGAACGGTGCCGCGAAGACCGTCGACTGCCACCCCGCCTGGAAACCCAGGGTCGTCTGCATCTTGGCCTCGCCGACGGTGATGTCATTGACGACGCGGGCACGATACTGGGCGTTCGTCTGGCCGAAATTCCAGATGTAGTACTGGAAATGAGTCGGCGTGAAAAGCGACTGGTGCAGCCCGGCCAGGCATGATACCAGGGCAAACGGCATAGCGGCGTGCCCGCATTCCCCCGCGTGCAGCTGTATCATCCAGCCCTCGCTGGCCATGGCCTGAATCGTGCTCCAGCTGGCCCACCGCGAGCCATAATCGCCATTTGCGTAGCCGGTGATCACGAACATCACGGCATTGAAACCGTACTCATTCAGGACCGGCGTCGCCTCGGTGTCGGAATTGAACGCGTCATCGAAGGTGATGAGAATCGGCTTGGCCGGGAGGAGTTGCCTGATGCCGGCCTGCCAGTTGGCATACTGCTGGGGCGTAATGGTGGCGTAGCCGTGCCTGTGCAGGTACGCCATCTCGGTCTTGAAGTTCGCTAGCGTCGTGTTGTAGTAGTCAACCGACCCGGCGACCGAGGACGGCGTGCCGATGCCGTGGAAGCACAGGACTGGGATCTGCACCGGCACGTGGTACGACTCCGTCGCTGCCGCCTGGACGGCGCCGACGGGCACGCCGACGGCCTTGCCCGCGCCGTACCCGGGTACCGCCGATCCCGGCGGTCAGCGCCAGCGTCACCGTGACGATCACGGCCAGCACGGCTTCTATCTTAGTCCTTTTCATGTCTCCCCTTTCATGTCTCACTTTTCATAACGTGGAAGGAATCGCAGGAGCGCGAATCCCAGGCTGACCACCAGCGTTGCCAGGCAGATCCACCAGGCCAAGCGAAATGCGCCGCCGCCGATAGCCGTTCCGGCGATTCCCGTGCTGGCGACATGATTGGTCACCCGAGTGTTGATCATCTCCGCACCATCTTCCATGTGTCATTCTTGCCGGTTTGTGTCAGCTGCTTCCAGTAGCCGGAAGCAATGGCGGCCGTAATCAGCCAGGCATAAGCCATTTCCACCGGAAATGTGAGCGCCACTAGAATGGCCCGCCATCCCGCTTTGTGCGCCGTATTGACGCTGTCCGATATCAGGATGATAAGGACCGGCAGGCACCACCAGGCGAATAGGTGACCGCGCACCGTTCAGAGCAGGTACAGGAGCACGATCCGTGCTATCACCGACCACACCAGGCCGACCTGCTTGGCCCACGGGATGGTGGTCCAGCGGGTGAGGCCGAACTGGCTCAACGTCTGGATGTACCCGCGCGCCCAGCGCTCCCGCTGCAGGAACAGCCCCCTGACGCCGGAGACCGGCACGGTCGTGGCCAGACAGTCCTGCGGGCGCACCATGCCCCACCGGAGGTGCTTCAGGGCGACCGTCAGCTTCCAGTCCTCGGTCCAGTTGTCGGGGTCGTAGATCTCCCCGTACACCCGCTTGACGTCCCGCAGAGCGGCCACCCGGTACATGGCGGCCATGCCGGCCATGCAGCCGAACCTGCCCTTACGGCGCCCGATGAACCGCCGGTCGCGCTCGTACTCCATGGCCTGAAGCAGCTCGATCATCGTGCCGAACCGCTTGATCAGGTGGTTGGAGCTGACCGCGCCGAGGCCGGGCTCGTCCTGGAAGTGCCGCTCGGCGTTCTCCAGCAGTTCGCGGTGGATGACGGTGTCGGCATCCATGCAGACCACCAGGTCATCCTCGGCCAGCCCCGGGAGGACCGCGTCCAGGGCCGCGTTCAGCGCGCCCGCCTTCCGCCCGGTGATCCCGTGCAGCTCGATGACCTCGACGCCGTCGTACTTGGCCGCGATCGCAGCCGTCTCGTCATCGTCTCGGCAGTTGTTCGGCACCACGATGATCCGGTCTGCCGGGCGTGTCTGCGCCTGGATTCCCTCGATCGTCGCGCCGATGTAATCCTGCTCGTTGTGGGCGGGCACAAGAACAGCAATGTGCGCCGTGCGGGGCCGCTCTAAGCCGCGTGAGCGGTGGTCGCCGCTGGAGGTCACCTGACGGCGCTTCTCCGACCCGTCGGTCGCCGACTTCCAGATCCCGGGCCGCTCCACAGTAGGCGCAGATCGTGCCCGCAGCACATCCGGGCCCGGCGTGTCTCTTCGGTGGCGGCCCAGTGACCTCCGCTGCGGTTTGTTGGCGATCTGACCCAAGCGCGTCCGCGTCGAGGGGTTCAGATCCGGCTCCCCGTGGCACTGCTCAGGCAACGAGCGCAGCCCGAATAGCGTACCGGCGGTCCGAGATACCTTCCGCGCATGCTTGCCAGGTGGCGGCAGCATGTCTCCCCCGCTTGATGTCCAAGCATTCACCCGTACTGACTCCCTCCCCAGGGAATATGCGCAGCCCTTCTACCGCAGGGCCGCCCTTTTCTTCTTCGGCTTAGGCCGCCCGAAAGCACAGGTGCAAGCAGGTGCGGCCAACCACGAATCGCAATGATTAGACGAGCAAGCTCTCGGATCGGTTTACAACGGCCAGACTCTAAATTTGCGGTGCAAATGTCTCAAACTACAGTGATTCATGCCCAAGGCTGTCGTCTCGTCACCGCCGGTCACGTTTCGTTATTGGATACCATTTCTGCTCATCAATCTAAACTTCTGTCCCTTTACTTTGTAATGCAATGTCCGATTTCTGGACATTAGACATCGACATTACGGCCGAGCTTGACCATGATCACTCCGGCCAGCTAATCGCACGGCGGCCCGGAACCGGCCCGGGAACGATCAAGGCCCAGGCTCGGGCCTGACGTCCTGACCTACGGCCTTCACCTGCGGAGCGGGTGACGAGAATCGAACCCGCACTATCAGCTTGGGAATCGGTACCGTCCGGGCCTGTATGTGGCCTGACCTGGGGTGCGGCTTAGCCGCGAATGACCGTGAGAGACCCTCTTTTACCGGGGTTAATGGCCCGCTAATGGCCCGGCGCCTCGATCACGAGCAGGGGCAACACGAGACTTTTCCCGCCTGCCGCCGGGGACACATGCCTGACTGCCACCTGGGACACATTCTTAGCCTGCATCACAAGCCTCCGGTCAGTGACCGTGCCCGCGCGGGCCAGGCGGCTCACGCCGGCGGCCGGCACGGGACATCGCGCCGAAACAGGCGGGTCGTACCATGGCTGCACTCGTGGCCGCGGATTTTCGCAGGTCAGGCATTTAGCACCCAGGAAGAGAAGCGCGGATTTGACCGGAACTCGCGGCAGCCGGCTGACCATCATTGGCGGCGGCGTCATGGGCCTGATGACGGCTTACTACGCAGCGCCGCTGGCGGGCTCGGTCACCGTGCTGGACAAGTCGCGGGTCGGTGATCCGGGCACCGCCTCGTTCGCGCTGACCCGGTCGGTGCGCAACGACTACCTCGATCCGCAATACTCGCGGCTGGCCTTCGAGGCCCGGCAGCTCTGGCTGGACTTGCAGCATCGCGCCGGCGAGCGGCTGCTCGTCGACTGCGGCTGCCTGAACCTGGTGAAGGCGAGCGTAACCCCCGACGTGCCCGCGAGTTACGCCGTGCGCAGCTTCGCCGTGCTGGAGGAGCTGCAGCTGCGCCGTGAGGCCCTGCCGGGTCCCGCGCTGGCCGAGCGCTTCCCGCAGTTCGCGGCCGACGGCGGCTGGCTGGACGTCGACGCCGGATTCGCCGACGTGGCCGCGGTTACGGCCCTGCTGCGGTCGGTGGTACCGGCTCGCGGGGTCGAGATCCGGGAGGAGGCGCAGATCCGCGCGATCACCCGGTCCGGTGGCGGCTGGCAGGTGCAGACCAGCGCCGGACCAGTCGAGTCCGACGTCCTGGTGATCACCGCGGGCCTGGGCACCAATGAGCTGCTGGAGCGGATCCCCGGCTGCTCGGTTCGCTTCCCGCTCCGCCCGGACCGCCCGGTGCAGTCCAAGTACTTCATCCCCGAGCCGACGGCCCGCGACCTGTACACCGAGACGGCCCTGCCGGTCTTTGCCTACCTGGACGTCGGCATCTACGGGCACCCGCTGTACGCGGGGAAGACGCCGGGCGTGAAGGTCGGCTTCTACCACCCGCCGGACGCTGCCGTCGTGCCCTCGCCGATCAGTTCCGTGGAGGACTTCGTGGCCGAGTGCATGCCCGGGCTGCGAGGCGCGGCGACCGTCGATGTCGCCGAGGCCAGCGGCGTCGACACCTGCTTCTACGACCTGGTCAGTGACGACGACTTCATCCTCGGCCCGGTGCCGGGCGCCGGCGGCGTCGCCGACAGCGTCTTCGTCGGCGTCGGCTGGCGCGGCACCGGGTACAAGTTCGCGCCGTGGGTGGGCCGCGTGCTGGCTCAGCTCGCCGTCCAGCAGGGCACCGTGTACGACATCAGCCGCTTCGCGCCAGGCCGGTTCGCGCGAGGGGCTCAGGCAGGAGGGACAGCCGCATGACCGCAGGGCAGGGAATCGAGCAGCGGCTCGCGCAGGGCGTGGTGCTCGGGGCCGAGGGCTACGTCTTCGAGCTGGAGCGCCGCGGTTACATCAAGGCTGGCCCATATGTGCCCGAGGTCGTGCTCGACTTTCCCGGCGCGGTGCGCGAGCTGCACCGGGAGTTCCTGCGGGCCGGGGCAGACGTCATGGTCGCCCTGACGTATTACGCGCACCGGGAAAAGCTGCGGCACGTCGGCCGCGAGAACGACCTGGAGGCGATGAACCGCCACGCCGTCCGGCTGGCCGGGGAAGTAGCGCGGGAGGGCGGCGCGCTGGTGGCCGGCAACGTCTGCAACACCTGGGCCTACGATCCCGCTGACCCGGCGACCAGCGCGACAGTGCGGGCGCAGTACACCGAGCAGCTCGGCTGGGCGGTCGACGAGGGTGTCGACTTCGTGATCTCCGAGACGAACGACTACCTCGGCGAGGCCCTGATCGCCCTGGAGGTGACCCAGGAGTTGGGCCTGCCCGCCATGGTGACGCTCGCCTCTACCCAGCCGGACACGACCCGCGACGGCTATGACTACGTCGAGGCGTGCCGGATCCTGGCCGATCACGGGGCGACCGTCGTTGGGCTGAACTGCGACCGGGGCCCGGTGACCATGCTGCCGCTGCTGGAGCGGATCCGGGATGCCGTGGACTGCGCGGTGGCGGCGCAGCCGGTGCCGTACCAGACGAGCCCGGCGATGCCGACGATGGAGTCGCTGCGCGCCGACGGCGTGGACCGCGTGTTCCCGCTGGCGCTGGAGCCGTTCTCGTGCACCCGGTTCGACATGGCCGCCTTCGCGGCGGCGGCCCGCGACCTGGGCGTGAACTACATCGGGGTGTGCTGCGGCGGCGCGCCGCACCAGGTGCGCTCCATGGCCGAGGCGCTCGGCCGGGAGGTCCCGGCGAGCAAGTACGCCCCGGCCATGGAGCTGCATCCCATCCTCGGCGTCGCGGGCGCGGCGGCCGAGGCGAACGTCCTGGCGGCCTGGAACGTGGCGGGCTGAGCTAGCCGAGCGGGTGCCACAGCGTGACCGTCCCGACTGCCTTGACCTCGACGGCCGGTCGGTGCGGATTGTCGAGACCGTCTACGAGTCCGGTCATCTCGGATCCGCCAGGGTGACCAGGTTCGTTCCGGTGGTCACCGCGTCACGAAGCAGGGCGGCGATGTCCTGGGGTTCGACCGTGATGGCGTCGAGCGCCTCCGTTGTCAGTGAGATCTCCTGAAGCCGGTACTCGCCGCGGTCCGGGTCATCGAACTCCGGGCCGGTACGGTCGGCTTCTGACCATCCCTGGATATGGCCCAGGTAGAAGTGCTGTCGCTGGTATTCGTCGGCCAGGATACGGAGCAGGCCTACGATCCGCAGGTCAGCACCGGTTTCTTCGCGTACCTCCCGCCTCAGGGCCGCCCGGAGGCCGGAGTCGTCGGGTTCAACGTGCCCACCGGGAAACACC